>NZ_JAMXOT010000186.1 GCF_024220515.1 Oscillatoria sp. HE19RPO
AACAAATAAATCATCCTTGCTTTGATGCGATCGCACCTAACAAGGCTCTTTTAGCCCGCGCAGGCACCGCTTTGTCCGTGTAGCCCCAGGCTTGAGCCTGCGGGTTTTTTGAAGGTTTTATTTTTTGGAGTTCCCTAAGCAGAAAATAGGGGCAGTATATAAACTGCCCCTACAAAGGAGGTGAACTCGCGACATGGATGGGAGTTCTGAATGGATAACGGGCGATCGCCCCCAAGATCAGGGGTTTGTTCCCCATTCCCCTGATCTTCTTCAATCGGCAGTGCAGGAGTTGAACCTGCCTAAGGCGAATTAGTTGCCTAAGCATGAATGTTACCACTCATACTCATCTGCCAAACCGGACTTACGCCTTTCAACGTATCCGGCTTTAAGCTAGGTGAGGGGTCATAATGACTGGCCTCGCGTATCTTCTATGGATTTCATCGTGGCAGTGCCGGTGGACTAGGGCATCGTGTAAAAATAAGTTGTGCAAATTTTATCTGGAATCCTCTGTGGATAATGCTTCTAGGTAAAAAATGGTTAAGTTATTCTTACATGACTCCTAGGCATTCATAACAACCAAAAATTACTTCAAGTTTATTGAGTTATGCCTGATCCCGTGGCTCGATCAGGACTTCGTTAATTCCGACATGGGGCTTTGCCATAACTGCACCAACAATGCAGTCTGCCACGTCAAACGGGCTGAGCAACTGTGTGTTTGAAGCCCACCCATGTCCCACTTTGAATTGCGGATTAATACCGAGTGCGTCGAGGGCCTTCGTGTCGCTGTTGGTCCGGACGAGATCCGTTCGGACATCTCCCGGCTGAACATCGGTTATTTTGATGCCTTTCCCACGAAGCTCGTTGCGCAAATTCTGTGACAGAGTGGTGACAAAGGCCTTTGATGCACAATACACCGACAACCCGGAGAACGGCGTTTTGGCAGCATCACTGCTGACGTTGATGATGTGACCAGATTTCTGCCGAATGAACTCAGGCAGGACAGCGCCGATGCAGTTGACCACTCCAGTGATGTTGACATCAATAGTTCTGGCCCATTCTTCAAAAACTCCATTCTCCATGAAGGTGTAGAACATCACGCCAGCCGCATTGATCAGCACGTCAACACGGCCATAACGCTCCATGACAGTGCCAACCAAATCCAGCACTTGTTCGCGCTGTGAGACATCCGTCGGCGCGACGAAGCAAGCGCCCCCTTGCTCCTCAATGAGTGCTTTCACTGTGTTGAGCTTGTCGGCATTCCTCGCGGCCAGGACAACGGTGGCACCCTGGGCTGCCAACACAATCGCAGTCGAGCGGCCAATGCCAGAAGACGCACCAGTGCAAATTGCCACGCGGCCTTTCAACTTTTGAGATTGAATAGAATATTTTTCAGCCTGGATTAACCAGTACGTCTTGATGCCGTCTTCGATGTCTTGGAGCTTTTTCTTGAATGATTCAACCGTGTTTGCGAAGGCGGCGGCGGAATACTGTGCAGTGATTTCATTTTCCTGCGCCAGCAGACGATCGAGTTCGGCCTGTGTGTGACGAGTGTAGCTTTCCGTGTCGTCGGAAACTTGAATCCGGATGAATGTATTGTGCTCAAAGAGATCGTAATAATCTGACTGCATGAGCAGATGATAGCCCTTGCGATCGAGCACCTCCTGTCGATCTTGGGTCAGTGGCCGATCGGAAATGCCATAGTCAGTGGCGAGGAATTTGCCTCCGGGCTTAAGCCATGACCGGATCTTCTGAAGCAGTTGATTTTTTCCCTCGTTATCGAAATGCAGCAAGGCATCTCGACAGATGATGTAGTCAAAGGAGTTGTCGTCAAAATGCGTAGCGATGACATCGCCGAGGATGAATTCACACTTGGACGAACGTTCCTGTGCCCTTCGCTTAGCGCAATCTATCAGCTCCGCTTCCCTATCGATGCCAGTGACTCTAACCCCATACTCCTTCTCAAGATAGAAGGCGCTACCTCCTAGACCGCAACAAACATCCAGGATGTGCGTACTCGATCCGAGTTCTTCATCGGCGAAGAGTACGGCAAGATAGGCTGACCCGCCGCAGGACATGAACTCTTCACCAAAGGCCATCTCAAATAGCCTCACGTTGTCCATACTGTATTGTTTTTCAGTGACTGGCATCACACAACTCCTGATTGTTTGAGGTTTTCAAGGTACGAGCTAGGACATTCAGGGATCTGGGTTTTGCCCCCATCGACACCCAGCATCCTCGTCATCTTGGCTGCCTGCTCAAGGTTCAATGCGCTGTACAGACCCCATTCGATGGACTTGCTGCCCAACAAGCAGCCATGGTGAGCCAGTAACAAGACATCAGACCCTTTTTTGAATTGGTCTGCACAGGCGGCGGCGAGCTGCTGAGTACCCGGTTGAATGAATGGTAGGATGGCTATCCTGCCCGCGAGATAGTAGGTATGATCGACGGTGATAGTCCTAATGTTGATATTGGCAGTGGCGAGCAGGGTGGCTTGCTGGGGGTGAAAGTGCAACAAGCATAGGAAATCTGGCCTCGCTCGATAGCCCGCGAGATGCATCGCCGTTTCGGAGGATGCTCCCGCAGAAACATTGTCGTCCAGTTTAAAGGATACGAATGAGTCAATATCAAGCTCATCAAGACACGCGCCTGAACGTGTGATGGTAATCTCATTGGCTTCTGCGTCATAGGTGGAGAGGTTGCCACCATCGGCGATGGTCAGATCGGAGCCGACCATCTTTTTTCCCAGTGCAATCAGCTTGTATACGTTTTCTTCGATCATGAGAATGCTCCTATGGTCTGTTGGGGGTCACTAGAGGGAGCCTGCTCGATTTGATCTAGCGATCTGCCCTGAAGGTAGCGATCGATGGCTTTCAAATAGAGTCCATGAAAGTGATGAACCCCTTGTTCGGTTTCACCCTTGTCGTTTCCACTGCACACCACGAAACGACCACCTTTTTCGTAGGCAGGCGTATTCATGCCCCGCTGCACGCTTTCAATAATGTCGATATCTTCCTGTTGTAAAACTTTGTCGATATATTCAATCGCTTCCATCTGTTGAGCAGTTGGGGTCGATTGTTGGAAGAAGAAATCGAAGGTTTCGATGGTCGTTTCAGCATCAACCGGAATGAAGTGCCAGACCATCCAATTGGGATCGCCTGGGTAACGTAGCAAGCCGGTATTGGGCCACAGCCACCAGAGGTAATGTTCTTGGACGCTTGCCCCTTCAACGTTGTAGGCTGAGTTACTGTTACTGGTCATGCTGACCGGACCAATTTGGCTGGAGTAAATATCGTAGGTTGTGACTTGGTAATTTCGCATATCCAGCAACGTGGTCAGATCCTTGTGGGCCACTGCACAGTGATAGCATTCCAAGAAATTATCGACGACGATCTTCCAGTTGCCCTTAACGCGATAGGTGAATCGGTGGGCATGGGTCAGTTTCCCCAAGTCTGGGGCAGCTTCTTGAATTTCACGGGCTAGCTCGCCGGATTGAGTAGCCAGTGGGGTCGCCTCTGGGTCGAGATTGACAAAGACCATGTTACAGAACTCTTCGATTTGAACCGCCACCATCCCGAAATCGTCAAAGTGAAAATTTTCAATGGTTTTCAAATGTCGGGCCGAGTGGAGGGTTCCGTCTAGGTTGTAGTTCCAAGCGTGATAAGGACAGACAAAGTTTTTAATCTGGCCTCGATCCTTAACTATCTCATGACCGCGGTGGCGGCAAACGTTGTAAAATGCCCGCAGCACACCCGCAAGATCGCGGACGGCTACTATCGATCGCCCCTGAATGTCGATGGCGATATAGTCTCCTGGATGACGAAGTTGCTCAACATGGCAGACATACTGCCAACTTTTGTAAAAGATCGCCTCCCGTTCAATGTTCAGAAAATCCGGCTTAATATAAACCAGAGCTGGCAAAGAGTACGAACACTTTGGATCGCTATTAAAATTTTCAGTTAAGGTTTGTAGCTCACGAATTGAGATAGTCATTTTTCAATCTCTGAATCAGGTTAGAATATATGCTAGTTGATGATTGTTGGTGCTTTTTAGGTGGGAGCAGGTCAGCTTTGTAAAATTAAGTTAAATTGAATCATTGAGATAAGCACAGCGGTGGGCTAACACTTGAGGCACATTATGTTTTTGGTAAGGCAACTTCTGGTTCGGGTTTCATTCATTTACTCCGGGTTACTTGACTGTTTTACTTTACCACCGAATCTGACAATCGGCAAAACTGATGTGCTTCCTTTTAGGTTGGTGTGTCTGGAAAATATTGCTCGGTTCAAATACAAAAAACTACCGAATCTCCGATTTTTATCTTAAAGGTTTCTGCAAATGACCCCATGTTGATAGCCATCTCTATTCTTCCATAATCGTCTTTTAAAACGATCGGCTCTCCTTCAGCAACATCGCTAAATGTCCGACCTATTGGTAAACATAAACTCTCAGCATGAGAGTGTCTTATTTCAATGCTGTCTTTATGGTTTAATTCTAATTGTTTCCACAATTCATATGTTATATTCATGTGAACAGAGCCGAAACGGCTAATTTGGATAACGGTAGCGTACACTAAGTTGTCAATAACCACAGCCTCATCATATATTGACCCTACTAGATTGTTTACGTCAATAATGGGTCCGAATTCATCAAGGGAAACGCCATTTGATAGATAGGCAGCAACTGGGGCAAATAGATCTCGACCTTGGAATATCTGTGAAATTTTTGTTCGTATGTATTTATTATTACTTTCAATTGTAGTAGCTTTTACGATGCCCCCCAAACTCCTTGCTGCGGGAATTAGAATCCCGTTATCTGGACCAAGCAACCAATCACCACGGTAAGTTTCTAAGATGAGCGACTTACGGTCAGACCAGACACCGGGATCGCATATACATACATGAGCACCAACTGGAAGAAAAGTAACCTGTTCTAAGGTTCTTGCTGCAGCGATAAGATTAAATGGAGGCAATTCGTGCGTTAAATGAATAACATATGCATGAGGACATATTGACATGATAACGCCTTCCATTAGCCCTCCCCCCTGACCTTGGGCACCAAAATCACTTGTTAAACTAACAAATGCTTTTTTATTCAACTCTTTTTTATTCAACTCTTTTTTATTCAACTCTTTTTGTTTTAAATGTTTTCTGGTTGTGGTGGCACCAGAGGCCCTCGCCCAAAGCCAACCTCGAAACATTGCTGAACAATTTGATCGGGCTTTCTTTCGTAGTTCTGATACGTTTTACCAGAATCGCTCAATTTTTGACCCAATCAGTTTTTATCTGCTGCCGATGACTTACCCGGAAAGACAGGTGGAGTGGGATGCGGAACGGATCAACAAACTCTATCATGCCGTGATGGAGCTCCAGACCTCTAGCGAGCCTGTTCTTAGAACCCCAGACTTGCCCAACCCCTTTGACGAGTCTTTGCTCACGCTGCCCATTTACCCCCCAGACGGAGTCCCGTTCAACCCTCAAAACGAAATCCTGCCCCTGCGTTAAGCAGAAAATAGGGACAGTACATAAACTGCCCCTACAAAGGGGGTAAACTCGCGAAATTGACGTGAGTTTTGAATGGATAACGGGCGATCGCCCCCAAGATCAGAGGTTCGTTCCCGATTCCCCTGATCTTCTTCAATCGGCAGTGCAGGAGTTGAACCTGCCTAAGGCGAATTAGTTGCCTAAGCATGAATGTTACCACTCATACTCGGCTGCCAAACCGGACTTACGCCTTTCAACGTATCCGGCTTTAAGCTAGGTGAGGGGTCATAAATGACTGACCTCGCGTCTCTTCTATGGATTTCATCGTGGCAGTGCCGGTGGACTAGGCATTTATTATTATTCCTATTGTTTTCCCGGTTTCCATCGATGTGATGAACCTCAATCTTGTCCTCTGTTAAGAAAGGCTCGTTGCAGTGATGGCACTTGCCTTCTTGCGCTTTCAACCCTATTTTGATGTCTTTGGGGCATAGAGGGTGTGTTCCCCTTCTTTTTACCCAATACATCCAATCTCCATCGTAAGGACTTCTCTTTCCCTCGATTTTGATGTGTTTAACGAATGTGAATTCGTAGAGGGTTGTGGCTAGATGGACATGATTCCCTTCTTTCCATCCAAAATTCCATTTTGAGTATTTACTCTTATGGAATATCTTCTTCGTGATGTATCCATTCCCCCGTTGAGAAAACTTCTTCTGTCCCCAGGCCAAGTAAAGTTGGTATAGGTCATTTTGAAGTTTACTAAAGGTTTCATGGCTACTATCTCCGATTTTGAAGTAGTTGGCCCAGCTTCGGACGTACCAATTATGTCTCTTGAGCATTTCTGCTGGCGACATGGATTGTCCTCGGCGCAGGATATCTTTGATTTGGTTTCTGAACTGTTTAACGGACTCTTTTGAAGGGCGAATTTTTGTTCGCTGCATCAAATGCTCTCCGTTAGAGTTCAGGCCACTTTTTGTTTTCCCTACTTCATAAGTTTGGATGTGAAATCCTAGGAAGTCGAATCCAGGTTTTTCTTCATTTACGGATTGTATGGTGTGTGTGATTCGGGTTTTGGCTTCATTCAGCTTCAATCCTATCCCTGCCATCCATTTTTCCGTTTCAGTTTTTATTTCCTGAATGACCTCTAGTTTTTCGTGAAGAATGATGAAGTCATCTGCATACCTTATGACTCTGGCTTCTGAAACTTCCTTCATTTTCCCTTTGGCTTGACCTTTACGGGTTTTCACTTTTGGGAATTTGTTGGAGATATGAGTTTCAAACCCGTGCAGGGCAATATTAGCCAGTAAGGGAGAGATAACCCCACCTTGGGGGGTTCCTGATTGGGTTTCATAGAATACATCTCCTGTCATGACTCCAGCCTTGAGCCAAGCTCTAATCTGGTTTTCCATAATTGGAAATGTTTCTAGTTTCCTAATCAAGGTTTCTTGGTCGATGTTGTCGAAGCATCCTTTTAAATCAGCATCAAGAACATATTTTGCCTTTCTTCTGATACTAAGCTCAATGGCTTGGATTGCGTCGTGGCAACTTCGTCCGGGTCTAAATCCGTAGGAATTAGGCTCGAATAAAGCTTCCCATTGTGGTTCAAGGGCTAATTTTGCTAACGCTTGTTTTGCCCTGTCCAGGATGGTGGGAATGCCTACAGGTTTTTTTTCCTTTTTTCCTGGGTTTGGAATTTCAACTCTTTTTAAGGGAGATGTCTTTCCATCTAGGTTGAGGATTTCAGCCATTGCCAGCCGGTCTTTAGGACTCACGTTTTTAACGCCGTCTACTCCTGCTGTGGCTTTTCCTTGATTATCTTGGGTTACTCGGCGAACAGCGATCAGCCTTGCTGAGTAAGAGGATATCAAGGTTTTTTGCAACCTGACAACATCGACAGTATTTCCATTTTTGGCCGCTTCATAAATTCGATTCTGTAGCTTTGTCACTTTCGTTTGGGTTTTAGCCCAGTCGATTTGTGACCAATCCGCTTTCGCCTTGGACATCGCTATCATCATCTCATTTATTCTTCCTAGCTACCTGACCTTTCAGCTTATCCCAGACGTTACTCTGGGCTTTTGCTTGAGGTAGGTTCCTTCACCTGTCCCCTGTCTTTTAGCTAAGACCCTTCTTTTGAAGGTAGGAAGGGAATCAGGTTTCCCGCTTATCCTGCCACGCATTTGTGACAACTTAGGTGCCGTCTTTGTCCGGGGAAGGTCATTGAGCCATCGCCAAGGTACTCACGCCTTGGTTTTCTTTCTTCCTTGTCCCTTTTTGGAGCCAGGGGATACATACCCTTACCCTGGTGCAGTTTACCGGACTTTATGTGACGATTCACTTTCGTTCACCCTATTGTCTCCCTCCCCGACCCTTTCCCGGTGGTCTCCGGTTGTTGGGTGGGTTTTAACCTTGACTTGTTAACCCCTTGGGCGCTACTCCTAGGAGCCTGGTTATGGAGTCCCCCGATGGACAGGGGGAATGGAATTTCACCATCATGCGTAGCAGTCGTCACGTCGTACTGAGTTCGCTGCCTCATCCGCTCGGCCAACTGCCGTCTTTATTTATTGATTCTAGCAGACTCATCGCCGAGTCGTTTAGAAAAATTTGCTTGACCGATCGCTCCCAAAACTGGGAATTCAGGGCAAAGCAATAGGCTGTTGTGGAGATTATAACCCCTGGGGGTGTAACCTGTCTAGGGGTAGAGTGTAACCGGAGAGTTTATCAGTTGGAGTCAAGGGGAGAAAGGATTCGTTGAGAACCCGAGGGAATAAAAAAATAGGGATTAAAATCGAGATGCCTGGGTTTATCCAGGGCGAGTGCGATTTCCCCCCGGGAAATGCTAGGTGCTCTTGAAGCTAGAAAATAAGTCGATATTGCGGCGATCGCAGAAGAGAAAGAAAAAACACTATGAAAGTCAACCCCACTGTTGTCCTGACGTTTTTGCTGTTATCCATGATGTTTGGGGCCGGTGCCTTAAGTGCCTCCCTGGGTTTAGAGTTAGGCAAAGCGGCGCTCAAGGAAGTGACCCAACCTGACGTCCGTCCGAATACCTCCGGAGAGTCCAATTCACAGGCTACAGGGAAGGGTAAAGCACTGAAGCTGTTGAAGGAAGAAGAGATCATTAAAACGGTCAAGGCCCGAATTTCTGGTAAAGAGGTGGAACCGGAAGCGGCCCAAACCAAAGCGGTGGAACCGACACCGGAGGCCGCCGAAGCCAAAGCAGCCGAAGAACCCAAGAAAGACGAGCGGTTTCCCATCGCCACTAAGGACCAGGACGTGAGCTTGGAAGTCACTGGGGTGCGGCGAGAAGGTTCCTCTCTGGTCCTGGATGTCAGTTTAAAGAATGAAGGGTCGCGATCGGTGCAGTTTCTGTACAGTTTCTTGAATGTGACCGATGATAAGGGCCGATCGCTCAGTGCGACCACGGAAGGATTGCCGGGAGATTTGTCCCCGAGCGATCGCAGCTATTCCGGGACCGTCAGCATTCCCACGGCGTTGCTTGACAATGCACAAAAGCTGTCCTTGACCCTGACAGATTATCCAGATCAGGAACTTGAACTGAAAATGTCGGAAATTCCGGTCCAATAAACGGGGGACCCTTGTCTGGATACAGGCCCTCTAATCAACCCTAGCATCGGGTTTAAGTTAGGGGGATGTTCTGGCATCAAGACCCGAACTAATTTCTCGCCGTTCCAGTTCCGGTGCAAAACGCTCAACGTTAAAATGGGTAATCCAAATGTTTCACAATGAGTTGCGGTGGTGCGTTCTTTAAGCTATTTTTCTGCATTGGGTGGGATGGTGACCCTGGGGGTCGTGGGATTGCAGTCGCACAGTGCGATCGCGAGTCATTTAGCGGTGGTGGTCCCCGGGAGTTCCCTTCAGACCTGGCAAGATATCGCACTGCGCTTGGTTGCGGTATTTGGGCTGATCGCCATTAATGCTTTTTTCGTGACGACGGAATTTGCGATCGTTTCCGTGCGGCGATCGCGGATTAATCATTTGGCCGATAATGGCGACCTCCAGGCCAAAATTGTCCAGCATCTCCATCGCAATATCGAGCGTCTGCTCTCGACGACTCAATTAGGCATTACCCTCTCCAGTCTGGCCCTCGGCTGGATTGGGGAAAATACGATGGCGGTTTTAGTGGCCGAATGGATCGTCTGGTTGCCGATTCGGCCAGATATTGCTCAGGTGATCGCTCATTCCCTGGCGATCCCGATCGCCTTTTTAATCGTGGCTTATTTGCAAATTGTCCTCGGGGAATTATGTCCCAAAACCTTGGCTTTGCTCTATTCTGAGCAACTGGCCCGACTCCTAGGCCCCCCGAGTTTGGCGATCGCCCGATTTTTTCACCCTTTTATCTGGATCCTGGACCGCTCAACCCGCTGGCTCCTCAGTCTAGGGGGTATTCGCTTTAACTCTCAAGCTTGGTCCAATCGCATCACTCCTGAAGAGTTACAGCTCATTATCGCTACGGAACGAGAATCCACAGGTTTAGAAGCGGAGGAGCGAGAACTGCTCAATAATGTCTTTGAATTTGGGGAGGTTTCCGCTCGGGAAGTGATGGTGCCTCGGACGAGCATTCATGGGATCTCTTATGATGCCACGTTTCAAATGTTGCTCAATGAGGTGGTGAGTACGGGACACTCCCGCTATCCGGTGATCGGGGAATCCTTAGATGACGTTCGCGGCATTATCTATTTTAAAGAATTGGCCGGACCTTTAGCCCAAGGCACCCTCACCCCAGATACTCCCCTAACACCCTGGATTCGTCCGGCGCGGTTTGTTGCCGAATATACTCCTTTAAGCGAGTTGTTGCCGATCGTTCAGCGATCGCAACGACCGATGGTGATGGTGGTTGATGAATTTGGCGGGACTGCCGGTTTAGTCACCATTAGTGATTTAGTTGCTCAAATTATTGGCGACAGTCCCGAGCTCTCCGATTCTGAAGAGTTAACCATCCAAATGGTCGATGAGCAAACTTGGATGGTCCAAGCTCAAATGAACTTGGAAGAAGTCAATGAATTGCTCAATTTTGATTTACCCCTGACGGATGAATATCAAACCTTGGGCGGTTTCCTCCTCTATCAGTTCCAAAAAATCCCAGCGGAGGGGGAAACCCTCCTCTACGATAATTTGGAATTTACGGTGGTCTCTACGGAAGGCCCTCGTTTGAACCAAATTCGGATTTATCGTCCAGAAGTGACGAACCCTATCTCCTCTAACCTAGATTCGGTTGACTCCTTGCCCACGGATTTAGATCGCAATGCCCCTGAGCAGGAGTCGGCTTCGTCCGCATCGGATTTCAATCTCGATGAGTCTGAGCAACAATCCTCCTCTGCATCCCGCGATTTCGATCTGGAGGAGGACGAATTACTCCTGTCTTCTTCACAGAATTTCGATTTCTATGAAGATGAGAATCAGGATGAAGATGAGAATCAAGATGAGGATGAGAATCAGGATGAGGATGAGGAGTCACTCCCCTCTTCCCCATCAGATTTAGATCTCGATCAGCATTAGCACTCGTTTTTAAGCGCCAGCTCCAATTCAAGAAGCTATCTTGCTGAAAATATTCGGATGTGACAGAAATTCTCATTCCACCATTGCTGGGGTTTGAACTTCATCTAATAATCCATCTGAACCTTTTTTCGGTTTAGGCATTCGTTTAATGTAGTCTCGAATTACTTCTGACATTGAAAGTTCGCGCCGTTCAGCTTCTGCTTTCAGGCGTTCTAATTCTTGAGTATTTAATCGAATCCGAAGCATATAATCTCTAGCCATGTCGTTCCTATCGTTGCTACAACAATTCTAGGTTAACAATTAGGCCGAGAATATGACAACAAACCAGAGGAAGATGATACTTTAGAAAAAAGTTAGATTGCAAATCGCCGGGGATGGTTCTCCAGATAGAGGAATCTCTGTCTAAGAGGTCCGCAACGGGTTAAAACTCTACTTTTTGATATGGCTTTTCAGGCCAGCCGATTCGGGCGGATAACGAAGCCTAGAGTGGATTTCGGGAAGGTTTGGACTTTCCCCAACCGGGTCCCTGGTTTCGTGCCTAATTTAGGCTTTAGACTTTAACATTTTAGATCCGGCAAGCAAAGACAACCCTCTATCTTAAGGAATGGTTTTTCTCTTTTGCTATCCCAGGGGATTGCCTAGCTGTGGCTATGTTTTTCTGGATTCCCTCCCGGGGTCGTCTCGTTCAACAGTTTCAGGCTGTCCGAGGGAAAACTGGTTCTTAAAATTGGGTTTTTTAAGCCTTGGCTGGCTTAATTTTCAAGAGTGAAGTCAACCACCGGGTTTCTTGGCGCTTTCTTTTAGGGGTTGGAATGCTTTAAAATCGAGTCGGTAGCGTAGGCGATCGCCCCCCTCTCATCCTGTACTGTCCGGGTTCAGTCTTGCTCCAAGAATCCCGGAATTTGCTCTGATCCACATTTGGAGATGACAGCCTAAATGTAGGGACAAGACAGTAAATCCCCCTAACGGGATGTCGGGGGAATGAGTAAATACTCCATCGGTTTCTGAGTCTTTAAAACCCGGAACCCAGCCAGGTTGCTGACCCGAACTCAGCCAGGAAACGCGATCGCCTTTGAAAACCCATCGAAATCAGCCAGATTCAGCATGATTTCGCTTCAGGAACCCCCTTGAAGGTAAGGCAGGGGATCGGTTAATCCCAATTCTGTAAATGCGGCTAACCGTAACTGACAAGAGTCACAGATTCCACAAGGGCGATCGCCTCCGGCATAACAGGACCAGGTTTTTTCCCAGGGGACCCCTAAACGATTTCCCAGTTGGATGATCTCGGTTTTTTTCAAATCAATCAGGGGTGTAACAATTTCCGTTGTCTCGGATTCTCTCCCCTGTTTCGTCCCGAGACGAAAGACATTCTGCATCGCTTTGATGTAGTCGGGACGGCAGTCCGGATAGCCGGAATAGTCGATGGCATTCACCCCAATATAAACCCGACGGGCATCGGTGGCTTCGGCGTAGGCCAGAGCAAAGCTCAGAAAGATGGTATTTCGAGCAGGAACATAGGTGATGGGAATATTCTGCGCCATTTCCTCCACGGAGCGATCGCAGGGGAGGTCGATTTTGTCGTCGGTGAGGGCGGACCCTCCCCACTGTCGCAAGTCAAAGGAGACGATTTGATGTTCTGCGACCCCTGCGGATTGGGCGATCGCCCTGGCGGCTTCGAGTTCCCGACGATGGCGCTGCTGGTAATCAAAGGACATCGCATAACAGGTGCAGCCATCGGCTTTGGCTTGGTAGAGCACCGTGGAGGAGTCTAATCCTCCAGACAATAAAATAACTGCTTTCACGCTTTTTTCTGGGTTTTTCTGGGTTAGCCTTTTTTACTATTCTGGCAGGGAGTGGAATGCGATCGGTCCTGCATCTGTCTCCGGGTCCTTAGACCTAGCCCTGTCAAGGTGGTAAATTTAATAACGAAAAATCGTTGTTCCATGTAGGGGCGATTCGCGAATCGCCTCTACAGGAGCTTCGAGCATCGAAGCCCCTACAAATACACCTTGACATGGATAGTCCTTAGACCCCACTCCTCCCCTCCCTGGGACCGCCTGCAATAAATGTTTACATTTTTTCCCGTAATTCCCTTCATTTTAGTAACATTTTGTATCGTTTTGAAATGTTACTTTATGGATTTTCCCAGGCTGATTGGTTAAGCTAAAAAAAAGACGGAGCAGGAGAGGAAAATTTATGGCAACTAATCAGACAGTTACAATCAAACAACCGATTTGGCAAACCATCGTCCTATTCAGCCTGGGGTTTTGGCTGAGTGCCTGCCTGTTGCTGGATCTGGTCATTTTGCCCAGTATGTATGCAGCCGGAATGATGAAAGCAGCCGGGTTTGCTTCCGCTGGTTATCTGTTATTTGGGATGTTTAATCGGATTGAATTATTATGTGCCGCGTTAGTTTTGACCGGAATTCTCACCGTGGTTAAACGGCATCAATTTAACCCCAATTGGACGATTCCTGCTATTATCCTATCCGTTATCCTGCTATTGGTGGTGTTGATTGATACCTATAGCTTGACGCCGCAAATGAGTGCTTTGGCGATGCAACTGAATGTTTTTGAGCCGGTGCAAGGGATTCCCTCGGGGATGACTCAAATGCAGCAAGGGTATTGGATGCTGGAACTGTTCAAACTGGGCTGTAGTGGCATTTTGCTCAGTTGGATATATCGCAATCAACCACAACGCCTCGCTTCATAAGGGTTTTGGGATAGAAATTTTAAGTCAGCAAAAGGCCCCCAGATATTTGGGGGCTTTTGCGTATGATGCTTAGGCAGGACTTACGCCGGTTTAATCGGTGTCTGAGAGGGCAATGGCGGGGGTTTCTGGGTCGGAGGAAGAGTCTTCTTCTTCTTCTTTGCCGAAGAGGAGACGTAGGGCCATGATTGCAAACCCGATCGCAGCGATCGCCTTGAGCAAATGAGCCGGAAGCAGTTGCGCGACCCCTTCTCCGGCTAAAACCCCTAACAAACTGGCTAAAACAAGTGCGCCAGCGGTTCCGAAAAAGACAGATTGGGGAAATTTTGAGCTCCCCCCGAGGGCGATCGCCGCGACTTGGCTTTTGTCTCCTAATTCTGCTAAAAAAATTGTAATAAAACTTACGCCGAGAAGTTGCCAGTCCATTGTCTGCTATCCTGCTTGATGGTTTAAAGGGTTCCGAAAAAAGAACCGAGGAAAAGGGTGGGGCTTGCTTGATGAGGCGGGGAATTTAATGCAGAATATCCCACACCAGCATTCCAGAGACAACCAGCAGCACGACTCCCGCTGATTTTTCGAGGGTTTTGGGGGAGATGCGACTGGCTAACCAGCGACCGAGGAGGACCCCTAATAAGCTAGTCGCGACCAATGCAGAACCTGCACCGGCAAAGACAATCCAGGGAGATTGGGATTCAGCGGTCATTAACAGGGTGGCGACTTGGGTTTTGTCTCCTAATTCAGCCAGAAAAATGGTGACGAAGGTGGAAGCGAAAACACTCCAGGCTCCCTGACGGGCTTTAAGGGTTGGGGTTTTTGCTGCCGCCTGGGGTGATGGGGTGGGTGGGAGTTGTTCGAGGGAAGTGGGTAGGGTTAGAGCGCGTTCTAGGCAGGCTTCCGCATCGGAGGAGACGGGAGACAAGGTGGGAGGGGTCTCGGTCGCATCGGTGACAGAAGAAGTATTTGCTGGCATGGAGGGTAACTGCTGTAGTTTTTTCATTGATGTTTCATTATTCCCGACTCTCCCCCGAAAAATCAACCCGCAGGTAGAGAAGAGGGTCCGTTGAACCCCCGTCTCTACCGAAAGGAATACTAGGGGGAGATAGAAATCGCGGGAAAGAGAACCGGCTTAATCGAGGGGGGGTAGTTCAAGTAGGGAAACCCCAACGGCTTGATTAAACCGGAGCATTTCCAAGCTGCGATCGCCGTGGACGGCCTCGATTTGCTGCTGACAGCATTCGATGGCAAACTCGTCTAGTTCCTCGGGTTCAATGCCGTACATTTCCTCAAAGACATCGGGGAGAACCCGACAGAAGCGGGGGCGATCGTCATAGATCGTACATTCCCGGTTGAGCTGATCCAGATGGATGCACCATCCATCGGGCCCGACCATACTCAGATATAAGGCCAACTCTTCCGGGGACAGATACTCGGCTAATTCCGGACGTTCCTCTGGATCCAGATGACAGCACGCTCCACACTGCTTGACACAACGCCAACTCGCCACGGTTAAACACCCCACATAAAACCCTCGTGCCTTTTTACAATAGCGCTTTTTACTCCCCGATCGCAGGGGAGTTTCCGTCTTGGGGGCAAAGAAAAACCCGGTCTCGGTTCATGTTTTTTTCAGATTTTTGTAAACTTCCTTAAAAAAATGAGCCATTCACTTGTAAGATTGTATGCGGATTTTGATTTACAGTGCGGCAAATCCCCTCTCCCATTCGGGGTAGGGTAAAGCGCTGTTAGTTTTAGATATCTACTCAGAACAGGCACCGTTGGGAGGAGAAATGGATTTTTTAAGTAGTTTTGCAAGTAACCTCAATCTGGAAGTAATTCTTCAACTCACTTTTGTGGGATTGATCTTGATTGCCGGTCCAGTTGTCATCTTTTTGCTGGCATTTCGCGGTGGCGATATGTAACAGGCAGCGGCTCGAATCACCGCTGCCTAAACCCTGTAGCGGTTGATTTTCGGGCTGTTTTGTCAAAATACCAGCTTAGATCGGGGCGATCGCCAATCAAGTCGGGATTTCTGTGTCAAACTCTGCGCCTTGCAGTGTTTTGTCCTTGACGCTCAGTCCCCTTGAGCGCTGTTCCCTCTGGAGTCCCCTCTAGGACCCTGGATGGCGAAGGTAGAGCCTAGAAACTCACCCCTGCACAAAGAGCCTGGGAGAATGGCTCCAGTCAGACTCCAGTGGAGTCTTGCTTTGTCCTAACTCCCAGGGTTGTAGGGTTCTCGAAATCCTCTCCAGGAATAAAAATGTCCCCGAGGGCGATCGCTCAATTGAGTTTTCTTTTCTTCCCGCTCAGGCAAGTCAGTAGACTCGGTTTGATGCCGGTCCCCAGCTTACTGCATCTGCTATTGAGTGAAATAATGGAGACAGAAATTTGGGTTGAACGGCTAGAATCACGCTAAACTATCGGGATGAGATCTCGCTCAATAGCCCTGATTCTTCCATCAACTCTTTTAACCGCAAGTATGCCTGTTCTGCTGTCAGGGGTTGAGAGTCGCTCTTACTCGGTAAATAAAATCGACGCTGTTGACCCTGATAGCGAACCATAAAACTAGAGATCACCCCTAAAGAAACGGTGGTTTCTGCAAGTTCTTCTACTGCATCGGATAAGCTATCCTGTTCAGGAAACCATTTTTGGCTCATATTCGCCTCTTTTGCTACAATCGCTCTTGACGGACACAGGGTACTATAAAAACGGGTCATTCTGTGTCTGTTCTATGGGTTGGCTTAACCTCAGTAGGGAAGCTTACCCGTTCATCCGGTCCCATCCCCAAATGACTACTTTAAGAATTCCCGAATTTAGGACAATAGGAACAACCCTTAGACTTCATTTTACCCCGAGTTAGAATCTGACTTCTGAATCAAACGGTTCGACAAGCTCACCGATTGGTGTCCTGCTTTCACCGTTTTCAGGCCCTCTATCACCGGACTGCGACCCTTGCCGGAACTTCTTTGTGATGATCGCAAACCTGTTCCCCCACCGGAGCCCAACTTGATGAGTTGATCTCGGGTTTGATAGAACCTCAGCCCAGAAAGTCCAGTGCCATCCTCTCTCACTCTGATACCCATTTTGATAGTTGATCGATAATGAGTATCGAGGCAATTGATGAAGTTCCCTCGTCTGGGGAGACTGGATGAGTTAAAAGTTGAAGTCAACAAAGTTTTAGACTCGCGATGGAGTTTAAATTATCCTGACTCCCCTGTTTCCTAGGATAATGGGTTTTGAAACCTAATATTTCTACCTAAAGACAGGAGTGGATGTAACGCACTAACGTAGCGACTGATACGAGGGCATTTTTGGCGATCGCCTGGAGTCCTGTAAAAGCTGTTTTTTATCCTTTCAACCATTACAAAAAATGATATCTCTCCGGTGATTTGAAAAAGATATCCAAAACTTGAATTGCGCCAAAACAAGAGAAAACCCCTGTTAAACAGGTCTTTTCTGGAGAATAAAGAAAAGAGAGACCCAGTTAATCTCCAAGTCTCTCTCTGTTTTGAATGCCTGATTTAAACTCATTCTATAAAGTGAGAGTTACTGGTTTTAAGGTGCTTGATAGTCTGATTCAGGTTGTTTAATAATTCTTGAAGGGTTAAGGGCTTAATAAAATAATAATTTGCCTTTAAGCTCTTAATAATTTCTAGCTCTAGTGGATCGATATAGCTACTCATGAGGATAACAGGTAAGTGTTTCAGATGAGCGGTTTGTCGAATCCAAGCCAGTAGTTCTAATCCGGACAAATGGGGCATATTGATATCGGAGAGAATCAAATCTGGTAACGGGCTGGACTCCTGATGCTCGCCTGAATTTCCCTGATTCCGCGAAAGGTAATCGATCGCTTCGGGCCCATCATTGACGGTCTCTATCTCCGCTTCGGCCCAAAAATTCGACTGTTCCCAAGTGAGTTTTAAGATATTGGCATAAGCGATATTGTCTTCAACAATTAATATCTTTTTGCGCCTAGCTACTCGATTCATAATTCCATTCTATGCATTTATTTATTGTTGATGTTCGGTAAAGATACTTTCTACGGGGAAGGAATAGAAAATAGGTTGAAAGCAAAATAATTCCAATTTAAAAAATCTGCTGACGACGTTGACGATTGTTATCAATAAAATTTCATGAAACTCCTTATAAAACCTAGGAAAATTATATAATTAATATCCGATTAAGTAATATAATTTATTTCATGATTAAGTGCCAGATAATTGGAAAATAGCCCTTGCTGTCTACTCACTTTTCCCTGAGCATATACTGACTCTAAGCCCCGAAAAAAGTTTCCTATTTTGAGGAAACTTTTAAGTCAGTCAAGAGCCGAATTGACTTTGTAACAAATTCAAGTATTCCTTCATTCTAAAACCTCGACTAGAGTTCATACTCTATCCCCAGAGAGAATTATTGTAAATTCTGTTTGTAGCCCAGGCTACAATCAAGACTGAAACCCTTGTGGATAATGGAGTTTAGCGGGTTACCCTGCCCAGGGGAAGGGTCCTAGATTTTCCGGAGACTGGGTGAGCGGGCTATCCTGGGTTTTGGATCCGGGGGCGATCGCCGTTGAGAAGGACGGGAACCCCAAAAGGATTGAAAAACAGAGAATTTTATCCCTGCATCTCCACTGTAAAAAGAAATCCAACGAAACTTGCACAATCGTAATCAATATGGTATGATTTTGTGACCGTTAATTCTTAACATCTCGGCTCCGAAAACGAGCAAACGAGGTGTGAAATCCAGTAACCCCACTAACTAACACCAAATCGAGAAGATTGAGCAGGAGGAAGATATTTTAAAGCTCGATTTATTTACCCAATATGTCAAGGCGATGAATCAGCGAATTGAAAACCTGTATCACCGCAGTGCTGAAGCTTCGGAGATCCAGTACCCCGGTGAATTACTGCCGATCGCCTTTAAAGAACTCGGAACCGCTTCCGAAGAACTGCTCGTTGCCTTAGAACAACTCGCCGAACAACAGGAGCAACTCGTTGAATCTCGCGCCCAACTAGAAGCAGAACGCAGGCGTTATCAAAGCCTATTTGAGCAAGCCCCTCATGCTTACATTGCCCTGGATAGCACTTGGAAGATAACCTCAGTGAATCGTGCCGCGACCCGATTATTCGACTGCACTCAGGGATTGCTACTGCACAAACCCTTGACTATTTTGGTACCGATAGAGGCGCGACGGGAGTTTCGGGAAGAACTGAAAAGGCGGCAACAGGGGGAGGACGATCGGGAGTGGCAAGTGAGACTTTATTCCCCCCATCGGGAACCCTTTGAGGCGGTGCTAACCCTCTCGGTGGAACGGGATGCTTGGGGTAACATTGTTTCCACCTGCCTCTGTATTCAAGACATCAGCGATCGCCAGCGAGCGCAATCCCAGAAAAACAAGAACACCGAGGACTTATTCGGCGATCGCACCCGGCATAGTTTTTCCAAAGCAGAAAATATCCCCTTACCACCGGATGCCCTCTGGCTGATTTGTAAAGGGTGGGTCAAATTGAGTACCCTGACGGAAAACAATAGTGAGGTGTTGATGGGAATAGCGGGTCAAGGAATCCCCTTGTGTCCGACGTTAACGGCCCTGCCCATTTATCAAGTCACAACCCTTTCTCAAACTGTCGAATTAATCACGATTTCTCACCTGGAAATCGCTCATTCTCCTCACTTAGCACAGTTGATTGCTGAAGGCGTCACCCAGCGCTTACAACAATCTGAATTGTTATTATCCGTATTTGGAAGAAGGCGCGCCAGCGATCGCCTCCTCACCCTCCTTCAAGTTTTAAAAACTATCTTAGGCGAATCCGTTGCCACCGGGACCCGGTTGAGTCTGCGCCTCACTCATCAGGAACTCGCCGATGCATCCTGCACAACTCGCGTTACCGTTACCCGCCTCCTGAGCGAGTTACAGCAGCAAGGAAAAATTACCATCGATAACACCAATCATATTACGATTCGGGAATAGTGCGACTAATGCAAGGGCGATCGCCAATTAATTTGTGCTAATTTTCCCGGGGGAAAGGCATACCATCGATACAACCGTTCTAATTCGAGATCGAGGGTTTGGGTAGGAGGAAATTCCGGATAAGAATCCCCCAATTCCCGTAAAGCAGCCAATAAGGTACTCGGTGCCACCCACAATTCTTGCCCGAGTTGCAACAAGTTCAAGGGTTGAGTCCCCGCCTCTTGGAGGCGATCGCGCAGGTGCGATCGCAACTGCATCGGTGACGGCAAAGGCGGTAGGTGATTGTAAACATACACCTGACGCGGCATCCCTTTCGCCAGCAACCATTGCAAATGAGTCCCGGAAGGGGGTAACGTCCAGAGTAACAACGTATCACAAGGTCGTTTGGGAAAGTTCCACTCAACTTCACAAGCTGTCGCGCCAATTTCTGGTCTACCGGCACCATAGAACAACACTCGACCCTGTAAGTGAGTGAGTAACGATTGCAAGGAAATCCCCGATAACCATTCTGGATTAACCGTCACCGGAGGTGCTTCGGGAATCACCGGAGTCACCCGAGGCGCAGTAATGGGCCCCGTTGTCTGGGGAAAGGATTCCTGTACAGGTTGTTTCATTGGCGTTTTCAGCGATCGCCGAACTGGGGGTGGAGGTGGCGCTGACGGTTGGGTAATCTCACTCGGGCGACTCTCTTCGTTCTCAGGCAGACGGGCGCTGATTAGTTCTAATTCTACATTGGTCTGACCATTCCAAGTATTTTCCCGCAACTTATAGGCCACATCAATGTATCGAGGCAGGGGAAAATAATCCCCCCAGCGCCATGCAATCCCTTGAATCCGACGCGGCGTGGCAATTTTTGACGAATTGGGGTGGAAACTGTGAGTTGAGCTTTCTAGGGTAACTTTGATATGTCCTTTGCCGACGATACGCTGGTGCACCACTTCTACGTTCGGCGTCCAGAATACCGGGGATGGGTTTTCGATGCCGCAAGGGTGGAGGCGATCGATTTCCCGGTATAAGTCGAGGTCAATTTGCTCAAATTCCGCCAGCACATTAATGGCGATCGCCGGTTTGAGATGATGAGGTTCCAGACATCCATGAGCAAACTCACTTAACCCTTGGCGAAACCCGTCTAAGTTTTCCGAACTTAGGGTAAATCCCCCGGCAGCGCGATGTCCGCCATATTTTCCCAACCAGCGATCGCAATGTTGCATCGCCTCAAACACATGAAATTCTGGAATACTCCGCGCCGATCCGCGTATATGTTCCTGGCGATCGTCCTCATAAGTGCCAATAAATACCGGCACACCGTAGCGTTCCACCAAGCGAGAGGCCACAATCCCAATAGTACCATGATGCCAACCCGGTTGGACCACCACTAACACCCGACTGCCTAAATAATCAATCCCACTGCTTTCAACCCAGGCAATCGCTTCCGCCTCGATGGTTTCGCACATCTGCTGACGGTCCTGATTGATTTGTTCGCACTGCATCGCCCGAGTTAAGGCAATCCCGGGATCATCCGTCGTCAGCAGTTCGATCGCCACCTGCGGGTCACCAATCCGTCCCACCGCATTAATGCGCGGTCCCAACCGAAACCCGATTTCATCCGGTTTCATGGTTTTCCCACTGCTACTGGCACCGGAAACCTGAATTAACGCTTGTACCCCTGCCAACTCCGACTCTGGTAACTGGCGCAATCCTCGTTTAACCCAGCGGCGATTTACTCCCGTTAACGGGGCTAAATCCGCAATAGTTCCCAGGGTTAATAATTCTCGTAAAGGTTTGATTAAGGGTTTGGATTGACCCAACTTTTGTGCTAAACAAATGGCTAAAATATAGGCAACGCCCACCCCAGCAACTCCCCGATAAGGAGACTCTTCTCGAATCAGTTTTGGGTTAAGAATTGCCGTTGCCGGAGGCAGTTCATCCGGGAGTTCATGGTGGTCCGTAATAATCGCATCCATCCCCAATTCTCGGGCGAGGGCGATGGGTTTAACCGCCGCGATGCCATTATCCACCGTTAAAATAATTTGCACCCCTTCCCCGTGAAATTCCCGGACAATTCGCTCATTAATCCCGTAACCTTCTGCCATCCGACTGGGAATGGCATAATCCACATTCGCACCTAATGCCCGTAATGCCCGCATTAACAGGGCGGTACTGGTCATGCCATCGGCATCATAGTCGCCACAAATCGCAATTTTCGACCCTTTGGCGATCGCCTTTTCTAGTAAGTCTACCGTCAGTGCCAAGTCTGGAAAATCCTCCACCGGAGGAGGCAAACTCACCGATTCCGGGTCTAAAAATGCCTTGACTTCTTCTACGGTTTCAATGCCGCGATCGATAACTGCTTGCGCCAAAATCGGTGGCAGCGCCACTGCCTCAGCAATCTGCTGGGCGAGTTCGGGTTTTTGAGGATAAATCTGCCACCTGTGATTGGGTAAACGGATCGCGGTAGTCGGAACCATAACGTTATCCCTAGAGCTGATTTGGAGTTGCTTTGATCTATCCTATCAGGATTCTGTTGGCTAATCACATGGGGGGTATTACCCCCCAAGCAACATTCGACTAGAATCAGAAAAAGTGGGGCGGCGGATATTGAGCTTTAAGAGCAGCAAAAGCGCTCGGGCGACGCAGAACCTTAAAGGGTTGTGTCCACCACTCAAACAAACGACTTACATTCATAGCTGTGGCTATTGCTATATGCTGTAAATGGGTTTTGGCTAGACCCGAATAACGCGAGCGACGTAAATCAAATGCCCTTACCCCTTGGCTGATGGTGGCTTCACAACCAGCACGAAGGGCGTAATCTTGTTTAAATGCCTCAGTAGTTTGACGATGCCTTGCCTCAATTAACGCATAGTGTTGCTCACGGGGTCTGAGCTTGAGTAATCGGGGTTTTTTTTTGGAATGAGTACAAAGCTCTCGTTTAGGACAATCGGCACAATCAGTTTTAGAAAAATGAACCTCAATCACGGGTTGATTAGATTTATCCGTTCGATTACGCCAAGATTGACTGATTTTTCCCACAGGACAGCCAACTTGCTGTTGGTCCCAATCAATCCTAAAATAGGATAAATCAAATCCGGTTTGATTGCGGGCTTGCCAAGAAGTGTCGGTTCTTATTTTACCCACCAGTTCAACTTCATAGTTTGAACGTAACGTCACTAAGTGGTGCGAATCAACATAGGCGCTATCAACCAAATGTTGTTTGGGGAGTAATTCTTTCTCCGATAACTTTTCATGAATAACTTGAGTCATATCCCCATCTACTGTGGTGGCTGGAGTGGTCTCGACATTCACGATTAAATGAGGATAATCTTCATCACAGGTTTCGGTTAAATGAACTTGATATCCGGTCCAATTTTTCTCCCGTTTGGTAGCGTTACGAGCTTCAATATCGTAAGGGCTTTCAATTTGGATGGAATTAGGAGGAAGGCCCAAGTCTTTCGGGTCTCGCCATTTGAGTTCAGAATTAATAAAAGCATACTGCTGGACCCATACTTGTCGGAGAATTTCTACGCTTTCTAGTTCACATAAATCAAAAGCGGTTCCCCCGTCGTAAATGGCTGCTGTGCAAGTGATGTCCATCGGCTCCGATGGTCAAAGCCAAGCGTTCACGTTCGCTTTTATCTTTAGGTAACCGATAAGCATCTACTCTAGAGCTATAGCGGTCAAACCAATCTTCTTGAATAACAGAACACAGCCAATTTGGAGCGTGACTAGACAAGTCATTTAAGGCGTGACGTAATGTTTCTCCAACCAACTCTAAACGGTTGAGCATTCGGATAGCCCCTAAAACCTGGGTTGAATCCGTGCGCTGAATTCCTCGACCTTTTAACAGTTTTTTTTCTTTAAATCGGGCTAACATTTTGTCCAGGAGAATTGATTCGGCCTCTTTTTTAACTAGGCGGTCCCTCCATTCTTTTAAGATGGTGTGGTCAAAACCCTCATCGGTTAATTCTAGCCCTAACACATATTTCCAATCAATCCGAGCCCGTACTGATTCGGCTGCTTGTCTATCGGTTAATCCTTCGGCAAACTGCATTAAGGTAACCAACGCTAAACAGGCCGGAGACCGGGCTAACTTACCACAGTTCGGGTAAAGCTCAAGAAAGTCTTTATCTGTATAGAGTCTTCCTAGTTCTTCATACATGAGCATATAAATGTTTCATGTACGGGAACGAGGCCCTTGCCACGGCAACGGTTTGTTCAGGAATAATCCATTGTTCTTGAGGATGAAGGGTCATGATTCACTCCATAAATTAGGGGAGAAACAGGGTAGGGTCCCTAAACCACCATGAGTTTTTCTTGGGTACTATTTTAACGGGCTTGACTCTCCTAGGTAAGTAGGGGGTCAGACCCCCTATGTGATTAGCCAACAGAATCCTCAAGGGTGGGGCACTTGCGGACAAAGCCCGCCTGCGCGGGCTACTCTATAAAAACCACTGTTGATACCGGGAGTTTGTCTCCACGGGACCAGAAACCGGGTTTTTGGCCTGAATTGGCTGCAAAGTGCGACAGATTTTCTCAAGAAACCCGGTTTTTAACCGTTCCTGTAACCCAGGACTAACGCAGTTGTTATACTAATCCGGCTTCTATTCATGGTACTGTTGAGACTCCCTACCGCGATGCGCGGGAGGACAACGGGTCACGGGAAACCAGAGAGTTCGTCGGGAGGGAACTGCGTGGGGTGGATGGAGGCGATTCGTTTGAGTTAAACCCCCTCAGAATTCCTTCTTTTTTAAGAAAACCCTTGGAGAGTCAACCGTTATAAACTCAAGACTTTGTAATATATCAATTAGTTTTAGATTATATGGCCTTAAAGAAGGCCGAATCGGTTGTTGATAAAGGGTAGAAAACTCTTTTCCAATCTGCTCGAAATCTATAGCAGGTTGGTTGGATTCCCTCGCTAATTTTTTGATAATCTTGCCAATCACTTGCTGAAAGTCTGCTGCTGTCTTAATTTCTTGAAAAACTTTATCCTCCTCGGTATCATCAATTCCATATACCTCTAAAATATTATCTTGACGGGTTTTGATTTTAGGGGGTATAGCCCTAGTTGAACGAGGTCTTCTATACGAATGCATATTCGGCGAATGTTGTGGAGAGGACCTCTGATAAGGAAGATTCTCCGCTAAGGCGATGTAAAAATCGTTGGGTTCACACCTTTGGTAAATCCTAAATTCATAATTGTTATCCAGAAAAAAATCTTGATCAACACTAATCTCGTATTCCTTTTTCAATACCCCACAAATCTCTGAATATCTGACCCAAATCAAATAATTTCCACATATTTGCCGGATGATTTCTTTGATTAAATTTATATCCATGCCGTTAAGCAATTAAAGTCTAATCAAGTTGCCTGTGCAGCCCTCACAGAAATCCGGACCTGCACCCTTACACTTTGACCTATTATAACTCGCTCAATTCCTAGATCGGTAAATGTTTACCCATCTTAATATTATCACCGATCTGTGGCACCAGGGGCCTCTCTTTCTAGGGGGCTTGCTCGGCTAGAAACTTGGGGGTAGGGATTGGGAATGAACGGTCAATTCCCCTTAATTTTCCCGCTGAAACCAGGCGGTTAACGCCACCGCTAAGGCATCGGCTGCATCATCGGGTTTAGGAATTGTTTCTAAATTCAACTCTCTGGCTACCGCTTGTTGCACATCATATTTATCTGCATTGCCATAACCTGTAACCCCTTGTTTAATTTGGGCGGGGGTATATTCGATTAAGGGTAATTTATGTTGCGCTACTACCAGTAAAATTACCCCTCGCGCTTGGGCGACTAAAATAGTGTTTCCCATGCGATAAAAGAACAATTTTTCCGCTGCTACTAAGTCCGGTTTAAATTGCTCAATTAGGGCGTGTAAATCTTCATAAATTGTACATAACCGCTGACCGAGGTCGGTTTTGGCGGGGGTTTGAATAATGCCAAAATCGAGCAGAGAAACGGTTTCGCTGCGACTTCGCCCTGTTCCTCCGGTTTGAGCGGCGATCGCCCCAAATCCTAATGTAGCTAAACCCGGGTCTATTCCTAAAATTCGCTGTTCCATAACCATTGGATGTAGAGGCGCTTAAGGGCTTTTTTGATGAACTCTACCCCAGCGCCACTACACCGATTTAACCTTCTTCTGACATTTCTACGCCAAAGACACTGCTAAAGACTTTTTGAACCTTATAACCACTATCAATGGATTCCAAGGGGTCTTTGCGTAAGCGGTGACGCAGACAAAGGGTAATCACGCGCCGGATATCATCTAGGGTGACTTCCGTGCGTCCTTCCAAAGCAGCGATCGCCTTGGCAGCGCGGTTGGTGACAATATCTCCGCGCAACCCATCCACATCCAACTCAGAACAAACCTGGGAAATTTGGACGCGCATTTCATAATCCAAATTCACCGAAGGCAACAGATTTTGAGCATCAATCAGCTTTTGCTGTAACGCTTGTTGTTCTGTTTCGTGTTGTTCCAAATAGGTTTTAGGATTTTGGTCAAATCCTGAGCGTTCCTCAACGATTTTCACCCGTAAAGCGGGTTCTTTCACCGTGCGGATTTCGGCGTGCATCCCGAAGCGATCGAGCAATTGGGGACGGAGTTCACCTTCTTCCGGGTTACCGGACCCCACCAACACAAATCGCGCCGGGTGACGAATGGAAATCCCTTCGCGTTCAACGGTATTCCATCCTGAAGCAGCGGAGTCTAACAACACATCCACGAGGTGATCGTCGAGGAGGTTGACTTCATCCACATAGAGGATA
Organism: Oscillatoria sp. HE19RPO; assembly: GCF_024220515.1. Classification (GTDB taxonomy): domain Bacteria; phylum Cyanobacteriota; class Cyanobacteriia; order Cyanobacteriales; family Laspinemataceae; genus Laspinema. The sequence continues at coordinate 26,429 of NZ_JAMXOT010000186.1, forward strand.
CCGCGATTGGCTTTGGCTAACAAACCCGGTTCAAAGGCTTTTACCCCTTCTGAGAGGGCTTTTTCAATATCAATGGTCCCACAAACCCGGTCCTCCGTGGCACCGAGAGGGAGATCAATCATTTGCACCTTGCGCTGCATCAGGGGTAAGGTTTCTCCCCGAGAGGCGCGATCGCGGACCACATCACTCATCAGTTCAGGATCCGAGGGATGACTGTTGAAGGGGTCATCTGCCACCACTTCAATTTCTGGAAGCAGATCAGCTAAGGCACGGATGGTAGTAGACTTGCCAGTGCCGCGATCGCCCATAATCATCACCCCGCCAATCTTGGGGTCAATGACATTTAGCAGCAATGCCAGTTTCATTTCTTCCTGCCCCACAATAGCAGTAAAGGGAAACACAGCACGCCGCGCGATCGCGGGTTGAGTTGGAATAGCTTGGGCAATCGGACTCACGACTTTACCTATATTTCTATCTGTTTATGGCGTTTCTCATTGTGCCATTGTTTAGCCCCCCTTGTCTGTCCTTTTGCGATCGACCTTGGAGGTTCTGGGTCCTCACCCCCAGTCGTTCTCTTCGTTCGTAGTAACAACTTCAGGCGTTCTCTTCGTTCGTAGTAACGACTTCAGTCGTTTCCAAAGTTCGTAGTAACGACTTCAGTCGTTTCCAAAGTTCGTAGTAACGACTTCAGTCGTTTCCAAAGTTCGTAGTAACGACTTCAGTCGTTTCCAAAGTTCGTAGTAACGACT
>NZ_JAMXOT010000187.1 GCF_024220515.1 Oscillatoria sp. HE19RPO
GTCACAAGAAACCTATTTTAAGTTTCAACCTCCATTCTGGTTTTTACAATGCACTCTACTGGTAGAACGATATGAGGTCCCTCCCCCAGAATAGAGGTCCCGGTTTTAATGCGATCGCGTTACTCCTTCCCAGGGGATTCGTGCTAATCTGTGAAGAATCGCTAAACTAGATTAAGAAGTCAACACCCCCAAGGGGCAATTCTGTAGCCCTCTAACCGATATGGTTCATATCACGCGCCTGGAACTGAGCAACTTTAAATCCTTTGGCGGCACGACGAGCATTCCTGTCTTGCCAGGGTTTACCGTGGTTTCAGGTCCTAACGGTTCGGGGAAATCCAATATTCTTGATGCCCTTCTCTTCTGTCTGGGCATCTCGACTTCTAAAGGGATGCGGGCGGAACGTTTGCCCGATTTAGTTAACCACAATCAATCCCGCAGTCGCGGCACTGTTGAGGCGAGTGTGACGGTGACGTTTGATTTGGGGGATTCGTTTGGGTTAATTGATACCCCCGATGCACCGGCAACCGCTACAAATGATGAATCGCCGGTGGAACCTGAACAGAGTTTAGAACCGGAAGAACCGGAGACAGTCGCCCCAGAACCCCACTCGGACAATGGCAATGGGTCGATCGCCTCGGAACCCTCTGCTGCCGAAACCCTTGCCGCAACTGCCGATCGCGAATGGAGTATCACCCGCAGGTTGCGCGTTACCAAAGGTGGCACCTACACCTCCACCTATTACATGAACGGGGAATCCTGCACCCTCACCCAACTCCACGAACAAATTAACCGCCTGCGGATTTACCCCGAAGGCTATAACGTGGTACTCCAAGGGGACGTTACCGCCATTATCTCCATGAATGGCAAGGAACGCCGGGAAATTATTGATGAACTGGCAGGGGTGGCAGCCTTTGACCGGAAAATCGTGCAAGCTAAAACTAAATTAGATGAAGTCAAGGAACGGGAAGACCGTTGCCGCATTGTTGAAAACGAGCTAAAAGTGCAGATTGAGCGCCTCTCCAAAGACCGCGCCAAGGCGGAACAATATAAAAAATTGCGCGCTGAGTTGCATGAAAAGGAGAAACTGGCGGCAGTGTTGGAATGGCGACAGTTGAAGCAACAAGAGTGGAAACTGCGGGAGCAAATTGAAGGGGGCGATCGCCAAGTGACCCAACTCGGCGACCAAATTACCTCTATTAGCGGCGAAATCCAACAAGCCAGCACCCGCCTGGAAGAACTCAACAATCGCGTCAAAGCCCTCGGGGAAGAGGAACTGATCGCCCTGCAATCCACCCTCGCCACCCAAGATGCGGAACACCGCCAACTGCAAAACCGCAAAGAGGAACAATCAGCCAACCGCCAACAGACCCTCGCTCAATTAGCACAAACTGAGCTAGATGTCAAGGCATTGCAGCAAGCCTTGCAAAAATTGGCTGAGGACCGGGAATTAGAAAAAAATGTGATTGTTTCGGTGCAGGAAAACCGGGATAGCACCCAAACCCTGTTAAACCAAAGACGGGAACAGGCGAGTGCGATCGCCTCCGCTTCTGAGGAGTGGGTGCAGCAACAAACCAACCTCCACCGCCAAATCGAAACCCTGCAAAAAAATCTCGACCCCCAGCGCACGGAACAAGCCCGTTTAACCGAACGCCGGGGACAACTTGAGCAGAAAATTGCCGAACAACAGGAGTCCCTGGAAACCTCCCGCCAGGACTTGATGAACCAGCAATTTGCGCGCACGGATATCGAACAACGGCATCAGTTAGCGGTGCAACAGGTGCAATCCTTGGCGCAAACGGTTTCTGCCTTGGAACAAGACTTGCAAGTGCAGCAGGAAACCCAAAAACGCCTGTTGGAAGAACAACGGGACAAACAACGGCGTTTGGACAAGTTGGAAGCCCAAAATCAAGCCCACCAAGAAGCCAGCGGAACTGGGGCGAGTAAGGTGATTTTACAAACCGGGTTGCCGGGAGTCTGTGGGTTGGTGGCGCAACTGGGACGGGTGGAACCGACCTATCAAATGGCATTGGAAACCGCTGCTGGTGGGCGCTTGGGTTATCTGGTGGTGGAGGATGATGGGGTCGCGGCAGCGGCGATCGAACTGTTGAAGCAAAAACGGGCTGGACGGGCGACGTTTTTACCTTTAAATAAAATTAGACCCTCGCGATTTTCGCCCATTGAAGCCTTGCGGAATGCCCCAGGGTTTGTGGATTATGCGGTGAATTTGATTGAATGCGATCGCCCTTATTTGCAAATTTTTGCCTATATTTTTGGCAATACGGTTGTCTTTGAAAGCATCAATTTAGCCCGTCCTTATTTGGGACAAGCGCGGATTGTTACTTTGGACGGGGATTTATTAGAAAGCACAGGGGCCATGACAGGGGGAAGTGCACCCCATCGGTCCAGCTTGCGGTTTGGGACGGGCGGGAATACCGAATCTGGGGAAGTGACGGCGCTGCAAAATCGCCTCCATGAAATTGAGACGATTTTAGAACGCTGTACCAGTGCCATTGCCACTGCTGCGGAAACAGTGAAACAGCGATCGGCGCAATTGGTGGAAGCGAAGCAGCAACAGCGGGAATTGCAGCTTAAATCGGAACAGTTGGAGAAAGAAATTAATGGGTTAACTGGGGCGATCGCCCAGTTAGAGCAACAATTAACCAAAAACTCCCAAGAGTTAGAAACCGCAACCTCCCAACTGCAAACCCTCGCCGCCGATTTACCGGATCAAGAAGTGCAGCTAGAACGCTGGCGGTTAGAACTTGCCAGCATGGAAGAATCTGGAACCAATAGCGAATGGCAACAAATCCAGTCCCAAGTGCGGGAACTGGAGAGTCAGCTACAGGAATGGGAACAGTCCCTGAGTGCCGCACAGTTACGGCAACAGGACTTAGGCAGTCAGTCTCAGCGGTTAGAGGAAAAAATCCAAGATGGACAAAAGCAGTTAACTCAATTACGGCAACAAGAAATTGCCGGAACTGAGACAATTGCACAGTTGCAGCAGCAACTCACGAGTTTGGGTCAGGAAATGGCGCAAACTCAAACTGCTTTGGCGGAAATTGAGTCCAAACTGGGGGAAGAAAAAACCGCCCGGGACCAAGCGGAAGCCAAGTTGCGGGAATTGCATTTAAGCCGTCAACAACTGGAATGGCAACTGCAAAAACTCCATGAAACCCAACAGGGACGGCGGGAACAACTCGTGAATATGCAACAAGAATTGCAACAACGCGAAGCCGAATTACCCGACCCACAACCGCCGGTTCCCGAGGCGATGGAGAACCGTTTGGCGACGGTATTGCAGGAATTGCAGAAAGAAGTGCGATCGCTGCAAAAACGGATTGAAGCAATGGAACCCGTAAATATGTTGGCCTTGGAAGAGTACGATCGCACCCAAGCCCGATTAGAGGAACTCAGCCAAAAACTCGCCACCTTAGAAGGGGAACGCACGGAAATTCTATTGCGGATTGAAAACTTCACAACCCTGCGACTCCGTGCCTTTAAAGAAGCCTTCGATGCCGTCAACGAAAACTTTCAAATCATCTTTGCCGAACTTTCCGACGGCGATGGCTATCTGCAACTCGACGACCCCGAAGACCCCTTTAGCAGTGGTTTATCCCTCGTCGCCCACCCCAAAGGCAAACCCGTGCAACGATTAGCCTCCATGTCTGGGGGAGAAAAATCCCTCACCGCCCTCAGTTTTATCTTCTCCCTGCAACGGTATCGTCCATCACCGTTTTACGCCTTTGATGAAGTGGATATGTTCTTAGATGGGGCAAATGTGGAACGATTGGCTAAAATAATAAAACAGCAAGCTGACGTGGCTCAGTTTATCGTCGTCAGTCACAAAACTCCCATGCTCAAACTAGCCGAGCGGGTGATTGGCGTAACCCAAGCCCGGGGAGCCTATACCCAAGTCATTGGACTACAAATTGAGCCAAAGACTTCGGCTGTATGATTTTATAGACCGTAATATTAAAGAGAATTCGCTATTAGGATTCAACTAAGAATGACATCTGATACCATCCGTCTGCGCTCCGACTTGTTAAATACTCAAGTGATCACCCGCGACACCGGCAAGCGCCTGGGGGTCGTCAAAGAACTGTTGGTAGACATTGACCGCCGACAGGTTGTAGCCTTGGGTCTGCGAGATAATCTCCTCTCAGTCGCCGGAATGCCCCGATTCATGTTTCTGCGGAGCATTGAACAGATTGGCGATGTGATCTTGGTTGAAGATGAAGACGTCATCGAAGATATTGATGTAGATGCCTACAGCCGGGTTATCAACAGCGAAGTGATTACCGAAACCGGCGAACTGTTGGGACGCGCCAGAGGGTTCAAGTTTGACCTGGCAACGGGTGAATTGGTGTCCCTGGTGATTGCTTCCTTGGGACTACCGCAAATCCCTGACCAAGTGATTAGTACCTACGAACTCCCGGTTGAGGAAATTGTCAGCAGTGGGCCCAATCGCTTGATTGTGTTTGAAGGGGCAGAAGAAAGACTCTCGCAGATTACTGTAGGATTTTTAGAGCGGTTAGGCATTGGGGAACCCCCTTGGGCGAGAGAAGAAGAAGCCCTGATCATGCCTACAGCGCGACCGGAAAATCAACTGCCGACGGGGATGGGAGTTCCGGCTCCAGAACCGTTGCGTGCGCCCTCCCGGGTAGTGGAAGAAGTCTGGGATGAGGATGAATCCTGGCAACAACCTGTGGTGGAACCGTTGCGCCAAGCTCAACCTGCACCGATTTACTACGAAGATGAGTTAGAAGAAGAAGATAACTGGAGCGAAGCCTCATCTCGGGATACCTACGATATGGACTACAACGAGCGCTATCAGGAGGCTTACGAGGAACCCAGCTATAGCGCCGCTCCAGTCTATGAAGAACCGGAATATGCTGAGGATTATGAATACAGTGATGTAGAATCCGACGCCTGGGCTCAAGAAGAGGATAAGTCCTACAACCCCCCTCGGATTAATATCCCGGAGAAAACCAAAGCGCCAGAATACGAGGAAGAACCGGGCGGTTATTAGAAACTAGCCCTCTCGTGTCATGGCTCTGCCATGACATGGGCCTTCTGCGGCTCTGCCGCCTGGTAGGGATTAGGAGGCAGAGCCTCCTAATGTGCGTGACTCGGCAGAGCCAAGTCACGAGGACACCTTGAGGGCGCAAGCATTGCGCCCCTACAAATACACATGGAGAGGGGGAGGAATTAGTACCTGGAGACCCTAGCAAGTTACAATACGGACGTGGGCGAGTTGAGCCAGTGCGGAACCTCTCCAAAAATGGGGTAAACTCCTTGCATTAAGGCGATCGCGCCTCATTATTGTAAAACCCTCATCATTGCCATCATGCCGATTCTCAACGATATGACTATTGCCTTACTGTTGTATGTGGTTTTAGGCGGGATTTACCTATTGGTTGTCCCCTTAGCCCTCTACTTTTGGTTACAAAAGCGCTGGTATGTCGCCAGTTCTTTTGAACGGGCTTTTCTGTATTTCTTGGTGTTTTTCTTTTTCCCGGGAATGTTAGTGCTCGCTCCCTTTTTGAATTTTCGACCCAAGCGACGAGAAATTAACGTTTAAAACAGGAATGAAGAAATTGGGAAATCAACCGCTAGAACTTCTAGCGATGCGTTGATTCTCGATTTCTTCGTCCTCGAATTATTCATAAAATTTAGATAAAAATCACGCAAGTATGCGAAGAATTGATGCATTAGGGATTGGCTTGGGTGTTTTCCTGGCTGGTGGTTTAGCCTATCTGGGATTTCAGGGTGCTGGGTTTGATAGCATTACTGCCGGAATTTGGAGCCAAGTTTTATTAGTCGGTGGGTTAGTGGGATGGTTACTCACCTATTTATTCCGTGCTGTGAATGGAGATATGACCTATCATCAGCAGGTGGAAGATTATAAAACTGCCGTTCTGCAAAAGCGCTTAGAAGAATTGACGCCGGAAGAATTGGCTAAAATTCAAGCGGAGATTGAAGCGGAGAATGAGGCGGAAGAGAACGACTGAAGTCGTTACTACGAACATAAGAGAACGACTGAAGTCGTTACTACGAACATAAGAGAACGACTGAAGTCGTTACTACGAACATAAGAAAGAGAACGACTGAAGTCGTTACTACGAACTTAAGAAAGAGAACGACTGAAGTCGTTACTACGAACTTAAGAGAACGACTGAAGTTTCTTCGTTTGTAGTAACGACTTCAGTCGTTATCCGGCTGGACCCCCGGAAGTTACCCCGAGATAGGATTTGATAAATTAACAGCCCGGGCAGATGATACGCTAGTTAATCTATCCAAGCTAGGTAAGTTATAAAATGACATCGGTTTCCCAGTGCTTTGCGTCCCTGCGCGATCGCCAGCAGTGTGCTTTGATCCCGTTTATCACCGCAGGGGATCCAGATTTGCAGACCACCGCTAAAGCCTTGCAACTGTTAGATAGCAAGGGTGCGGATTTAATTGAATTAGGGGTTCCTTACTCAGACCCCCTGGCGGATGGACCCGTGATTCAAGCTGCCGCAACTCGTGCACTGCAACGGGGTACGCGCTTGGAAGCTGTCTTAGAAACCGTCAAGGCAGTAACGCCTACTTTGCAGTCGCCCATTATTTTATTCACCTACTACAACCCAATTCTCAAACAGGGTGTGGACACTTTCCTCAAAAATGCTGCCGATGCTGGAGTGCGAGGCTTAGTCGTCCCGGATTTGCCCTTAGAAGAGTCAGAGGACATCCTCAAAAAAGCTGATGACCGGGGGATTGAGGTCGTGTTATTAGTCGCCCCCACGAGTCCAAAAGCCCGGATTGAGGCGATCGCCCGTCAGTCCAGAGGATTTATCTACCTCGTCAGCGTTACCGGCGTTACCGGGATGCGGTCCCAAGTCCAGTCTCGCGTCGAAGACATTCTCGCCGAAATGCGCCAAATCACCGATAAACCCATTGGAGTCGGATTTGGCATCTCCTCCCCAGAAATGGCGCGCCAAGTCAAAGACTGGGGTGCAGATGCCGCCATTGTCGGGAGTGCCTTTGTCAAACGATTAGCCGAAGGAACCCCGGAAGAAGGATTAACCTCCATTGGTGAGTTTTGCCAGAGTTTAAAAGAGGCGATCGGCTAAAAAATTATCCCTGAACAACTCCCTCCCTCCGGTCCCCTCCCCTGTGTCTTGGGGAGGGGAAACCACCCCGCCCCTTCGGGGCCCCCCTCCAAAGGAGGGGAATTTTGGGGCTTATTCCCCTCCCTTGGAGGGGTGTCCCGAAGGGACGGGGTGGTCTCTTTTTCTGAGTTTCAACTTAGGAAATAAGGCCGAAAACCCTTGGGGTGTAACGCTTACGGGGTCTGTAAAATTTTAGAAGGAAACAGCCCTCCCCAAGACATCACCGGAGGGAACTGGAAGTCCCCTTACTCTTAGGCAAATTACCCTGAACGTAAAAAACCTACCGTTCTAGGAGGGCTAGGGTGGGGTCCTCTTCGCAACTCGCCAAACCCCTATGACAGCGACACCCGGCGGGTGTTTGAACTCCCGCTGGTTATTACCCGAGGGGAAGATGTCAGCTTTAACTAACTTTTACCCAATCTACTCCCTGAACCTTCGCTCCAACCCCAAGAATTAGGCTACAGTGGGAGAAAATAGGCTACCCCAATCTTGGGATCTGCTTATTGGTAAGATTTAATCCAAGGGCTGCTTTTGCCAGCCTCAACAATTAAGTGCCATCTGGGGATGAGTTGTATCGCTATCGAATGGGGAAACCAGCTATGCGTCAAGTATTAAAGCGGCTGATTGTGGGTTTGAACTTGTTAGTCCTCGGTGGGAGTGTCGGCACGATCGCCAGCCGATCTATCCAGTTCGAGAACACTCTGGGAAAACAGCCCATAGCTATGCCGGTGATGCTACCGGAGGCTACCCCTCCCGTCAATACCGATGCCGACTCAGAGATTGACACCAATCCCGCCTTCATGGAACAGCCCATTGACCGCAATTTTATCGCCTCGGCTGCGGCAAAAGTGGGTCCAGCAGTGGTGCGAATTGATGCGATGCGGTCCGGAAGAACGGTGGAGGAGAATGACCCCAGCAATCCCTTTTTTAGAAAATTTTTTGGGGACGAAATGCCACCCCCGAGACAACGGGGCAACCACGGGACGGGATCCGGGTTTATTTTGAGCGCTGAGGGTCAAATTATCACCAATGCTCATGTGGTAGAAGGGACCGAGGTGGTGAAAGTGACCTTAAATGATGGGCGCATCTTTGAGGGGAAAGTGATGGGGATTGATTCCCTCACGGATTTAGCGGTGGTGAAAATTGAAGGGACTGGGTTGCCGAAGGTCAAGTTAGGGAATTCGGAGAATTTGGTGCCTGGACAATGGGCGATCGCGATCGGCAGTCCCCTGGGATTGGATAACAGTGTCACCGTGGGGATTATCAGCGCCACCGGGCGATCGAGTTCCCAAGTGGGAATTTCTGATAAGCGGGTTCGCTTTATCCAAACCGATGCCGCGATTAATCCCGGGAATTCCGGGGGACCGTTACTCGACGATCGCGGGGAAGTAATTGGGGTGAATACGGCAATTCGCGCTGATGCTCAAGGATTAGGGTTTGCCATCCCCATCGAAACTGCTAAACGGATTGCCAATGAATTATTTACAAACGGTCAAGTCTCTCACCCCTTTTTGGGCATTCAAATGGTGGAGTTGACTCCCCAAGTCCGGGACAAATTAGAGGAACGCCTGGAAGGGGTGAAGATTCTCACGGAAACTGGGGTGGTGATTATGGCGGTGTTACCGGACACTCCGGCGCAAAAAGCCCAGTTGCAAAAAGGGGATGTGATTCAAAAAATTAACGGGGTGGCGATCGCCACAGCCACCGAAGTGCAAGAATTGGTAGAAGCCACCCAAATCGGTGGACTACTAGAACTGGAAGTGAACCGCCAAGGGGCCATCGCCACCATTGCTGTGCGTCCTGGGGTGTTTCCCCTCGATCGCCGGAACTAAAGGGCGATCGGGCTCAACTTCCCCAGGTTGAATCCGTCGTCTAACGCGATCCATGTTTCCCTGAACCGCCACCAGCAGAGTCATTCCCGAGGGGATTAACTTGGGATAACCGTTCCTCCAAATGCATCCGTTGTTCCATCTTGTGCAGGAAATAACCCGTCATCATGGCAGATGCCAACAAACCAGACAGATTCTCTCGGTTTGTCGTAATTTGCACCTCAAAGTTCTCCGACGGCAGGACACCCACCAGTCCCTGAACGTTCTGAGAGATAATTTCCTTAATTTCCGGGCTGACTGACTTGGCAACCCGCGCCAAAACTTCTGGCGGTTGATGCTGTAAGTATTTCAGCAACTGATTTGCTTCGACATCTTCATCGTGGGAATTCAGAAAGTCAGGTTGATAAACCATGAGGATCCTAAGTAGCTCAAGTGCTTATTTTCTACTTTAAACCATTGTGCTGGGCAGATGCCTCCTTGCCCATCTGGATTCAAAACCCGCCCTGTGCGAGCATTACCACAGAAACAAGAGGCTGTCAACGTCTAAAGCCGTAAAAATTTCCACCCTCGTCAATCTCCCCCTCAAACCACCGCCAATTCATAAAATCCGGTAAATTTAGGATTAACAGTTGACTTAGATAGAAAAATCGTGCATAATAGCTATGCTTTGGCGAAATGCTTAATCTTACCGGCTCACACAGCCGCATCAGATTAAACCCTAGCCGAACTGCTCGGGGGCGTGGCGGAATGGTAGACGCTACGGACTTAGAAAACTGAGCCTTATTGGAGAAATCCTTTAAGTGACCGCTCTCAAATTCAGGGAAACCTAACTCTGGCAACAGACAAGGCAATCCTGAGCCAAGCCGAAATTTCGGAAGGTGCAGAGACTCGACGGGAGCTACCCTAACGTAAAGCCGAGGGTAAAGGGAGAGTCCAATTCTCAAAACCAGTATTCTGGCAGCAGCGAAAGTTGCGGGAGAATGAAAATCCGTTGGCTGGAGACAGCCGTGTGGGTTCAAGTCCCACCGCCCCCATCCTATCTAAAATAAACAGCAAGTCATTGGTCGTTGGTCATTGGTCATTGGTCGTTGGTCATTGGTCGTTGGTCATTGGTCGTTGGTCATTGGTCGTTGGTCATTGGTCGTTGGTCGTTGGTCATTGGTCATTGGTCCTGTGTTGTTTCTTCGTTCAACGTCACGACTTGCTGTCGTTGTCTTCGTTCGTAGTAACGACTTCAGTCGTTTCCGGGTTGCCAAGACCAAACTCATCCCCATCTCCCCCCAGCAGTTCAAACCCGCTCGGTATTTAGCGTCCCTATCTCCACTACGATAGAAGCATTACCTTCAAAACAATCTAATATCTATGTGGCCTCGCATCAAATCCATCCTTTCTAAACTGCTGCTTCTCTTTTCCCTGGTATCACTCCTGATTTTAGGAGAAAGTCACTTAACTGCACAACCCGCTTGGGCGGAAATCCGCCAAATCGAGGAAGCACCCGGTCAATTCCTGTACCAATCTCAACATAGTTTACGAGACCAGGCCGGATATTCTTGGCAAGTGGTACTCTTTAAACAAGTTAAAGACGCAACCGTGACTGGAGTCAATCTCAGATTAGTAGGATTTCCAGGAGTGGCGGACTTTTCCCATCCCAAACCGCTTCAGATTAAAATAGACACAGGGGAAATTTTCACGGCAGAAGATGAGTTTGCGGACAAATCTCCCGCCCCAAATGTGGGGCAGTACGATTTAAAATCTGTGCTGTTGAAACTGCCCATGAATCAGCGAACCGTACTCCTTTTACCGATCGCAGACAATCGCACGGTTTCATTGCCAATCCCACCTTCTATCATCCTCGAATGGCAAACCCTCGCCCAAAATTAACCGTTGAACTGAGGCGATCGCAATTCGAGGGGACTGAGCAAGACCGATTCTAAACTAGGCGCTTCCCCCATCGTCTTTCCACTCTTCAATTTTGGAGTGCTTTGTTAACAACAATGAATGCAACTCAAACCTTTTCATCCGTCTATGGACCCGTCTCCTCTTGGCGGTATGGCCGATCGCTGGGGATTGACCCCATTGGCAGTATTTCTACCTGTTCCTTTAATTGTGTTTACTGCCAACTGGGAGAAATTGAACAGAAAACTGGCGATCGGGCTATTTATATTCCCACCCAACAAATTCTCGATGAACTGGAAGCATTTGCACCTTGGGATGTGGATGTAATTACCCTCAGTGGCAGTGGGGAACCGACATTAGCTTTAAATTTAAGGGAAATTTTGCAGGGAATCGCCAGTCGCACCCATCGTCCGACATTAGTGCTCACCAATGGCACAACCTTGGGGAATCCAGAAGTTCGGAATGCCTTGGCGACTGCGGACCGGGTTTCCATTAAACTTGATGCTGTATCAGAACGCCGATTTCAAGGGATAAATCGCCCCATTGAGGGGATTAATTTAGCGGAGATTTGGGCAGGAATTGAGCAGTTTTGTCAAGATTATCCCGGAGAAATTGGCATTCAAACCATGCTGTTATCCCCGTGGGATGCTCAGACGAAAGGGGAATATATTTCCCGGATGCGATCGCTGGGGGTGGATGAAATTCAACTGAATACTCCCACCCGTCCCAAACCCGTAAACCGGCAATTAGATGGACGGGGAAATCATCATCCCCAGGAAACTCGACCCTATCCGGTGCAGATGTTGCCCTGTCTCAATCCCGAGGTTTTACAAAACTTGGCCCGGGAGATTGCTGAGGCGACGGGAATTGCGGTGCGATCGGCTCCAGCGTAATTCAGATTGGTGATTTTAGCGCCATCCAGAACCGGGTCATGATTTCATGATTCCTGGATGGGGGCGATCGGTCAATATATCCCTGAATCCCATGAGGTAATGGTTCCTGTTTTCCCTTGAATGCAATGAGTTTAAGGGAAACTGAATTTACACAATTTCTCAGTTGTAGACAATTCAATGATACCCTAAACTCAATTATCCATTGATATCACTGAATTTATGAGCCTGATTCCAGGGTATTCCCAAATCCAGGAAATTCAATCCGGCCTGAGAACGGTCATTTACCGCGCCTATAGTAAACGGACGCAACAACCCGTTATTATTAAAATCCTGAAAGCAGAATTTCCACCCGCTCAAGATATTGCCCGCTTTAAGCATGAATATGAAATAATCAGTGCGCTGAATATTTCAGGCATTGTCAAACCTTACAGTTTAGAAAACTATCAAAATGGTCTGGCTTTAGTGTTAGAGGATTTTGGGGGCTATTCACTCAAAATCTATCGAGAAACCCAAGACATTGAACTTACCGAATTTTTACAAATTGGAATTCAACTCGCGACGACTTTAGCACAACTCCATCACAACCAGATTGTTCATAGAGATATTAAACCCCACAATATTATTATTAATCCGGAGACTGGGGAAGTCAAGATTGCCGATTTTAGTATTGCGATTTCGGGGACGAAAGAGACTCAGGGGATAATTGCAGTCGATGGGATTGAAGGGACTCTGGCTTATATGTCCCCGGAACAAACGGGGAGAATGAATCGGGCGATCGACTATCGCACGGATTTATATTCATTAGGCATTACCTTTTATGAACTGCTGACGGGACAGCTACCCTTGATGGCGAAAACCCCCTTAGAATGGGTTCATCAACATATTGCGAAAAAGCCGATTTCTCCGGATTGTCTCAACCCGGAGATTCCTCCGATTCTCGCGGAAATCGTGATGAAATTAATCGCGAAAACCCCGGAGGAACGCTATCAAAGTGCCTGGGGGGTGAAGGTGGATTTGGAAATTTGCCTGAACCAATTGCAAACCCAAGGCAGCATTGATCCGTTTCTAATTGCCCTTCAGGATCGCACAGGAAAAATTGCCAATCCCCGCAAAATTTACGGACGCGATCGTGAAATTGCGATGCTCCAGTCTACCTTCACCCGCATCAGTCAAGGTCCTCGGGAAACCCTCTTAATTGCTGGACATTCGGGCATTGGTAAATCGGCTTTAGTCAAACAACTTCAGCCTTGGATCCGAGAACATAACGGGTATTTTATCTCCGGTAAGTTCGATCGCTATAAACAAAATATTCCCTACCGAGCCCTACTGAGTGCCTTTCGCGAATTAATTCGCCAACGGTTAACAGAACCCCAAGACATCCTGGAAGAGTTTACTGAAACCCTCCAAAAAGCATTAGGCAGCAATGGCAAAATCATTGCGGATGTCATTCCGGAAATTGAACTGGTACTCGGTGAACAACCGGCTGTTTCTGACCTATCTCCCACGGAATCTCAAGCGCGATTTCATCGGACTTTTAAAGCATTTGTGGAAGTTTTTACCCAAGAGAAACATCCCCTCTGTTTGTTTTTAGATGATTTGCAATGGGCGGATTCCGCGTCATTAAAATTAATTCAGCTTCTGATGACTGAAGCCGAGAGCAAATCTCTACTTTTGGTGGGGACTTATCGATCCAATGAGGTGGATGCTACTCATGGATTAATTGCCACCCTGAATCAAATGCAAAACAACGGCGCTGTTGTGAATGCGATTCCGTTGAGAGGATTGGAACTTGAGGATATCCAAAACCTTCTCAGCGATACCCTGAATATGGGGGGCGATCGCATCGCACCTCTGGCTCAATTTATTTACAATAAAACCGATGGAAATCCTTTCTTTTCTCTGCAATTACTCCAGTCTTTAGCCCAGGATAATTTATTAACTTTTGATTTTGAACAGGGCGAGTGGCAGTGGGAAATCAATCGCCTCCAAGGGACAGAAATTACCGATGATGTCATCGAACTCACCCTCACCCAAATTCAAAAGCTGCCCGAACCCACCCAAGCGCTTTTAAACTTAGCAGCTTGTATTGGCAACCGCTTCGATTTAAACTTCCTCACCTGGGTTAATGGAGGTCCAACATCTGACACCATTCAGCAATTATATCCCGCACTCCAAGAATGCTTTATTTTCCCCATCAATGAGCCAGAAATCAGTCCTGAAATTGTCCAAAATGTCGAGGGTTCGGTCTTAATTGATGGGGAAGCGGTCAAAACTTCCTACAAATTTATTCACGATCGCGTCCAACAAGCGGCTTATTCCCTGATTCCTGAAGAACAAAAGAAAATAGTTCATTTAAAAATTGGACGGTTGCTGTTGCAAAATGTCCAGGGTGTGGACTTAGAAAACAAGTTATTTGATATCGTCGAACATCTCAATTTTGGGTATGAATTAATCAGCGATCGGCAGGAACTCTGCAACTTAGCCCAACTCAATCTCACCACAGGTCAAAAAGCAAAAGCGGCAACCGCTTATGAACAAGCCCTCAGATATTTTAATTTTGCCCTACAACGCCTGGGTGAAATCGGGTGGCAGGAGGAGTATGAACTCACGCTCAAATTGTTCATTGCTGCTATAGAATCAGAATATTTGCAAGGTAATTTCACCCGAGTCGATGAGCTTTATGCGGGGGCTTTTGAACAGGCAAAAACTTTATTAGATAGAGTAAAACTTTATGAATTAAATATTCAAATTAATACCGCTAAAAATCAGACAAAATTAGCTTTAACAACTGGATTAGAAGCTTTAACACTGCTTGGAGTGGGCCTACCCAATCAAGATAAAGCGATCCGTGCTTATGCCAATCACCTGTTTCAAGAACTTCCCCAAGATAGTCATCAAATTGAAGCCTTAGCCAACTTGCCCGTGATGACTGATCCGCATAAAATCGCGGCAATGAGGATCCTGGTAAGTATGACCCCTGCCGCTCATCTGATCAGTCCGTCTTTATTCCCCGCAGTTGTTTTGACGATGATTAAACTCTCAATTGAATGGGGTAATTCCCCTCTCGCCGCTTATGCGTATGGGATTTATGCCATGTTGTTATGCGGGATTCATTTAAAAATTGAGGCTGCCCATCAATTTGGACAATTATCTGTGCGGGTTCTCAACCAATTTAATGCTCCTGAATTCAAAAATAAAATTACTTTACTTTATAACGTTTTTGTTAAAAAATATAAATTTCCGACCATTTTATCTCTTCAGCCCCTAGAAGATAATATTCAAACCTGTCTGGATATGGGGGATATAGAATATGGCTTCTATAGCGCCATTCATCATGTCAATTTTATGTTTTTTATTGGGGAGTCCTTAGAGCTAGTCAACCAGAAACAACAAGAGTATCTGGAGAAAATGCAGAAGGTTCAAATCGAATTTCATATCTCTTATATTAAAGTTTGGCGACAAATGATTCTGAATTTGCAGGGAGAAGCACCGGAACCCTGTGAATTGGTGGGGTCTAGCTTTAATGAAAGAGAAACCCTAGGAATTTGGATTGAACAAAGTCAACTGCTGTTACTGTTTGTGGCATCTTTTTGTAAAACATTTTTATGTTATCTATTCCAAGACTATTCCCAAGCGGTCCAGTCGGGAAAATCAGCCGAAAAATACGGAAAACAAGGATCCGGTTTACCCTATTGGTCTGAACATAATTTTTATTATTCTTTGTCCCTGTTGGCCGATTGCGATCGCCTCGATAAACGGGCCAGACAAACCACACTCCGGAAAGTCACCGAACATCAAAAACAGATGCAAATCTGGGCCGAATTTTCCCCCACAAATTTTCGCCATAAATATGACTTAGTAGAGGCGGAAAAAGCGCGAGTGAAAGGGCAAACCCTGCTGGCAATGGAATATTATGACCGCGCCATTCAAGGGGCTAAAAAATATCGATATCTCCAGGAAGAAGCCATCGCCTACGAACGCGCTGCCCTGTTTTATTCTCACCTCGGGCGCGATGAAATCGCCCAAACCTATTTGAAAAAAGCCCATTATAGTTATGGACGTTGGGGTGCAACCGCTAAACTCAAAGCCCTAGAAGAAAAATATCCAATGGGGATGTTGCAATCGACTCCCTTAGATGAATATGGCAATTTCAGCCAGATTACCAGTACCTCCACCTCCACCAGTACCACGGTTCATAATCGGGGATTAGATTTAGCCAGCGCCCTCAAAGCCTCTCAGGCGATCGCCTCAGAAATTGTTTTGACCAAGCTGATTGAAACCTTGATGACTATTCTCCTGGAAAATGCCGGGGCTCAAACCGCTTTCCTCATCTTAAAACATAACGGTGAACTCAGCTTAAAAGCCACCGCTTCCGTAGAAACTGCCGAAGTCATCCTCCACGACTATACCCCACTCACCCAAAATTTAATCCTGCCGTTATCTGCGATTAATTATGTCATCCGCACCAAACAAAGCCTCGTTTTAAATGATGCCCGCTATGAACTCACCTTTAGCACCGACCCCTATATTATTAAAAATCAACCTAAATCTATTTTATGCACTCCCATCCTCGATCGCGGACAACCGATTGGCTTACTTTACTTAGAAAATAATAGTACCAAAAGCGCCTTTACCCCTGAACGCCTAGAATTTTTAACCGTCCTCTCTTCCCAACTGGCAATTTCCCTAGAAAATTCCCTGCTGTATGCCAATTTAAGCGCCGCCAGCGAAGACTTAAAACGCGCTAACGACCAATTAGAAGAAGCCAACCAAACCCTAGAACTAAGAGTCCAAGCGCGCACCCAACAACTCAAAGATAAAAATCAGCGCTTAAAACAAGCGATGCAGGAACTCAAACAGACCCAGACTCAACTGATTCAAACGGAAAAAATGTCGAGTCTCGGCCAAATGATTGCCGGAATTGCTCATGAAATTAACAATCCCGTTAATTTTGTCTATGGTAACATTACCCATGTCGGGGAATATATCCAAGATTTGCTCCACTTAATCGAACTCTATCAAGAACATTCACCGGAAACTCCTGGGGATATTCAAGAAGAAATCGAGGCGATCGAACTTGATTTTATTTTAACCGATTTGCCTAAACTGCTCTCTTCTATGAAAATTGGTGCCGAACGGATTCGGTCCATTGTCCTCTCCTTGCGGAATTTTTCGCGCCTGGATGAAAGCGAAATGAAACAAGTCGATATTCATGAAGGGATAGAGAGTACCCTGCTGATTTTGCAGCATCGCCTCAAAGGAAATCCGGGATATTGCGCCATTGAAATCATCAAAAACTATAGTGAAATCCCTCAAGTCGAATGTTTTCCAGGACAGCTTAATCAAGTGCTGATGAATCTATTAGCCAATGCGATCGATGCCTTAGAATGCTATCGAAAAGAAGATGCAGAGGCCGGATTCTCTGAACTACAGGGAAACTCTGAACCCAGTTTTCGTCGGTCCCCAACGATTCAAATCCACACGACAAAAGTCAGTCCGAATTCCGTCGCGATTCGGATTGCGGATAATGGACCGGGTATTCCCAAAGCAGCCCAAAAACGCTTGTTTGACCCCTTTTTCACAACGAAACCCGTGGGGAGTGGTACGGGTTTAGGGTTAGCCATTTGCTATCAAATTATTGTCGAAAAACATGGAGGTCAAATTCGCTGTAGTTCCCACCCCCCCGACGGCGCAGAATTTATCCTGGAAATTCCAATTAAGCAACCCCTCCATCGTCGGGTAGACTCGTGATGCTGCTCAACGGAGTAACCCCGTCAATGTAGGGGCGCAA
>NZ_JAMXOT010000188.1 GCF_024220515.1 Oscillatoria sp. HE19RPO
CGCAATGCTTGCGCCCCTGGGGCGCAAGCATTGCGCCCCTACAGTGACGGGGCTACTCCGTTGAGCAGTCATTACGAACGAACGTTTATGGAGATTTTATTTTTTGGAGTTCCCTAGAAGAAAGACCTCAATCGTGAGGACATGATCCCCAATCCGGTTGGTAAGAGTCGGTTTTCGCTTTGAGCCTATGCTTCTCGGCCTTTGTCCTGGGAGCCAGACCGTTGACGGATGTGGGTTTTTATTGACCTAGAGCAACCGAACTCCCGATGAAACCCTTACCCCACCACCTGCCCATAACGTACAATAATTCATAATGCCTTGGTGGTGCTGGTTATGACACATTGCCTCAATCCCGATTGCCCCAAACCCCAGAATCCCGATGGCAATCTATTCTGTCAAAGTTGCGGTACTAAATTAAGACTAGAAAGTTCTGAGAATTCCACTTTCCCGGGTTGCTATCGCGCCCTCAAAGAAATTGGGGTCGGTGGATTTACTAAGACCTATTTGGCGGTGGATGAGTCTCAACCGATTAAACCGTTTTGTATCATTAAACAATTTCGCCCCAGTCCGACTGCTTCTCGCCCCGCTAAGGATTTATTTCACGAAGAAGTTGAACGATTAAAATCCCTGGGCAATCATCCCCAAATTCCCCAATTATTGGCCTGGTTTGAACAAGGCGATCGCCAGTATCTGGTTCAAGAGTATATTCCCGGAACCAATTTAGCCACCGAACTCTCCGAACAGGGGACATTTACGGAATCTCAGATTCGAGAATTACTAGAGTCAGTGTTACCTATCTTACACTTCATCCACCACCACCGCCTGATTCATCGCGATATCAAACCGGAAAATATTATTCGCCGTCCTCATCCAACTCAAGGCACTCTCACCCGTAAACGGCAATCAACTCGACTGGTTTTAGTCGATTTTGGCGGGTCTAAATATGCCCCAGGAGCAACATTATATCAACCGGGAACAACCATCGGCAGTGCTGAATATACGGCACCGGAACAACTCCGGGGACAAGCAAGATTTGTCAGCGATTTGTATAGTTTGGGCGTTACTTGTATTCATTTGCTAACCAATATGTCCCCCTTTGATTTATGGGATAGTTTAGAAGGGCGTTGGATTTGGCGAGATTATTTACTCAATCCCGTGAGTGATGAATTAGCAACAATTCTTGATAAAATGCTGATTGAAAGTTTATCAAAGCGCTATGCTTCAGCAGCAGTTGCTTTAAAAGCGCTCAATCCAAAAATCCAGCTTAAAAATCCTGTAAAATCAGCAATTTCTAAGGGAAAGGTGGTGATGGTATCTCAATCCTTTCCCCCCATTGAAAACTCCTCGACAATCAAACAAGAGTCAGAAAAAAAATCCCCTTCTCCCGAACCGCCTTCCCCATCCCCTCTCAATTCTCCACCTGCGCCAGTGGGTTGGAACTGCGTACAAACCATCGCCGAAACTGCTGGAAAAACCCCCATCAATGCCATCGCTTTTAGCGCCCAATCCCGCACAATCGCCAGTGGCAATGACCAGGGTGTAGTCGCTTTGTGGGATTTGGAAACTGGGGAATTGGTCCAAAAAATCTCGGCATCTGAGCAGGGAGTGCTGGCGATCGCCATTGCCTCCGATGGACAAATCCTTGCCAGTGGCAGCAGGGATGGAACAGTGAAACTCTGGAGTCTGTGGCAACTCAGTCCCAAAAATTTGCGAGATGGCATCCCCCCCATCCCCACCCAAACCCTCACGGGACATACGAGCTTGGTGTCATCGGTGGCAATTTGTCCCGATAAACAGCGAGTTGCCACCGCCAGTCGCGATCGCACGGTCAAAATTTGGACCCTGGCAACGGGACAATTACAATTTACTCTCACCGGACATCGCGATCGCGTGACTTGTATCGCCTACAATCCAAAATGGGCCACCTCCGACCCCCTGCGATCGCACATTCTCGCCTCGGGAAGTGCCGATGGCTCAATTCACCTCTGGCAGGCGGATACAGGGGAATTACTCCAGGATTTTCCCGCTCATTCCGGTGCAATTCATGCCTTGGCGATCGGTCCCGACGGCAAAACCCTAATCAGTTGTAGTTGGGACCGCACCTTAAAAATTTGGACCCTCCCCACAGCATCCGACAATTATCCCGAATTGCGAGAAACCCTTTGTCCCCATGTCTTACCCGGATCCGCAGTTGCCATCAGTCCCAACGGAAAAACCTTTGCCACCGCCAGTCACGATACCACCATTAAACTCTGGACTGTAGACACCATAGAACCCGTAGCAACCCTATCGGGACATTCCATGACAGTCAGTTCCCTAGCCTATAGTCCCGATAGCACCACCTTAGCCAGTGGATCCCACGATGGCACCATTAAGCTATGGCGAAATTCTTCGGGTTAGGACCCTGCACCGACTAATTCTGCCTCCGGTCCCCTCCCCTTGGCAAGGGGAGGGTTAGGGTGGGGTCTCCCCATGAGAAAACCCGCACCCTGAAGGGTGGGGCTACACGGACAAAGCCCGCCTGCGCGGGCTAATTCTGCCTCGGGTCCCCTCCCCTTGGCAAGGGGAGGGTTAGGGTGGGGTCAGACCTTCACCGGGAAACACCAAAGCTCAATTCTTTGCCGCGTAAGGGTTTCAGCAATCGAGTCCTGGGGTTCCTCCTGCACCTTTGGACCCCACCCAACCCTCCCCTTGCCAAGGGGAGGGCTTTCGGACTGGCGACATTCTTAGGGTTAGGACCTAATGTGACACATCGTCCATAGACACATCGTCTACAGACCTTGACAATCGGTAAATGAATCAATCGAGAAGAGCAATCCTGCTTGCCTTGGGTAATCTTGTCAAGAAGCGTCGGACAGAGTTGGGAATTTCGCAAGAGGAACTGGGATTTCGTGCCAACCTGGATCGAACTTACATTTCGGGAATTGAACGGGGGATGAGAAATCCTTCTCTAACTGCTATTGTCAGTCTAGCCAGGGGTCTAAGTTTAACGGTTTCCACTCTTCTCAATGGATTAGAAGTTGAAGTAGACGAGATAGAATGAACCCGGAAGACTTAACCTTTGCCATTATCAATCAATTCAGAAAAAACTCGACCCAACGAAAAGTATTTGAGCTTCTGGCAGACCAACAATGGCATTGCCGTAAATGTGAAGGAAGCAAAATCGGTTCGGGACAATATGCTGGAGGGGGTGGAATTCAAGGATTACAACGCGGGACCAAAAGTCGTCCTGGTTTAATCATTGAAACTACAAGTAAATATTGCGAAAATTGTAAATCTAATCAACTACAAGACCGATGGACCGGAAATATTCAACAGGCAAATGCTTCCACAAATATTTCCCTTAAACTCGCCAAGAAAATATTAGAATTTTATGCTTACAGGGATGTAATAGAACAAAGAACCCGTTCCGTTCATGAACTGATCATTGATCATCGCTTTCCAATGGAGCGGTGGGGAGATACTGAACCGCCTCATGATGCAGACATGACCCCAGTCGAGATCAAGCAAAAATTTCAGTTACTCAAAAAAGATAGTGCTGGAAACCATAACCTTTTAAAATCCAGAAGTTGTGAACGCTGTATCAAAACGAACAAACGAGGGACACCGTTGGGCATCAAATTCTATTACGAAGGAGATGAAAACTGGCCCGCAGATGTCCCGGGTAGAGGGAAGGATGCTGAAACAGGTTGCGTGGGATGTGGCTGGTATGATTTTGAAACTTGGCGCGATCGCCTCAATCAACAAATAGCGCAGACTGATTAACCTGTAGGAAAACGTTAGTTTAAGCCGGAATTTTTTATGGTGTTTAGAGCGGGAATCAGTGCGTAACCAATACATTCAGCTAAACGAGGGGGCACAGCATTCCCGATTTGCCACATGGCTTTCTTCATAGACCCCTCAAAAATAAATGAATCGGGAAAGCTTTGTAATCTTGCCATTTCTCGGGCTGAAATGACCCGGTTGAGGTAAGGGTGGATGTGAGTACCTCCATGATTTTCTTTAACAGTCATGCTCGGTTTACCGGGATATTGCCGTTTAAACGCATCAACATAACTTTCATATAATGAGCCACCCGGAGGAACTTTGGCAATTCGTTCCATATATTCCGATGAATGGCGAGTCCACTCATGGTTAATTTCAGGAATTCGGGTATATTCAGGCAGATCAGAAATTGCTGACTCGATGGGTTTGTACTGTTCCGAGGTTAATTGAGGCTTGGGATAAGGGTTGTCCATTCCAAATCGGTTAGCAATAAAAATAGCACGGGGGCGAATTTGTGGAACTCCGTAATCAGCCGATTCAAGAATGGCGATCGAGACATGGGAATACCCGATCGCCTCCAATGCTTCACAAATTGCTTGTTTGATAGCTCCTTTCTGAAGCGTCAGAATTCCCGGTACATTTTCTATGACAACATACCAGGGGCGTACTTTGGAAACGACTCTTACAAATTCCTGAAACAAACGATTCCGAGGATCCTTGGGGTCGCGTTTTCCCGCTACAGAAAACCCTTGACATGGCGGCCCTCCCACGATTAAATGTACGGGGGAAGAATTAATTTGATTGAGAACTAAATCGGGAGAGAATTTTTCTATTTCTCCACAAAAATGATTGCAATTGGGAAAATTTCTTTGGTAAGTTGCCGAAGCAATCGGGTTCACTTCTACACTAGCGACTGGATTAAAGCCAGCTTGGAATAAACCTTGAGTCATTCCTCCTGCACCACAAAACAGATCCATAAATAAATATGGATTATCAGCTTTCAGACCCTCTTCTACTTCTACAAAAATTTTGTGGGGATCTGTTTCACTCAATACCAGTTCCCGCTGAATCCGCTCATATCGTCGTAACTTGGGTTGTTTCTCTATTTTTTTAGAATTTATTATTTCTAATTCGGGCCACAGAGAAAGTTGTTCTCCTTCCATAATTTAGGGATTATTTTGATAACAATTGAATTTTCACATTTACCTTTAATAATGTCAAGACCCTTGGAGAATGTAAATGGAGTTTGTAGTTGTTGATTGCCACCTAATTGATGAGCTTCCCTGTGTTGATTAGGTGGAGAAAGCCTCTACAAAAAGCCTCTACTACTCGCTGTCACTCAATCGACAATGAATTTCTTCGTGCTGAAACCATAACAGCACCGCAACAAACCCCAACCATCGGATTGCCTTCAGAAGCCTTACCATAGAGAAAAGAAATCGAACGGTCAGGACTACATTGGGGTAAATTCCCTCGGTGAGTCTCTGCTTCGATGTAATTTAGACCTTTGACAATATGCCAAAAAACCCCCCAACCTTTGCTAAGAGGGGCGTGAGACTATTGTCAGACTGTTGATTGCTTGTTCACCTGTTGTGAAAACCATGACCAAACCCCACTGGCTCGAAATTACTGAATCTGTGGCCCTTGCCGGTTCTGTGCTGGGCACGATCGCCGTTGCTGGAACTCAACAAGTCCTTTATGCTGCGGTCCCGTTAACGGTGTCGGTGAGTTTGAATCTGGCTAATCGGCAGCGACTGTACCAACTCAACCAACGGCGCAGCGAAGAGGCGATCGCCCAAGTTTATGATTCCCTCCAACCCCTCAACCAGCGGTTTGATCGCCTCGAATCCAGCAAGCAACAGGCAAACTCCCAAACGGAACAACGAATCACCCAATTACAAGAATCCTTACGGGATGAACTGTTTGAGGCGATCGCCCAAGTCGAGGAGAGTTTCCCCGCTATTCCAGAAGTCCCCAATCTGGACCCGATGATCGCCCGGATAAACGCCCTAGAATCCCAACTGGAACAACAGCGCGATCGCATCGAAGCGCAAAAATTGGAGTTAAAAGACTCATTGCGCCAGGAAAATGAAACGGCGATCGCCCGCATCCATCAAGCATTGGAATCCCTTCCCCCCTTCCCCAATCTCAAACCTTTAGCCGATCGCCTCGAACAACTGGAAACCGCCACAGAACAAGTCAACCAAGAAACCGAACGCCAAATCGAAGCGTTCACAAAATCCTTGTGGGAACAAACGGAAAAGGCAGTCGGGCAAATTTATAAAAACCTCGCCACCCTCCCCACTGCGGAAACCCTGGCAACCCTGGGCGATCGCCTGCATCAACTGGAAGTTACCACCCAGGCGATTAATGCGATCGCCTCCTCCCAGGAATCAGACACCGCCAGCACTTCTGCTGCTGCACTCCAGGAGGCAATCCAATCCCTCTCCAATTCCCCGAAATTTGCGGAAATTTACCAGCGCTTGCAACAGTTAGAAGCACTCACCCCCCAACAAGCAGCGCCTGAACTTCAGGAAATTCAAGCAACTTTAAACCAACAAAACCAAGAGGCGATCGCCCGAGTGAATAGCGTAATTGAGGCAGTCACTCAGCGTTTGGAACGCCTAGAAACCGCATCCCGCGCCATCCCCACTCCCCTCCCAGAACTCCAAACCCAATCCTCACCTCAACCTGACGACAGCAACGCTAATCCCCCAACCCCAGAACATCCCAGCGAACCCCCTCGGGTCCCCTCGGAATATCGCAAAGAAACCTTCGATGTCAAACCCTTAACCCCACCGCCACCGCCTGCCAATACCGAGGATGACTTGGACGACTGGGACGATGAAATCATTGCGCCATCGGAGGAAAACCCAGAGTCTCCGCCAACGACACCGAACAAACCCTTAATTCCGAAATTGTCCATCAAACCCTTTACTAAACCCGAATCCCTCACCAAAGCAATGGGGGGAATCGAATCCTCCATCGGCGAAGTTTTGGGAGATTTGCAAGGATTCGTGGGCAAATGGCGGGGGGAAAAACCTTCCTCAGAGTCTCCGGAAACTGTTCCAGATTCTGACGGATTTCCTAACGAAAATTGGCGATGCGTCCGCACGATCGCCGGACATCGAGATGTCATCAATTGTTTGGCAATTCATCCCGATGGCAAAAGCATTGCTGCTGGAGATGGGGATAATACGGTGAAACTCTGGGGGATTCCTGAAGGCAGCGAAATCCGCAGTTTGAATGGGGAAGACTGGTTTGCCTCGGTGAATGCGATCGCCTTCAGTCCCGATGGAGGGGCGATCGCGGCTGGGGTTGGGGAAGCGGTGGAGGTGTGGGATGTAGCGGAGGGTCGCCGACTCCATCGCTTTACCCGCAATTCTGAGGCAGTTTATGCCGTTATTTTTCTGAATAACGGTCAACAAATCATCGCCAGTGATACCCGAGGGTCAGTTGCTTTTTGGCATCGAGAAACCGGGGAAGAATTGCGCCGCTTTAATGCTCATACTGACATGATTCGCGCTTTAGCAATTAGTCCAGACGATCGCCTTCTCGCCACTGCTGCTGATGATGGAATGATTAAACTCTGGCAGTTACAATCGGGACAGGAAGTTTGTATTTTCAAGACTCATAACGATGCCGTAAATGCGATCGCCTTCAGTCGAGATGGACAACTCCTCGCCAGTGGCAGTACCGACATGACCCTAAAACTGTGGCAGGTGAACTCTGGGGAAGAAATTCGCACCTTTACGGGACATGGGGGGGCGATCGCCTCCGTTGCCTTCTCCCCCGACAGCGAAACCCTAATCAGTACCAGTACCGATAAAACCGTCAAACTGTGGCATCGCGACACAGGAGAACTGATCCGAACCCTCAAGGGTCATACGAACGGAGTCACCAGCATTGCCATCACTCCCGACGGCAAAACCCTGGTGAGTGGCAGCAGCGATAAAACCGTGATGATTTGGCAGCGCGACTAATCCCAAATCTGGGTATGAAAAGTCGTTTCTATAGAGTAGCCCGCGCAGGCGGGCTTTGTTAGTATAGCCCCAGGCTTCAGCCTGCGGGTATTTAACTCGATAGCATTCGGGGCCAACCGATTACTATAAAGTTATCCCCTTGCTGGCTTGTCCATATATGAGCTATTGTTTAAATCCCGACTGTCAAAAGCCTCAAAACCCAGCAGGCTATAACTTTTGCCATAATTGCGGTGCAAAGCTGCTGCTGGGCGATCGCTATCGTGCGCTTAAATCTATTGGACAGGGTGGGTTTGGGCGAACTTTCCTGGCAGTCGATGAGTACAAACCCTCAAAACCTCGCTGCGTCATCAAGCAGTTTTTTCCCCAATTCCAAACGCCCCAAAATGCTCAAAAAGCAGCGCAACTGTTTCAAAAAGAAGCAGTCCGTTTAGATGATTTAGGAACCCATCCCCAAATACCGGCCTTATTCGCTCATTTTGAGGCGGATAATTATCAATATTTAGTCCAAGAATTTATCGACGGCCAAACCTTAGCCCAAGAGTTGGGGGCCGGGGTAGCACTCTCGGAATTTAAAGTTCGCGAGGTGCTATTTGATTTATTGCCCGTTTTACAATTTGTCCATGAAAAACAAGTCATTCACCGAGATATAAAACCGGAAAATATTATTCGCCGTGCCAGTCAGACCGAAATTTTAGAACCAGAAAATAACAAGAAACCTGAAGACAATCCGTTTCAATTGGGTCAACTGGTGTTAGTTGATTTTGGGGCGGCTAAATTTGCTACCGCAACCGCTTTGGGACGGACGGGAACAGTGATTGGGACTGCTGGATATGTCGCCCCAGAGCAATTTTTAGGCCAAGCGGTTCCCGCCAGTGATTTGTATTGTTTGGGGGTGACTTGTGTGCAGTTACTGACGGCAACTGAACCCTTTAGTTTATTTGATGTTAAGGAAGGGGTTTGGCATTGGCGGGATTATCTTTTATCTCCGGTTACCCTAGAATTTGCTAAGGTTTTAGACCGATTATTAGAAGCTAATCTCAATCAGCGCTATCATTCAGCGACGGAAGTTCTCACGGATTTAGATTGGTTACCGCCTGTCACTCATCGAAGGAATCCGAAACCCAACCCGTCCCCCGGAGTTAGGGGAAATTCACCACCGCCACCGCCCAATAATCCCTCGATTGTTTCGCGATTAATGGGGGCGACGCCGCAAATGATTAAAGGGACAATTTTGGAGAATTTTGGGAAATTTGAAGCGGCGATCGCCTCTTATGACCAGGCGATATCCCTCAAACCCAATAATGCCGATGCCTGGTACAAAAAAGCCCGTCTCCATGCGGAAATGGGCAACCATGAGGAGGCATTATCCGGCTATGAAAAAACCCTAGAACTCAAGCCAGACCGCTGGGACGCATGGCGCGACAAAGGCATTATGCTTTATAAACTGCGCCGCTATCCAGATGCAGTTTCCAGCTATTTAAAAGCGTTGCAATACCAACCCAATCAACCGTTAGTCTGGCTATTGATGAGCATAGCAATTAAGCAAACTGGCAACAACAAAGAAGCGCAAACTACGTTAGAACAAGCTAGACAATTGATGCCAGAACGAGATGCTGAACGAGCTTCTATGTTATGGCAAGCCTGGGAAATTTTAATTAAAAATTGAGGAACATTGATTCAAGTTTGAATCACCAAATACTATGTCAATGAATGTTGAGGGACCGAAATATGATGATGCAGTGATGGGGGGTCACCATGCGCCACCACCGGGTGCGGCAGTATTGGGAGGACTGACGGGGATTCAAACCCGCTTGGCGGTGGTGGATATTCCGGTGAAAGTTTCGGCGTTGAAAGAGGCATTAAATTATGGTCAGGCGGGTTTAGAGTTAGTCATTGATGCGTTAAAAGATGACTGTCAGACTGTGCGGCGCTCGGCGTTTTTGTTGCTAAAACATCGAACTGAACCGAAGGCGATCGCCGCCTTAAAAAAGTTTAATCCCTATCGCTTTTTTGAATGCGTTCATACCATCCAAGCACATCGTAGTTGGGTTTTGTCCCTCGCATTTAGTCCCACAGGACGGCAAATTGCCAGCGCCAGTAAGGATAAAACGATTAAATTGTGGGTGAGGGATACGGGACGAAAATTGTACATTCTCAAGGGTCACAGTCATTGGGTTTCCGCCGTGGCATACAGTCCGCGATCGCCGATTCTCGTCAGTGGCAGTTGGGACTACACCATCAAACTTTGGCAACGTCTCGGGGAAAGCGAACTCCATAGTTTCCCCGGAGACAGCGAAATTTATGCGATCGCCATCAGTCCCGACGGAGAATTTATCGCTGGTGGCAGTGGGGATAAAACCATCAAACTGATTGATATCGCCAAAAAACAGCAAGTTAGAACCCTTGTGGGACATCAGGGATATGCAATGGCAGTGGCATTTAGTCCCAATAACCAACTCGTTGCCAGTGGCAGCAGTGACAAAACCATCAAACTCTGGCATCGCGAAACCGGCAGGGAACTCTATACCCTAACGGGACATGGGGAACAAGTCTGCGCGATCGCCTTTAGTCCCGACGGTAAAATCCTCGCCAGCAGCAGCTTTGACCAAACCATCAACCTCTGGAAAGTCCAAACCGGACGCCACATTTGCACCCTCCTCGGTCATACCCATTGGGTCTATGCGATCGCATGGAGTCCCGATGGACAAACCCTCGCCAGTTGCAGTCGCGACAACACCGTAAAATTATGGCAAGTCAAAACAGGCCGAGAAATTCGCACCCTCCCGGGTCACACCCGCGCCACCTGTGCAGTCGCCTTCAGTCCCGATGGCCAAACCCTCGCCACTGGCGGCGATGATGGCACAATTAAGATTTGGGAATGGCATTGAAGGGGGGATGATATTGTTACAGCAGAGGTTAGAAATCTGGGTTTTTAACCATATCTCTGCTTAAGTTTACACCTTTCAAGTCGTTTTAATAATGACTAAATTTAACAGTTTCAATGAATTATAAATCATCAGGAGAAACCCATGCTAAGAGCAGTACAACAAACCGTTAAAGTCGGAACCGGCGGCAAAATAGAGTTGATAGCCCCCGAATGTCCTGAAGGGGCAGAAGTTCAAGTGATTGTCCTATTATCAAATTCAAATCAGGGTTTAAAATCAACTATATCTCCTGAAATACAAGCACTATCTCCTGACATAGAATCAGAAACAACGGCCAGCTTCCAATCATCTTTGACAAAAATACAGAACAAGATTCGCCAGTATGTGCCGGAAGGACAATCTCTGGTAGACGAGTTAATCGCTGAACGCCGCAATGAGGCAAATCAACACGCTTTTAAATACTAGCCAAAATCCCCTCAGTTTCCTGTCGTAAATCTTCTATATATGCCACTAATCCAAGCAAAACATTCTCCTCAGTTGCCCATTCACCGGAACCAAAAACTGAAGCTAATGCCTTGTCATAGTCTCTCCCTAGCAACACATTTTTTAAAACCTCCTCAAATCCTTGAATTTCAATTAACTTGAAAATAACTTGTTCCAAACAAATCACCCGCCCCTGCAACCGTTCTCTAATCTCAGCTAACTGAGAAGCGGCAGCTAAAGCCTTGAGACAGCGCTTATCCCCCGTTATTAAATAAAATGCTGACTCATTTCGAGTCGCGGAAATGAGCAATCGTTCACCCGGGTCAATTCCCTCTATTTCCAACTCTGGCAATTCCGGGTTAAACTCGGGTTTGATTGCCTGACAACCTTCCACGATAGAAATAGCACTGAGACGAATCGCTTCTGGGTATTTTCCGATCACTCTGCGACTCTTTTTAAATACATATTTTGCATCGGACAAAACGCGCAAGTTCTCTTGATTTGAACCCAAAGCGGCAACGGTTTCCCAGAACAAATGGCAGGCCACTAATTTGAGGATTGCATCATTGTCTAGAAACAAAACCCTTGACAAAGACTACCTCGCTGTTACTAATTCAAAATAATCCTGGCTGTCTATATCCAGCCGTTCTAAATCCAAATGATTGTGAAGATAACGGTTAATGGTAGCCGGTGCATTCATATCTTTTTCAATAAAATTTAACGCTTTCTGTGCCGTTTCCAAAATCATAAATTGTTCATTGTTGGTAGTGGCGCGGTTTGCTTGATTCCAAGCATAATTGAGCGCAACTAAGCCAGGATCAACCCTATCTCTAACTGAAACAGTTTGTGCGTAACCGGCGAGTTGCTTATCGGTGAAAATTCGAGGGGTATAGTATCCCATATCCGGCTTCCCGAGTAAAAGTTCTAGTGCAAATTCATTGGCTTCTAGTTCTTCGGGTTCTATACTGTCTGGGTCTATCTCTTCATCTAAAATTGAAAACCCGTTCCCATGTCCTTGGATGAGATGACCCAACTGGTGGGCTAAGGTAAATAGCAGCCTTGCCAAAGAGGGATTTTTGAAACTGAGGATAATGACGGGACGGTTAGAGAAAAATGTAACTAAACTTTCAAATGTTTTCACTCCCTCAGTGGTGGGAAAGTTATCAAAATAAACCACGGGAATTCCATAATTCCAGCAAAATTCTATTAGCCTTTCGAGGTTTATAAAAGAATGACTTGACATCAAAGAGGAATTCGGTAAAGACGGTTCTAATAAATTGAGGGGAGTTAGAATTTCATCGCGTACTTGTTGGGCAGATTTGGGGAGGGTTTTAGACTCAGGAATACAGGCATAAGCGACCATTTCAGCGACCCGAGATGCCATACCATAAGCGACTTTGAGTTGCTCAATTTCAGTCCCCGGCTTGAGTTTAAATTTTGCTGGACTGGCGGGTTTAAAAGTTGGGATGGCGTCGGATTTGAGCAGCGAGGTTAGGTCCAGGTTTAACCGGCGGGAAATATAGGTTGCTGCTTCAACCACGGCCCCTCCTGTGGCTTCAAATTCAGCATCCCACCAATCGGGGAGTGCTTTTGACCGGATAAAGGCGTTGTCAAAGCCGATCGCACTGAGGCGATCGTAGAGTGTGGACATTTCCATTACAGTCTGTGTCATAGCAGCCTTCCTCGATATGAGCGATCGCTTTTCTAATCTGCTTTATTTTTCCCCGGCAACTGCTGTACTGTAGGGAGATCCTCTTCAATTGTTTTCTGATTGTGTCATTAGACTCTCACCCCTACGCGATCGCCTTCCATACCAGCAGTCCCGAACTGGGTCTAGCGTTGAGCAATTTTGCTGAAACCCACCGCTGCCAAACCTGGGACATGGGGCGATCGCTTGCCACCCACTTACACTCCTATCTCGCCGAGTTTATCTCCCCTCAAACTTGGCAGGATTTCGCCTTTCTCGCCGTTGCCAAAGGACCGGGTAGCTTTACCGGGACCCGCATTGGGGTCGTCACCGCCCGGATTCTCGCCCAGCAACTCTCTATTCCGTTATTTGCAATTTCTAGTTTAGCGGCAGTCGCCTGGTCCCAAACTCGCCATCAGACGGACCACCCACCCCAGGCGATCGCCCTACAAATGCCCGCCCAACGGGGTCACCTGTTCACTGCTATTTATGAAATCACACCCACCGCAGCGATTCCCCTCCTTGCCGATACTGTCCTCACCCCACAACAATGGGAAGAGACCCTCGCCACTTGTTCGAGTCCCTATCAACTCATCCAAGTCCCAGAAAATTTAGGGTCTACCGTCTCCAGTCTTCTGGAACTCGCCCATTTGGAATGGCAACAGGGGAAACGTCCCCTCAGTTCCGAGGCCCTGCCGTTTTATGGACAGCATCCAGTGGACCACTAAAGGCGATCGGCAACAACAAAACCGCCTGTTGCCGATTGATTGAACAGAGGTTAGAAACCGGGTTTCTATCAAAAATCTTGGGCAAGCAGCAACCAATTTTGGCAAGAAACCCGGTTTCTTGTCCAGTTTATTTTAAATTTAGATACTCCAAATTTAGCCCGCGCAGGCGGGCTTTGTTCCTATAGCCCCACCCTTAAGGGTGCGGGGCCAGGTAAGGGTGCGGGGCCCGGGCCGTTATCTCTTACTCTGGAGAACCAGGAGGTACAGTTGCGGCCCCTTTCTGCTTCGCCCGGTCTTCGCGTTTTTTACGGTCTGCCGCTAAAATGTCATCCATGACACTGCGGGCCTGAATCATTTTCTCTAAATTGGTTCGGTAGAGGTCGAGGTCTTTAGAGAGTTTATCTGGAGGCAGATTCAGCGCCGTACAGATGCTCTGAACCGCATCTTGACGGGATTTTTCATTTTTCACCAGTTCTAAGTCAGCTTGTTCGAGTAGGGTAAACAGACCCACCGCAAATAATCGGCTGTACTTAAAGTTGGGTTTAGCAGCGATCGCCCCGAGGAGACCTTGGAAATCTCCTTCCATTTCTGGTCCTGCGGAACGACTCAGTAGCGCCACCATCTCCTCTCCAGAATGGCGACTGGCAATTTCCTCTAACCATTGGGCATCTTGCCGATACTGCTGGGGATCAGCTTCTAACCCCTTGCAGATGCCATTAAAAATCGATACTTTATCCTCTTCAGGTCGATATCCTTGCATAAATCGGTCAAAAGTGGTTACGACTCCGAGGGCATAAATGGGGTCATAATTAAAATCCACATTCACCGACAGCAAGTGCATTTCCACCATCAATTCTTCGACGACCCGTCGATAAATCGAGTTAATCGGACGGGTGTGAATGGTATAGAAGGCTCGCTTGGTATCTGATACGGTGCGGACGTTATTCACGGGGTGCGTTGTTAAGGAGAACTTCCCTTCATTTTCTCTCGTAAACGCACTTTTGCCAAGGAGTAACCGGGGAGTCGCCCTGGGGATCTGGCCCATCATGCTTTAAAATGCAAAATCAACCGGAGAGTTCCGGTGGGATTTTTCATGAAACTGTTGCAATTTTTAAATTAAAGATGACCCTGACATCGGAGTTAATCGCCCTGGGGCAATATTTAGCGGGGGAATTTGACAATCGAGAACAGGCGATCGCCGACCCGGCATGGTATGTCCACCTGCACCTCTGGCAGCGTCCGGTCCCGGTCCAGTTATTTCCTGAACCCAGTCTGACCCTATTTGCCGAACAAGCCAATATTGTCAATCTCGATCGCCCCTATCGGCCTCGAATCATGCAACTGCGACAACTTCTCAACGGTGAGAGTCCACCCCAGTTAGAAGTGCAGTATTTCATGCTCAAGGACCCAAATCAATACCAGGGGGCAGGTCGCCAACCCCATCTCCTCCAACAGCTAAATCCGGCACAAGTAGAACGCTTGCCCGGATGTACCCTCACCGTCAGCCAGAAACGCTTAACTGACGGGACCTATCATTTTGCCGCATCCTTGCCCTCGGGAGCAAGATGCTGCTTTCCTTATCAAGGAGAAACTCGCCAAGTAGATCTCGGTTTCGAGGCATCCCCGACTGAACTGTTCAGCTTTGACAAAGGCATTGATCCCAATACGGGTAAAGCCTTGTGGGGGGCCATTTTAGGCCCATTCCACTTCACCAAGCGTCACGATTTTTCAGGGGAACTGGTCGGACTCTCCGATGTAACCCGGTGAGCATTCAGAAGTGTCGGGGATGCCAAACTTGGGCCTGAAATTGCCCGACCCCTTTCTCCTATCCCCTTCAGAGATTAAGTCGCCATGCTTCGGGGTCCCGCTTCTAGGGCTTCTTCTTCAGTTTCGTAGATTTCAAAGACTGAATCCATCATCGTGACTTCAAAAACCAATTTGGCCTCTGGATGCACATTACAAATACGGAAACTGCCTTTAACCTTGTCCGCATCTCGCATCCCTGCTACTAGCGACGTAAGGCCCGAACTATCAATAAAGTTAACCTGCCCTAAATTAACGACAATATGACGACTCAGTTTAGAAATGCACTCCTGTAATTTAAGGCGAAATTGCCACGCGGTGGTAATGTCTAGGCGACCCGTTGGGGCCAATACAATCACCGTTGTTCCATCCTGGGTCGTATGGGTTTTTTGCTCGATATGAATCACAGGCCCTCCCTCAATACGCTAGTTGCCTACCTCGCTTTCGTAGTTTAGCAAAATCGGAGCCATTGCCCCGATTGAGCTTGACCGAATTAGCCAAACTTGCTGCTAGAAAAATAGCACAGTCCGGCAGGGGTTCAAACCCCCGGGGCCTGTAGGGGCGCGAGCGCGATCGCCCCTACGTCGGTTTTTAACCGACTAAAAACGTTAGCCCCTAAGACTTTCAGTCGGTTGAACCCCCGCCGGGTGGGGCCACGGATGCGGGGGCCTTTATTTCCCGGTCCACTCTGCCCAATTTTGCGGTTTCAGAAAGGTTTCGTAGAGTTCTGCTTCAGGGGTGTTGGGTTCCGGTTGATAGCAATATTCCCAACGAACCAAAGGCGGCAGAGACATTAAAATCGACTCGGTACGGCCATTGGTCTGGAGTCCAAAAATGGTGCCGCGATCGTACACCAGGTTAAATTCCACATACCGTCCCCGGCGATAGAGTTGGAAATTCCGTTCGCGATCGCCATATTCCATGCCCGAACGACGCTCAACAATGGGCTGATAAGCGGGTAAAAACGATCGCCCGCAATCTTGAGCAAAAGCAAACAACGCTTCCCAATTGCGTTGAGGAGGGACGCCAATTTTCCGACTATATTCCGCTGCCTGTCCCGTGGGGTCTGGACCGCGATAGAGTTCGCTTTGACCATCTTGGTAGTCAAAAAACAGACCGCCCACCCCTCGGGTTTCGTCGCGATGCTTCAGATAAAAATATTCGTCACACCAGAGTTTGAAAACCTTGTAATACTCATCATGGTGGCGATCGCAAGCTGCTTTCAAGGTTTGGTGAAAATGGGCCGCATCTTCCGCAAAGGGATAATAAGGCGTCAAATCTGCACCGCCTCCAAACCACCACACCGGCCCTGCTTCAAAGTAGCGATAGTTTAAATGGACCGTGGGAACATAAGGATTGCGCGGGTGCAACACCATTGAAGTCCCCGTTGCATAGAAGCGATGACCCTCCGCCTCTGGACGTTGTTTTAAAATTGAAGGGGGGAGATGATCGCCCCAAACTTCAGAAAAATTCACGCCCCCTTGTTCAAAGACATTGCCCTCGCGCATCACCCGAGAACGGCCCCCGCCCCCTTCCGGGCGGTCCCACGAATCTTCTTTAAACGTACCCAGACCATCAAGTTCTGCCAACCCTTGACAAATTTCATCTTGTAGCGACTGCATAAACTGACTGACTCGTTCTTTCGAGTCATCCGGTGGCAAATTCTGAGTAGAGGTGGCCTCAAAAGTCGAAGAAACTGTCATAATGTCAAATTATTTTCTGCTGCGGGATAGAGATCTGCCTGTCAAGAGCGATCGAAATCTAGAAGGTGGATAACGCGATCGCACCCTTGATGAAATCTTTAAGCCCTTCTCTCGATCAAGCTGACCGACTCTTGAAAAAATCCTATCTTAATCTCTGCCCCGATCCACTGCCTTTAAAAATTCTACATATTACTACAAAAAAAGATACATTAGGAAAACACCTAGTGTTTCAGCAGGCAGCGCGTGGCAGGGGAAGCACCCAACCTACGGCGATCGGGCAGTAATTGCGCCTTCCCAACCGGGAAACCACAGCCACTCAACGGGCCAAAACTCAATCCCGACCTTCCCCTAAAATAACGACTGTCTGCCTGACCCGTCCGAGAGAGGAAAAACAGGCAAACCGATGACTCAACCCCTAACGTCCCAAGCCGTCTTAGAAGTCTTGCAACCCGTGCAAGACCCCGAACTCCAAAAGAGCTTGGTAGACCTGAACATGATTCGCAACGTCACAATTGACGAAGGCAACGTCAGCTTTACCTTAGTGCTGACCACCCCCGCCTGTCCCTTGCGAGAATTCATCGTCGAAGACTGCCAAAAAGCCGTTCGCACCCTACCTGGAGTCGAAGAAGTCAGCATCGAAGTTACCGCTGAAACTCCGCAACAGAAATCCCTCCCCGATCGCCAAGGCATCGCCGGAGTCAAAAATATCCTCGCCATCTCCAGTGGCAAAGGCGGCGTCGGCAAAAGCACGATCGCCGTTAATGTCGCCGTCTCCCTCGCCCAATCCGGGGCCAAAGTCGGACTCCTCGATGCCGATATCTATGGTCCCAATGACCCCACCATGCTCGGACTCGGCGATGCCCAAGTCATGGTCCGCCAAGGTCCCCAAGGAGATGTCCTAGAACCCGCCTTTAACTACGGCGTGAAATTAGTCTCAATGGCCTTTTTAATCGACAAGGACCAACCCGTAGTCTGGCGCGGTCCCATGTTAAACGGCGTAATTCGGCAGTTTCTCTATCAAGTCGATTGGGGAGAACTCGACTATCTGATTGTAGATATGCCTCCGGGAACCGGCGACGCCCAACTCACAATGGCCCAATCCGTCCCAATGGCGGGAGTCGTGATTGTCACTACTCCCCAAACCGTCGCCTTGTTGGATTCCCGCAAAGGGTTAAAAATGTTTCAACAATTAAACGTGCCGGTCCTGGGAATTGTCGAAAATATGAGCTATTTCATCCCGCCCGATATGCCAGAGAAAAAATACGATATCTTTGGCTCGGGAGGGGGACAAAAAACTGCCGATGAACTCGGTGTACCCTTATTAGGCTGCGTCCCCTTAGAAATTCCCCTGCGCGAGGGTGGAGATAGCGGCGTCCCGATCGCCATTTCCGCCCCGGATTCTCCCTCCGCCAAAGCCCTGCGAGAAATTGCCAACCGAATTGCCGGTAAAGTGTCTGTCGTCGCCCTAGCCTAACCGTAGATAGGACCAATGTCATTTGTCATTTGTCATTTGTTGTTGGTCTTATGTCCTTGGTCTTATGTCATTTGTCATTTGTTGTTGGTCTTATGTCGTTGGTCGTTGGTGAGTTCAGGGATAGATGGCAGAGGAAACGACTTCAGTCATTACGAAAACAAACATTTCCCCCATCTCCCCCATCTCCCCCATCAACCCAGGACAAATGACAAATGACCAAGGACCAACAACAAATGACCAAGGACCAACAACAAATGACCAACAACAAATGACCAAGGACAAATGACCAAGGACAAATGACAAACTCCCCCATTACCCCGTTGAAATATGTTTCAAAAGTCCGTAAAGCGATCGCCTTGGAGAGCCTGGGTACAACCTTGGCTAGAGTTTGACTGGCTATTATTCATCTTGCCCGTTGGGTTAACGCTATTTGGCGGGATTATGATCCGCAGTACCGAACTCAACCTCGGGTGGACTGATTGGTGGCAGCACTGGTTGGTGGGAGGGATTGGACTGCTCTTGGCCGTGAGTTTAGCGCGATCGCGCTACGATACCCTCATTCAATTAAAGTGGGTCGTGTATGCTGCCACCAATATCTCCCTGCTGGCGGTTATGTTTATCGGGACCACAGCCCTCGGTGCACAGCGCTGGATTACCATTGGTGGATTCAATATTCAGCCGTCAGAATTTGCCAAATTAGGGCTGATTATCACCCTAGCCGCCCTCTTGCACGAACGGACCCCGGACAGTCTGAGTTCTATCTTCAAAACCTTAGCAATTACTGCGGTCCCCTGGGCCTTAGTCTTCTTACAACCGGATTTAGGCACTTCCCTAGTCTTTGGGGCGATTACCCTGGGAATGCTGTATTGGGGTAATACTAATCCCGGTTGGCTCATCCTCCTGATATCTCCCCTCGTAGCCACCTTTCTGTTTAGCCTTTATTTACCCGGATGGTTTGCCTGGACTGGCTTAATCGCCTTAATTGGCTGGCGTACCCTACCCTGGCCTTTTTTGGGTGCATTGGGGACTGTGGTGATGAACCTGATTTTCGGTCGAGTCGGGAGCCTATTATGGAACCTCCTCAAAGATTATCAAAAAGAACGATTGACCACCTTCCTCACCCCAGAAAAAGACCCCCTCGGGGCTGGATATCACCTGATCCAATCTCGCATCGCCATTGGATCCGGGGGACTGCATGGGCGGGGACTTTATAATGGCACCCAAACCCAGCTTAACTTTATCCCGGAACAACATACGGACTTTATTTTTTCGGCGATCGGCGAAGAATTTGGGTTTATCGGGTCGATGGTGATCCTTGTGTCCTTTTGGTTAATTTGCCTGCGCCTAGTCTTGATTGCCCAAAACGCGAAAGACACCTTTGGGGCGTTGTTGGCGATCGGGGTTTTATCGATGCTTGTGTTTCAGGTGGTGGTGAATATTGGCATGACTATTGGACTCGCGCCGGTGACGGGGATTCCCCTCCCTTGGCTGAGTTACGGTCGATCCGCCTTGCTGACCAATTTTATCGCCCTGGGTTTGGTGGAATCCGTCGCCTATCACCGGGAAAAAGCCAAGAAAAAGTTTTAGCCTCCGGCTATCTTGGGGAAACCTTGACGAATGACGCCAAAAAGATTGACCATAACCAATGATGACTCAGGTTTCCTGACTTGTCAGCAGAACCCCTTAACTCTAAACATCTGGAAAAGATTATGATTTTGCCTGGATCCGCTGTTCGTGTTAAAAATCCCGATGATACTTACTACGACTTCCAAGGACAAGTGCAACGCCTCACCGATGGTAGGGCTGCTGTCCTGTTTGAAGGTGGAAATTGGGATAAATTAGTCACCTTTCGCCTCTCGGAACTCGAACCTGTAGATGCCACTGCGGGCCGCAAGAAAAGCAAATAGTTCACGGTGAATCATCGGTCAGGGTTGATGAGATTTAACTCTTCAACCCTGTATTTTTTCTAACCTTAAAAATATCTTAAAACCTTAATTATGCGTTTACCTTTACCGCAATTCGCCAACGAACATCGTCACCCAGACCATATTGCTGAGGTGATTGAGACATCAACAACGGAATTTTTAGCCCAATGTTTAGACCCTGAAGAGTTAAATTTCCCCCTGATGCCGCCCTTTGGGAGTTGGGTAAAATCTTTGGATGAAGAGTCGGGAAATCAGATTTATGGGGTGGTTTATTTTGCTACCACCAGTCCGATTGATTCCGTGCATCGCGCCAGGGCGCTGGGTTTGTCTTTAGATGGGTTAAGGGAACAACAACCCCAGATTTTTGCCATGCTTAAAACCGAATTTCGCGCTGCGATCGCCGGATTTTGTCCCCATCTTGAACACCAAAATGGGTCACGCCGTCCCACCGGGGTTGTCTATCAATATATTCCCCCCCGTCCCCCTCAAATTCACCAAGCCGTCTATCGCTGTCAACCCCCGGAAATTGTTCACTTTACCCAACAATTTGATTTCCTCCGCACCCTCTTACAAGTTCCCGGTGCACCCGTAGACGCCCTGACTGCGGCAGCGATTCGCGAAGTCTACCAATTACGCGGTGCCGATCGCGATTGGTTAGTCCAAGCCGGACGCACTCTCAGCGTCTTGCTCAAGGATGATTACGATCGCCTCCGTTTGATTTTGAGCCAAATTCATCCCTAGATAAATTTTAAGCAGGGATGAGATTAATTTATTAAGGTCAACTGACTCGGACTCAGGCAGCAACGAGGAAATGTTGAACTCTACTTTAAACCCTTGGACCCTCAAGGGTTTAAAAAATAAAATATCGATCATTAAACCGACGGAATGTGGGCTACAAGAGTTAAGACTCGTTGAGTCATGGAGTGTTCACCCCCTTCTTATACTCAGCTTGAGAGGTCTCATAGAATCTCTAATACTTGAATGCCACCGCCCTTATTTTAGATCTGCTTTTTTGTCCGTTAAATTTTATACCAAATTATACCCAATCCGGGTATCAAAAGTCGTTTTTATAGAGTAGCGGGCGTCGGCAGGCTATAGCCCTATCGGCCCGGGCGAAAGCTAACGTCCGTATCCCCCCACCCTTGACTAACGGAACGCTTATAGAACAGGGTGCGGATTTTGACAAACCTTTGAATGCCGGATTCCGGATTAGATGGACTTACCCCGGGGGTAAACCTACCGTAACGGCTATCGCGGGAGGTAGTTTTGCCTGGGTTGATCTTGTCCTGCGATTTATGCTATACCCGGATATAACAGCCTATCCAAATTTTTCCGATTCCTCGATCCCAGCATATTTTCCAATTTGGTAGGTTCCATGTTAAATGATGGCAGTGAACAAAACGTCAAAAGGAAATCAAATCATGACTACCTCTGACCAAACAGAAACCCAAAATCAATCGAGCGTTAATTCGGGAATTTTGGTTCGTTTGTACTCACTTACAGCACTTACAGGTTTATTGGGGTCTATATTAATACTTGGACTTTCAGCACAACCTGAAAAACCTATCGAGTTTTTGGAGGGATACTTTTTTATTCTTTTTTCAATGCTGCTTTTTGCAGTTCTTGGCTGGGCTATTTTCCAAATAGTACAACTAATAAGCAAGACAATGACTTTGCTTACGAGATATTTGATAGCAGTATTTGGCTTGCTGTTTAGTCTTATTTTGCCTGCATCTTTAGCTGCTATAGGCTCAAGTTTTCTAGGACTATTTGCTCCTATTCTTGCTGTTTTTACTATAATTGCTAAGATTGTTAAATATAAATTTACGAAAGATATGCCAAAGTGGATAAATACAGCGTTAGACATTTTCATTCCTGGGGCTATAGCTTCAGGCTTGGCTACTCTCTATGTTTTTGTGGTTCAGAAACTTTTTCCGACAATAGAGTTCATAAATCTATTTGATTTGACAATTAAAAATTTTCATTGAATGAAAAATTAGCCCCTAAAAACGGATGCACTCCATCTCAATGATGAACAGTTTTTTCCAACTCTATTAAGATAACCAAGACTTTCAGTTTGAACGGGAAAGCAGTAGTAAGCGTCTTGGATATAGCGACCCTTTCTGGAATTTGACAAGGGAGCTAATGTTGAAAGTCTGGGAGCGCCTACGCCCTGCGTTTGTCCTCAAAGCTAAGGCTTTCCTATGCCTTCTTGTGATGACATCGAATCTCGTAGTCTCTATAACAAACGGTACGCAAGACTCGCTATAAGCGGGTAGTTGGGTTGAAACTTCGTTACATTTTGTTACAAATTGGTTACAATCGAGAAGCAGACTCCTCTTGCGGTTCATGGCGAGGGTGGCACTGCGCCTTCTCAACAATCCTCTCGATTATTTAGACTGATTTATGTTTTATCCCGACTATAATCCGCCCTTATTTTTAAAAAATGGTCTGGCGATGACCCTGCATACGGCATTAGTAGCGAGTCGAGAGTGGGAACAGGCGATCGCCGACCCCGAACCCCCCTATCAGGAAACCCACTTTACCGGCGCAGGAGGGGTCCCCATTTATGGCTGGGTGGCCATTCCCGATCGCCCTCGCGGAACGATTGTGGCCACCTATGGGATTACCGGAGAACTCCCGCAGCAATGGTTTCTCAGACTTATGGGACGGAAAGCCTTTGCCCGAGGGTATGCAGTCGTCCTCTTTGACTGGCGTGCTCATGGCAAAACCGCTGAATTATCTCCCACCCTGACTTCTGATGGATTGTACGAAGGGGAAGATTTTGTCCGAATTGCGGCAAAAGCTAAAGCAATGGGATGTCCCGGACCCTTCTGGTTTCTCGGATATTCCCTGGGGGGACAATTGGCCCTGTGGGGGGTCAAAGCTGCCCAGTCGATCGCCGATTGGGGAAAAGATTTAGACTTAGACCCCTCGGAACTTGGGGGTGGGGCGGTGATTTGTCCCAACCTAGATTCTAATCGGTCCCTGTCTTATTTAGTGAAACAACCTTTTGGGAAATATCTGGAAAAGGCGATCGCCAAGGAATTGAAGAAACTCGCCTGGAAACTGCATCAGATGCATCCCAATGACATCGACCCCGAGGCGATCGCCCGCGCCAATAGCATTTGGGGATTTGACCATGAATTGGTGATTTCCCGCCTCGGGTTTGCCTCCGTCGAGGAGTATTACGCCGCCAGCAGTCCCCTGGGAATTCTGCCGGAGTTCACTAAACCCACGTTGATTTTATATGCCGCAGATGACCCGATGTTTTATCCGGCGATCGTGCCTGAGTTAAAGGAAATTTGCAACAGCAACCCGGCGATCGAGCTTTTGTTGACTCGGTATGGGGGCCATGTGGGCTATGTTAGTAATTTAGCTACCCAGAAAAAAGCCGGAGACCCTGACTGCTGGTGGGGGTGGAATCGCGTCTTAGACTGGTGCGATCGCCAACGAGAAGGATTCTCTGAGACAATCAATCATGAGCGATCGACCCTCAACCCGAGTTTATCCGGGATTATCAAGGGTTAGGGCGTCGGTCCCCTCTGTGATAGTAAGGGACAAGAAACCCGGTTTCTGGCGCAGATTTGGTCCGAATCGGGATAAATTTTCTCAAGAAACCGGGTTTCTAAACGCTATGGTATCGATGTTCTAGTTAGAGTTGCCGCAGATGCGATCGAGGGCCCGTTTGCCGCCCCATCGTTCTACCAATTGGTCATCGTACTCATCGGAGACTTCCAGAACCGCATTCACCGAGGATTCCAGTTCTTTTTTATCGCAAGTGGATCCGACAATACTATGCTCAAACACGATATCACCCTTTG
The DNA here is from genome assembly GCF_024220515.1 of Oscillatoria sp. HE19RPO. Lineage (GTDB taxonomy): Bacteria > Cyanobacteriota > Cyanobacteriia > Cyanobacteriales > Laspinemataceae > Laspinema. The sequence goes on from NZ_JAMXOT010000188.1 coordinate 24,261, forward strand.
GGTCAATGCCAAACGCCCCGAAAATCATATTGCTATTCTGTTCTAGGAGAAAGCGCATCAGATCCGAAGTCAGTTCCGCCTCCGTCACCACATAAGCGCGGGTATTGATCACGGAATCCTCTTCTCCCCAAGGTAAAATCAGGACTTCCACCAGGGCGGAACCCATAAATAGCCCCAATCCGGGGACATCTTGGCGAGCACAGGGAAATTTGCCAAATAATTCTTGCATCCATAGGGCGACTTTGTGATAACAGGCTTCTTGTGCTGGGGTTTGAAATTGCATTTGGATTCTCCTTCTTAATTAGAGTCGCTGTTGAGTGCTTTGTATTATCTTCCCAGGTTGGGTGACTCAGTTTTTAGGATGAAGCCACCTTTAACGATGGAACAACGGGAGTATCGGGGTGAAAAACATTGGATGCGATCGAAATCACAGGAGTAGGGTAAAGTATTTCACCGGGTTTGTGGGATAGCGATCGCACAGGGGCGGCCTAAATCGGCTGATAATACAACAAGTCAACCGGGGAATCACTGAATTTCCCTAATTTAATTCAAGATTTAATCGAGGTTTTAACAATGAGTATATTTGCTCCCACCCACAAACTGATTACCCCTGCTGGAGAAGGAACCCCTGTGATGCTTTTTTCCCAGAGTGAAAGTCACAAATACCGGGTGATGAGCGAAATTGAGTATCTCGAAGGCAGTGAAGCGATCTATGAGTGGCATCCCTGTCAGGGGGTGACGTACCGAGGATTTGTACTTAATGGGTTGAAAATTCTGCCTTTAGAAGTCAGTCAAGGGTGGCAATATTCTCGGGTGAACTCTGCGGCGAACTAGGGGGGATGGGTTGGCAAGTGGAGAAGTGATGGGGCGATCGGTCGTTCCAAAGCGGGACCGTCACCCAAATTTAGCTTAAAAAACAGATAAAATATAGCCACCCAAAATCATTCTGATAATGAATTTAACGTCTAATCGTGGGAGCATCTTGCTCGTCATTTCTATTATATTAATAGGAGGTTCAGGCGTCCAATAGCAGCTAAGTTGGTGATAGGTGAAGTATTACTGACGATAATCACAAATATCCCAGTTCTCGCATGGTTTTTATGTCCGATTCTAGTTCCGGAATGTCATAATGGACGGGGATTTTTCGACTTGCCAGCAAGTGTTGAAACTGAAGTCGATTCATCTGGGCCAAACGACTCGCTTGTGCCAGGGTTAATTTCTCTTTTTGGAAAAGCATCACTGCGATTTCTTGCAGGAGTTCAGCATCAGACATCCGGGTTGTTTGGAGGAGCTCGTCTGGAATGATTACGCTCATTTTTTTCCCTAACTCGCTTCTTTATGGTAACATAACTTAAAAAGGGCCAGTACACAATCTAATGTTGTAGCCAAGCATAAACTAGGAGACCTAACCCATTAGATTTATCGGATGATAATGAAAGGATATTAATGTCGTTTACGTCTTAGATGAGAGCGAACAGGAGTCCCATCTTTCCTTCTATAACTGCGAACTGGTGTATAACCTGAACCTCTTGAATTCCCTTGAAATTTTCTAAAGAGCCAAGCAATTAAAGCAAACGATACCAATAATATTATAATTCCTTCCATCGTTGTTTAATACCTCCTCTTGAAACAGTCATTTTTATTAGCTGAAAATCAATTAAAATCTTAATCCAAATCTTAATCCAAATCTCAATCTAAATTCTAAAAAATAGCCCGCTTAAATGCGGGCTATGTTCCGTTAACAACAGATTGAACCCTGACCTAACCCAATTCATCGCTTATCCATAAGACTCTTCCTGTTCCAGTCCCGTGGGTTTCAAAACCGGCTGCTTAGAAATGGATAACATTTGTAAAAACGTAAAGGTCAAATACATCGGATTCAGTAACAAATAGCGCTTCCACAACCGTCCCGGTTCCTGAATCAATCGGTAGAACCATTCCAATCCCCGTTTTTGCATCCAAGGCGGTGCCTGAGATACCGTCCCCGCATGAAAATCAAACGCTGCACCGACTGCCATCAATGGCATGGGTAAATGATTGCGATATTCATACACCCAGACTTCTTGACGAGGACAACCTAACCCAACAAAAGTAATGGTTGCACCGCTATTTTTGATCCGATTAACCACTTCCTCTTTTTCTTCAGAAGTTAACCGGCGAAATTTAGAGGGTTCTGCACCCACGACTTTTAACCCTGGAAATTTAATCTGTAATTTCTCCAATAAAAGATCCAAGGTTTCCTGTTTGCTGCCGTAAAAATAGACTGGCAATCCTTCCATTGCAGCCGCTTCTAAGACTTTTAAAGTTAAGGTGGGACCATAGACGCGATCGGGCAGTTTAATCCCATGAATCCAGTTGAGCGCCCAGCGAACTGGCTGTCCATCAGGAGTTACCAAGTCAAATGCGTTTAAGCGGCGACGATGCACGGGATCAGAAAAGCCCGTCATCACGCCATGAACCGCCAAAGCTGTCATGGCTAGAGGCGATCGCGCCTTTGCTGCATTAATAATCGCTTCCACACCATAGTCATAATCAATGGCTGATATTTCTACCCCAAGTACGGAGTATTTCCCTCGATTAATCACCCCAATCACCTCTATTAAGAAATCGGTAAGTTTTAATCAATAGCAATTAGCGTTGAGGCTAATTGCTAATTTTTGTAGTAGAAGACCCTGGAAATATTTTCTCAATTTTCACCTAGGGGATTCCAACAAATAAATCATCCTTGCTTTGATGCGATCGCACCTAACAAGGCTCTTTTAGCCCGCGCAGGCACCGCTTTGTCCTGTGAGCCTCCAGGCTTGAGCCTGCGGGTTTTTTGAAGGTTTTATTTTTTGG
>NZ_JAMXOT010000477.1 GCF_024220515.1 Oscillatoria sp. HE19RPO
CAAAAAATAAAACCTTCAAAAAACCCGCAGGCTCAAGCCTGGGGCTACACGGACAAAGCGGTGCCTGCGCGGGCTAAAAGAGCCTTGTTAGGTGCGATCGCATCAAAGCAAGGATGATTTATTTGTTGGAATCCCCTTATCTATGTTCGTAGTAACGACTTCAGTCGTTCTCTTATCTATGTTCGTAGTAACGACTTCAGTCGTTCTAGCGGTTCCCGGATTCATGAGGTACGGATGCTATTAACTATTAAGGAGTGCGTAAAGCCTAAGCGCTTAGGCTTTACGCACTCCTTAATAATGGGCTCATAACTGTGGGAAACGCTATATGACTTCCCAACATTTATCGGGATGTAGCCCCGGGTCTAAATAATTTAGGCAAAGGGCTATTTGAGCTAATTTAAAAACTTACAATTCTAAATTAGCTATTTGTTTTAATCGCTCATTTTCCCCTTGAACTTCGGTCATTAAGTCATCCCATTCATCTGGTGGATAACCGCTATTTAGCATTTTAGTAAAAACTCGATAAGCATCTGTCTTGCTATTATAAGCCCGTTTGGAATTATCATCATTGACCCAAACAAAAACTAAGATTTTGCTGTCTTGGTGATATCGAAAAAATAAGCGGTACTGTTGAAAAAATTTAGCTCTAAACCAATGCTTATATTCCTCGCCCAGAGTAGACCCTTGGCGATACTCATTCCGAGTTGGATCTTGCGGAATGACATCAAATGCCAACTTAGCAATTGCAGCTAAACGCTTGGTCGCATTTTTTTCTCGATAACCGATCGGGTCCTTCTGACGCAAATTCTCAACCTGGGTCAGAAGTTGCTCAAAGAGCTCGATAAAAAGAGGATGAGCAAAGATACTCCATCCATTAATAACTAACGGCCCATCTCCAGACAATCTTACTCATCCTCCTCGGGTAGTGAGGCACTTAGATCAATTGCTACATCACCAACCAAGGACTGAACCCGATTGACTAAATCGGAGTTAATTGTTGTCAAGTGCTGAGGGTTATTTTCTATATCTCGCGCTAAAAAACTTAAAAACTTTTCCAGTACCGGATCGGTTTCCCTCTCATCTGAATCAGCACGAGAAATCACCACCTGGCCATTAGATAGAATATGATAACTAATTTTATCTAGCTTCTTCAAGCCCAATACATTACGAACCGACTCGGGGACGGTGGTTTGATAACGAGCAGTCAGCTTAGATTCTAAGCGTTGGATGGGTTGGGCAGTCATAACAAGTTCCCTAGCAACTTCAGGGCTGATAACCCGCTCAGGGAAGCCCTATCTCCAGGGTAATGCGATCGCATTGCCCTGTCAAGAAAAGTCCCCATCACCGCAAGTAAAAACCCACACCCTGAAGGGTGGGGCTATACAAACGAAGCCTGCCTACGCAGGCTGAAGAGGAAAGGTAGTAACGACTTCAGTCGTCCTCCACGTTCAACGTCCCGACTTCAGTCGTTATCCATGTTCAACGTCCCGACTTCAGTCGTTATCCATGTTCAACGTCCCGACTTCAGGCGTACTCCACCTTCAACGTCCCGACTTCAGTCGTTATCCATGTTCAACGTCCCGACTTCAGTCGTTCTTATCCATGTTCAACGTCCCGACTTCAGTCGTTCCCCCATGT
>NZ_JAMXOT010000478.1 GCF_024220515.1 Oscillatoria sp. HE19RPO
CGATTCGCGAATCGCCTCTACATCCTTTGGCGATTCGCGAATCGCCCCTACAGATTTATAAATCGGTTCGATCGCCCTCCCCGTCGCCAAGGACAGAGGACCCACAAAGGGTTTTTATACCAAATCCGGTTGTTAAAAGTCGATTTCCTGGATTAGCCCGCGCAGGCACCGCTTCGTCCGCGAGTGCCCCACCATGCACGGGTGCGGGTTTTTATAGACATATCAGAACCGAATTCCGTATTATTCCGATCGCCAATAATTCTCCCAAGCTTCGGCAATCAGTCGGGGTGCCGTTTCTGCGGGAATTTTCAGCGCTTGGGCGAGTTTTTCCAAATATTGCGATTCTTCTGGCGTCACCTTCCCATCAACGATCGCAAAGGTCGCCGCTACAGAAAAGGCATCTTCCACCATATCATCCGGGAGGGCTTCAATGGCAGCATTAAACAAGGCCGAAGTCCCTTGACGGTCCCAAATCCTATCAACTTTGTCCGAAATTTTTTGGATATCTTCTTCCACATACCCTCTCATCGCCCCACTTGCCATCAACTCATGGAGTAACTCCGATTGTTGTTCAGACATTTGGCCATCGGCATAAACCACAATCAACGTAATGGCAAACAACGCTTCGAGAGGCGTGAGTTTTTCCGTTGATTTCGCATAAGTTTGGAACAGTTTGTCATACTTGCTCATGGCATCCCCCTTTTGCGGACTCTCCCAAGTGAACCAGCGTTACTGCATTCCAGGCAATATCTGGCGAATCAAATCTGACGTGACGCGATCGCTCACCGTTGCGGCCCCAATTTGCGTCGGTAACACAAACCGCACTTGTCCATCTTTGACCTTCTTATCGGTTTGCAGGGTGTCAATAATTTCCTCAAGATTCAATCCTTCAGGTAATTTCGTCGGCAACCCGGCTTTTTCAATCAAGGCAAACTGACGGCGATCGCACTCCTCATCCCAGAGTCCCAACACCACCGCTAACCGCGATGCCGCTACCATCCCGATCGCCACCGCTTCCCCATGATTCGTCCCCTTATAGTGCGTCAAACTTTCCACCGCATGACCAATCGTGTGACCATAATTCAGAATCGCCCGCAATCCTGCTTCTTTTTCATCTTTACCCACCACATCCGCTTTACTTTGACAAGAACGGGCGAGAATTTCTTCCAAAAATCCCGCATCCACATAGCGTAACTGATCCAACCGCTTTGCCTGTTCCATCTGGGTGAATAATTCCGAATCCCAAATCACCCCATATTTAATTACCTCGGCCATTCCTGCTCGAAATTCCCGGGCTGGGAGGGTTTTTAGCACCTCGGGGTCGATCGCCACCAACTTCGGTTGATAAAATGCCCCAATCAGATTTTTCCCCTGGGGATGATTCACCCCGGTTTTGCCCCCAATTGACGCATCTACCATCGCTAACAGAGTTGTGGGAACTTGGACAAAATTAATCCCCCGCAACCAAGTCGCTGCTGCAAATCCGGTCATATCTCCCACAACCCCACCGCCTAAAGCAACCATTGTGGAGGACCGTTCTAGGCGCTGTTCTAGGGCCGCATCGTAAATTTTTTGGATGGATCGCAGGGTTTTGTATTGTTCTCCTGCTGTCAGGATGCAGGTGGATAGGTCAAATCCGGCGGCAGTTAAGGAGGACCGGAGGCAGTCGCCATACCGTCGATCCACCACGGGGTTGGACACCACTAACACTTTTTTCCCCAACTTCAGGGGTTGCATCTTCTCCCCGAGTTGATCTAAGGATTGAGGGGCGATCGCAATATCATAAGAGTCCTGGGGCAGATTGACGCGGATAACAGACGGCATGGTAAACAACCCATTCACTAAACCTAGAGTGCTGTATTGTATCGCAAGCCATGATTCAATGGTGGGTAACGATTTTAAATGGAGATACTTCTCAATGTCTGGAATCCTTGCTTATGCTTTAATTGTTGGTGGAGCCTTCGTCAGTGCCGTGGTCCTGATGTTTGGATTACGTGCCGTTAAGCTGATCTAATCTCAAATCCGGTTGCCAAAGACCTACCAATACTCTTCAGCCCGCGCAGGCGGGCTTCGTCCGTATAGCCCCAGGCTTCAGCCTGCGGGTTTTTATAGACTTTTAAAACCGAATTCCGTACAATCCCAAATCCGGTTGTCAAAAGTCAGTTTTCTGTATTAGCCCGCGCAGGCGGGCTTCGTCCTGTGAGCCTCCACCCTTGAGGGTGCGGGTTTTTATTAGCCCTGTCAAGGTCTGTAGATTGTAGGGGCGCAATGCTTGCGCCCTCCGGAGGGCGCAAGCATTGCG
>NZ_JAMXOT010000189.1 GCF_024220515.1 Oscillatoria sp. HE19RPO
CCTGCGGGTTTTTACAGACCTTTGACAACCGGATTCCGTATTATCATACCAAATACGGTTGTTAAAAGTCGATTTTCTCTTCAGCCTGCGTAGGCAGGCTTTGTCTGTATAGCCCCAGGCTTGAGCCTGCGGGTTTTTACTTTATCCTCCATCTAGGGGTACGGCTTTTTCTATACTCCAAATATGCCCAAAGGGATGGAGGGGATTGAGGGTATAACGCGGATCGAACTCAAGGGATTGATACAACTCCTCAGTGGGACGGAATAAAAACAGGGAGGATGAGGGTTCGGTGATTTCCACGCCATCGCTGTTAGGGAGGAGAAGAAAGCGCACATCGGAATTGAGTTTATAACTCAAGGCAATCAGACGACTGAGGCGATCGCGACTCCCGATTACCACAGGGTTTTGCTCTTGATTGACCAGTTGGGCGACTTCCACATCATAATAACAACTATATTTATGCCACCAGGTTTCCGCAGAGGCACTCACAACACCGGATACAATACCGACCCCCAGCAATGCCACATAGGCAAATTGCCAGAATCGACGCTGGAGATTTCTTCCAGTATCGAGACGGAGGCGACTGGCGAATAGATAGGCAACCGCCAATTGCAGGGCTAAATAGGAGGGTAAAAGATAGCGAGCAATCCCCGACCTCTGACCCCCGGAAATCACATCATAGAGCATCAAAAACAAGCCATTAGCGGCAATGGATGTGAGCAGAAACCCCCCGACGAATTTCGGGTTTTTGCGAACCGTCACCCACAAGGCATATCCGACGAACAGGAGAATCGGGATAACAGCATACCCCCAGAGATTGCCCCAAGCCAAGGGGGTGAAATCTTGGCCTAATTCTACATCAAAAAACCGCAGAGGATAGACGCTATGAAGGTCAAAAAAGACTGAACTCAAATTCACCACCCAACGTTTCACTAAGGCATCCAGAGGCGTATCTCGCCCCAACCATCCCCCCAGTCGGCTGTTATTATTGAAATAAACCACAATCCAGGGAATCAAGGCAGCACAACCAATTCCGGAAGCAATCAGATAAAATTTAAAGGATTGAGTCCATTTCCATTTTTCGTGAAATCCCACATACAATCCATGACCGAAAAAGACTAATCCTGAAATCAGGTGGGAATAGAAGCCTAAGACAACGGTTACGGCATAAATTACCCAACTGCGGCGGGTTTTCAAGCGCAGCGATCGCAACAAGGCTAAACCGGAAACTAAGGTAACAACCGTCCATAAACTATATTGTCTGGCTTCTTGAGCATAGAGCAAATGTAAGGGAGAAACTGCTACAAAAGACAGGGCAATCCAGCCGACCATTGGGGCAGCAAATAGCTCTAAACTGAGAAAGTAAATAGCCGGAAATGCCAACAGGCTCAAAATTGCTGCAACGCTACGAGTCACGGTGATAGAGTTGCCAAATAGTTCCATCCAGAGGCGGGTTAAAAGGTAATAAATGGGAGCGTGTTCAGCATTTTTAGCCAAGGCATTGAGGGTATCTCCCCACCCGCGTTCTGGGGAGAGGCTTTGAAACTCTTGCAACTGGGCGATCGTCAGGGGTTCCCCCGTGGGAAGTTGCTCATAAAAGTTGGATTTTCGGTATCCTGCCACTCGCAAAGAGGTATGGACTTCATCCACCCAGTAAATTTTTTGGTCTAAATTATAAAACCTCAAAAAGATACCGATCGCGAGAACTAACGCCACTAAAACCCGTAGACTATTCCAATAAAGTTGGGGAGTTTTCATCCTTAATCCTGCTGAACCGTTAAAATACAATCCGCTGATAAGACAGCAAAATCAGCGGTTTCAAACCTTGAACACTGGGTCATTAGGGTGGCGATCGCCGGTTGAATGCCCGCTTCCAGATTGGCGATCGCCTCCTGGGTAACGGCATAGGGGTTTAACCACCGATTGTAAGATAAATACCCCGGAGTAAACGCCCCTTTTTCAATCAACCACCAATCCACCCCATTTTCTTGCAAAAAGACAACGACATCCCCCATATTGGGACTATACTGTGCTTGAATCATCCGCTGGAGGCGATTTCTAAACCGTTCATAGTAACCCCAATGATAGGGAATTGCATATTCTCGGGCAGCCAAAACCGAACGATGAGCAAAGGTGGGTAAATTATTGGCTTCTTCTGCTAGGGAAGCAATCAAAATATCCGATGGTTGCTGTTGCAAGAAGGCATAAAGTTCAGGTTGTTCTCCCCGTTCATAAGAAGTCCAGGGAAAATTGTTCATCGCCAACTGAGGATAAAAGAGAAAGGCTATAGCCAACAGCCCAGAAATGATTCCTGCGGTAATTTTTTTAGGCACTGATTGTCCCCATCTCCAGAGGGCATCGAGTAGAATGGTAATGGCGATCGCAGCCGCCCATGCCATCACCATTCGTAAACTATGCTGGGTATAGCGACTCGGCAAATGGAGTTTAAACAGCAATCCATGCGCCGCAAAAAACATCAAAAAAGCGGCAATTACAATCTCTAATAAAATTCGGATGCGTGCAGAAACCGCCGAGACTAAAATAAATACCTTGGGAAATTTGAGCAAAATTGGCAACAAAAAGCCTAAAGCCATGAACACCGGAGTTAAAATAGCAGACAGGGCAATCCCACTTCTTCCATGAAACCAAAACGCCCAAGCATCATCCATAAAAAATTGGCTTCTTCCTCCCGATAAAAATTCCGGCAGTTGTCGCGCTTGCGAAGCCGAAATCGTCGGACCAAAGTCTGAGCTAGTTAGGGCATAAATCACTAAAATTAATCCAGCAATAGCTAGATTAATTCCCAATAAATTAATATCCTGACGGGTCAGTTTAATCCGAATTTTCCAACTTTTCCACTCTATACCTTGTAAAATTAAAATTACGGCAATAATTAACACATATTGGGGATAAAAGAGTCCTAGTATGGCAATAAAAATCCCTGTAAAAACAACATTTTTCTGTAAAAAATAATACAGAAGCGGCAAAAACAAGGGATAGACAAATGCTTTCGGCGTAGCAGAAATCAGCCCATCTTGCATCCACAAACTTTGATTGAGTAATAAAGATGCTACAAACCCGGCAAATGGCACCGGAAACAACTCCATCGTGACTCCAAAACAAAAAATAGTGGTGATTAAACCCAACAGAAGAGGCAACAGTTTACTCAGCAACAAGGGGGCAATTCCCACCGCTGCCATAAACCGATACAACAGTGCATAACCGGCAGGTGCAACAGATTGAAAATAATCCGCAATTAAATCATTGGGGAATAACCCCGGATCCAAAAAGCGCTGCATCCAAAAAACGTGCTGCCGCGCATCATCTTGCACCACTAAATCAGCACTAAATGCTTGCTGAAGTCCCCCAATTCCATAGATAGCGGCGAACGTCAAGCTCAAACTGAACCAAAAAATTACCGCTGATTTAGGGGTAGAGGGTGCAGGTGCCATGCAAAAGCGATGCAGGCGGTTACTCAAGGGAATGGAAACAGAAGTGGGAGAGGACAAGGGTTTAAATCTGGGGGAAGGATTAATTTAAAATTCTAACCGATCGCCGGGAACAGGGGAAGCATCAGCCACCTCCAACCCCCTAAAAATGATAAAATTGAGTAAATTTCCCGACAACATTGGTCCTGTAAACTTCATTGGGTTACTCTAACCATGAATACCACCCTAGCGGTCCCTGAAATTTCCCCATTGGTCCTGCAAATGTCTCCGGCGATCGAGATGACAGACGAGCAATTTTTCGATTTTTGCCAACAAAACCGAGACTATCGAATTGAACGCACCGCCAAAGGAGAAGTGATTATCATGTCCCCCACGGGTTCAGAAACCGGAAACCGCAATTTTGATTTAATTTTCCAACTCGGACTCTGGACTCGACAAAACAAAACTGGAATCGGATTTGATTCTTCCACCGGCTTTACCCTTCCCAATGGCTCTATAAAATCCTCTGATGCAGCCTGGATAAGACTCGAAAAATGGCACAATCTCACCCCAGAACAACAACAAAAATTTGCCCCCATCTGTCCGGATTTTGTCGTCGAACTCCGGTCCCCCAGTGACAACTTGAAACGCCTGCAAGATAAACTGCAAGATTATATTGAGCAGGGAACATTACTCGGGTGGCTAATTGACCGCAAACACCAGCAAGTTTATATTTATCGTCCCAACCAACCTGTAGGCTGTTTGACCCAACCCACCACCTTAAGCGAGGAGTCCGTTTTACCGGGATTTGTCTTAGATTTATCCACCATTTGGTAATCCAATTTAATGAATTTCCCCTAAAGTTTGCCTGAAAACATGGCATGGATTAGAAGGTGATTAAGGTTGAATGTTTCAAATTAAAGCCGGTGGATTGAGACTCGATTTGGAAGTCAAATCTTTCTCGCTTTTGATTGGACAATCTGCTCCGGAGTATGTTAGAAATAAGTCAAGAGAGATTTCAATTTAAAATTCACGGCTTGCCCCTAAAACCCTGTAAACTTTCATCGGATAATGATTCATTATGACTATTAGCACGGAATCGGTTACCTCCCTGCCCGATCATACCCAACTACCCTGTGAGGATGGCACCTTTGTGCAGAACTTTCAAGAACACCCACAAAGCATCCTCTTGACTGATTCAATTCTTCCGGTTCTGGATGCCAAACATCCCGATGGAAATTACTGCATCGGTCAAGATAGTGGCATTTACTGGCGAATCACCGACCCACCCCTGAAAGGTGCGAAAGCGCCGGATTGGTTCTATGTTCCCAATGTTCCTCCCACCTTGGACGGACAACCGAGACGGTCCTATGTCTTGTGGCAAGAAGTTATTCCCCCCCAAATTGTCATTGAATTTGTTTCGGGGAATGGTGCCGAAGAACGAGATAAAACCCCTTGGGAAGGCAAATTCTGGATCTATGAAACCGTGATTCGACCCGCCTACTATGCGATTTATGAAGTTCAAAAAGCCAGTGTGGAAGTCTATGGTCTCACCATCGGTCGCTATGAGTTAATTCCAGCCAATGAACGGGGTCATTTTCCCATTCCAGAACTGGGGGTGGAACTAGGAATTTGGTCGGGATTGTATGGCAACATGGACCTTCCTTGGTTACGCTGGTGGGACAGTCAAGGAAATTTGCTGTTATCCGGTCACGAACAGGCCGAACAGGAACGCCAACGGGCCGAACAGGAACGCCAACGGACTGAACAGGAACGCCAACGGGCCGATCGCCTTGCCGCCCGATTGCGGGAGTTGGGGGTTGACCCCGAGGACTTAGCTGATTAACGGGTTCCTAGACGGTAAAAAACTCAGGGTTAGGATGTCCAAACCGACATCCTAACTCTCCTAATTTAGTCATTAATAAACAGGAAAAAAATATGGCAGCAGTTGATGAAAAAAGTATGGTTCCCACTGTCCTCGTGGGCGTGGGTGGAACGGGACATGAAGTGCTCTCCAGAGTCCGGCGTTTAGTGGAGGAAACTTATGGAAGTTTAGCGAATTTTCCCTTAATTAGCTTTTTGGTGATTGATACGGATAAAGAATATAAGGTCAGCAGTTCGGTGGCAGCAGGTTCGGCCTTTAAAGACCATGAAAAATACTGGGCCAGTGTCAGTGGGCGGCAGGTGCGGGATATGATGTCAAATATGCAGAATTATCCCTGGATTGAACGCTGGTTTCCCACGGAATTGGAACGGAATATTAGTGCTATTGAAGCAGGGGCGGGACAAATTCGGGGCTGTGGTCGGTTTGCGTTTTTCTGCAACTATCACGGGATTCAGAAAGCCTTTGAACGGTCTTGCGATCGCATTAAAGGTCATGAGAATTATATGCTCGATCGCTACGGTATCAAAGTCGTGACTTCGGGGATTAATGTGTTTGTAATCGGGTCTCTCTCTGGGGGAACCGGCAGTGGAATGTTGATTGATATCGGCTACTGTATCAATCATTGGCTGAAAGGACAAGGGAGTCCAATGGTAACGGCGATCGCCCCATTACCTGCCGCCTTTGCTACCATTAACGTGGGCGATCGCGTCCTTGCCAATGGATATGCTGCCATGATGGAATTGAGCTATTTTTCCGACTATCGCACGGAATATTTAGCCCAGTATAGTGCCAGCTTACTCGATGAAGTGCGATCGAATCGTGCCCCCTTTGACTTCACCTACCTAGTCGGCACAAAAAACGGCGACAGTGAATTTACCCTCGACCAAATTCGCGAACTAATTTCTCAAAATATCTTTCTGGATTTAACCTCCGACTTCGCCCCTCATAAGCGCTCAATTCGAGATAATATCAAAGGCGCTTGGGCACAAGCAGACCCCGGAGGACGAGGGTATCCCAAAAACTTCATGAGTTTTGGACTCTCCACCATTGAAATTCCCATTGCCCAAATTAGAACCTCCTTATCCAATCGCCTTGCTGCCGACTTTGTAAGCTGGTGGTTAAACGAAAGTGTTCTTTTACCCCCGCAAACTTTTGAGTTAGTGCAGAATGACATTCTCAAACGGATGCGCCTCACCGATATGGAGTTACTCACGGATTTAGGGGCAGCAGGAGATAAATCTTATGTGGCCGAAATCTCCAGTTTTGTCAATAGTATCCGCAGTGAAATTTCCCGAGAAAATCTCCTCCAATGTACCCAACAAGGGGTAATGGGAGTTGCGGGAACTGAAAAGGGCAAAATCCTCCAATTTGGAGAGTTTTTACAGGAAAAAGTGGAGGAATACCGGGCCAATCACCTGCGAGAACTGAGTCCCGATGAACGATTGCATGGGGATTTTTTGCAAAAAATGTACGATAATCGCAATCGCATCATCCAACAAGGACGCCAAGCCTTAGAAGAGGAATTTTATCGGATTATTGAGGACCGCAATCGGGGGCCAAAATTTGCAGAAATCTTTCTGGTTACCGTGCGTCAAGTCTTCGAGAATGCCGTGGAAAAGTTTCGGCGAGAAGGGGAGAAAGTCTGGCAACCCAATGAAGAAAACCGCCGCAAACAGTATGAGGATGCCTTACAAGATATCGGCCATTTTAAAGATAAATTTGGCTTAACCAAACAGGCAAAAATGGAGGAGTATGCAGAAAAGGGATTAGCGGGTTTAGAAGGGAGCTTAATTGCCACCATTCAGCGCAAAACGCGGTTTTTGGGATTGGATACCATCGCCCGGTTACAGGAGCATTTAGATGAGTTAGAGCGCCGATTGGCCCGATGGACTCAGAAGATGCGCCAAACTCGCGATACCTTCGCCCATGAAGCGGATTCCCAAGCGGATAGTGCCGATGCGTTAACGATTAATGGGATTAAATTATACGATCGCCAAGAACTGAATCAACTCTATCAAGACTTGATTGAACAATATGCCAGTTCCACCGAAGGTAGCAAGAGTCGCTATCAAACGGGACTCGATGGACTCTGTAGTAATTTATCCAATCAAGTCCTCGCCGATAGCAGTCCCTTGTGGAAACAAAACCGGGCGGCAGGGGAAACTATGCGCCTGTTTGATGTTCAACAATTAGCGGAAGTTCAAGAAGAGGATTTCCAAGGGATTATAGCAGAAAAAAGCCGTAGCATTATCAATTTAGCCCCGAATAGTAGCCGGATTAAACGGGAACTGGCAGCTTGCGATCGCCTGTTCAAAGTCTTTAATAATGATGCCGCTGAAATCCGCAATCAATTGGCGATCGCCTACAGTAAATCCAAACCCGTTATCCTCCTCAATCCTGCCGTCATGACAGGACGAGATGCCGGATTTACCCCCGCTACAAATACCAAAGTTGCAGTAGTCGGAGGGCGCACTCCCACGGACCCGGCTGCCATTAAACTCCTCCCCTTATTAGAGGAACGAGTCGGCAGTTCCGATGCGGTTACCCCCTTAGGAGAAGAAGAACGACATCGGGTCGTATTCGTGCAAGAAATGGGGGGATTTTCCTTACGCTGTATTGATGGAATGCAGGAATTGCGCCACTCCTATCAAGACTGGAAAGGACAAACCATTGAAGCAAAACGCGCCCAATTAAAAGGAGAAAGCAAAGACCCCCCAATTCCCGTTCATATCCAAAAAGAACCGCCCTTTTGGGATATTTTCCCCGAGAATCCGGCAGTATATCAATTGGTGGTGTTAGGACGTTCTTTGAATGTTTTACGCATTGAAGAAAATCGCCAAACGAAGGAAAATCTAGTCCGTTATACCCGCCAAACCTCCATCGGCAGTGAAAATGTCGAGATATCTGCCACTTGGGAAGAAGCGGTACAAGTGCTAGAAGTGAATCAATGCCGAGGCGATCGCGAGGAAATTCAGCGCCAAGTTACTGCCAAAATTAACGCTGCTGAAACAGCAACCCAAAAGCGGGAATTGTATCAACATTTTATGGAGTATTTGGGGGAACGACAAACGGAACTGGAGAAAGAAGGCGGCAAAGATAGCTTGATTTATAAGCGAGAAGCCAAAATCATCCAAGAGGCGATCGAAACCCATCAATTGCATCTCGCTGTTGCTGCATCTCCCGTCCCCCCAGCAACCGCCCCCACCGCCGTTGCCACTCCCACCGATGCACCCCCACAAACCCATGTATTCTGCACCAAATGCGGCACGAAAAACCCAGCTAATTCTAAGTTTTGTTTTAAGTGCGGCAATCAATTAGTGTCTTTGAGTTAACAATTACAAACTGATTCAAGTTACCCGATAAAAAAAGCCCGCAAATGCGGGCTTTTTATCATTTAGGAATTGCATAGAGTCAAGGCGGAAGAAACTCCTACATGACTTTCCATTGCTGGCGCAGTAAAGAAACAAAAGTATTGTATCCTTGAGAGTTTCCGGGGGAGTCGGGAATAAAATATTGGGGGAATTCTTTGTAACAGCGCCATTGTTCATGGGGTTTCATCCGTAAATATAAGACTCGCCCCATTGTACCATCGGGTTTCCATGTCATTTGGCCTTGGTTAGGTAAGGACATAATTTTTTCTCCATTTCTATTGAAAAATCGAGATTTATGCGGGTCTATTATGGCAAGTTTTAGTCATAAATTTGTGACTATCACTACCATTTTTACCCTAAAAAGAGGTTATTTTTTCGACTGAACAGCGGATATTGATGTTCCCATTTTAGCCGATCGCCCATTTCCGTCAATCCTCAAGCCAGACAACTGCGGTACAATACCTGTAGACCTATTGTTTTTGGAATGTGATGATGATTCCTACGGCTAAACGGTTTACGATTCAGGAATATCACCGACTCACGGAATTGGGCTTTTTCCAGGAGGGCGATCGCGTTGAACTGATTCAAGGGGAAATTCTTCAAATGGCAGCTAAAGGGACCGCACATACCACGGTTACGAAACGGTTACTCAGAGCATTCGGGCAACGGTTGGGAGAGCGTGCTACTATCCAAATTCAAGATCCTTTATTTCTCGCACCCAATAGTGAACCCGAACCAGATATTGCCCTGGTGAAAAATCGTGCCGATGACTATTTATCGGGACATCCCACCCCAGAGGATGTCATCCTGGTGATTGAAATTGCTGATTCTTCTTTACGTTACGATCGCGAGGTGAAATTGCCGCTGTATGCCAAGTCAGGGATTGCTGACTATTGGATTTTTAATTTAGTGAACAATACCCTGGAATGCTACAGCGAACCCTATCAGGATAATCGGGAAAGTTTTGGCTATCGTCAGCGTCGAATTGTTTTACCCAATGAACAGGTTCCTTTGCCTGGGTTTTCAGATATATTATTGGATTTAGCTGAAATATTTCCCCCTCAAAGTTAGGTTCAGAAATAATTTTGATAGACTAGCCTGCGGAGGCAGGCTTTGTCCGTATAGCCCCACCCTTTAGGGTGCGGGTTTTCAGATATATTATTGGATTTAGCTGAAATATTTCCCCCTCAAAGTTAGGTTAGAAAATGATTTTGATAGACTAGCCTGCGGAGGCAGGCTTTGTCCGTATAGCCCCACCCTTTAGGGTGCGGGTTTTCAGATATATTATTGGATTTGGCTGAAATATTTCCCCCTCAAAGTTAGGTTAGAAAATGATTTTGATAGACTAGCCTGCGGAGGCAGGCTTTGTCCTGTGAGCCTCCACCCTTGAGGGTGCGGGTTTTCAGATATATTATTGGATTTGGCTGAAATATTTCCCCCTCAAAGTTAGGTTAGAAAATAATTTTGATAGACTAGCCTGCGGAGGCAGGCTTTGTCCGTATAGCCCCACCCTTGAGGGTGCGGGTTTTTATTTTGAATAACGGATTCCGTATTATTCGGGAAGCCGTTGATAAGTTTCAGTTAATCTTTTCAGGCGACTGCGAAGTTCCAAAGATAAATCTTCCGGTTTGTAACGCCAGGACCAATTCCCTTCCGGTTTACCTGGTGCATTCATGCGCGCGTCGTTGCCTAATCCTAAAACATCTTGGAGTTGAGCAATAGATTGATTGGCGATCGTACTCCATCCTAAGCGGATTAATTCCCAATGGATTTCCGATTCTGCGGATTGCGGTTTATCTAAATACCGCCAGAGTTTTTCTTTAGCTTCTGCGGGCAGTTGTTGATACCATCCTACGGTGGTATCATTGTCATGGGTTCCTGGATAAACTACAAAGTTTTGATTTTTGTAGTTATGAGGGAGAAAATGCAGTTCTGGATGAGACTCAAAGGCAAATTGTAAAATTTTCATGCCAGGAAAATCGAAATGCTCTCGCAGTGCATCCACTTCTGGAGTAATCAGCCCCAAATCTTCGGCAATGATGGGTAATTTGCCTAATTTATGACCAATCACTTCAAAAAACTCTATTCCCGGTCCTTTTAACCATTGTCCATTTTTGGCCGTTTTTTCTCCTTTGGGAACAGCCCAAAATGCTTCAAATCCGCGAAAATGGTCAATTCGCAATAAGTTTACGGCATCAAATGTGGTTCTAAAGCGTTCAACCCACCACTCGAATTCAGTCTCTTTTAATTTCTCCCAATTATAAACGGGATTTCCCCAAAGCTGCCCGGTTTCCGGGGCGAAATAATCTGGCGGAACTCCTGCCATTAGGGAGGTTTCTCCGGTTTCTTCGTCTAAATAAAATAGGTCAGAATTTGCCCAGACATCGGCGCTATCATGGGCGACATAAATGGGAATATCTCCGACAATTTGCACATTTTTGTCGTTGGCATACTGTTTTAAGGCTTGCCATTGTTGGTCAAATTCAAATTGCAAAAATTTATAAAAACTAATGCGACTGCTAAGTTCTTTGCGGACGGTTTCTAGGGCTTTGGGTTGGTGTTTTCGGACTTCTAGGGGTTCCCAGGAGTTCCAGGCAGCGCTGTGATGTTTCTCTTTGAGGGCCATGAATAAGGCATAGTCCTCAATCCAATAGGCGGTGCGATCGCAAAATTTTTCAAGTTGCTGATGCTGTTCATCCGTGGCGTTGGTCTGAAAATTTTGGTAAGCGGTTTTCAACCATTTCATCTTAACCGGAATGACCTTTTCAAAGTCAACGTAACCCTTGGGGAAATCAGGAATTTGGGCTAAATCTTTTTCAGAAAGCAAACCTTTTTTTTGCAGATGTTCTGGACAAATCAACATCGGATTTCCGGCAAAAGCGGAATAGGACATATAGGGGGAATTGCCATATCCCGTTGGACTGAGGGGTAAAACTTGCCAGAGTTGTTGTCCGCTTTCGGCGAGAAAGTCAACAAACTGATACGCTTCAGACCCAAAGTCTCCGATGCCATATCGACTGGGAAAGGAGGTGGGATGTAATAAAATACCGCTGCTTCTAGGAAAAGACATGATTATACCAAAATCTAGGTTTAAAGGAGTGTTTTTAGAATCGATACACCCTATAAAAATACTGAATTTTATAGGATTTTACGAAGGGCATACTAAATCAGGATACTCTATAAACAAACTTTAAAGGATTTTGAGTCAGAGGAATCTATCTCGGGGATGATTTTAACTAAAGTTAAAGAAGAAATGAGTCAGGGGGAATGGATTTGCACCGGAGGCGATCGCCTGAATCGGACTCAGAAAGTTGACTCAATTATATCGATAGATAGAGACGCCTTGGGGGGAAACTGTGCTAAAGTAAATCGGAACTGGATTGAGCCGATTTGTCGAGCCTCATCATTGGAGAAATACTCATGCCTTACCCCTGTGCACCTTGGACACTTAAAGGCCGTGCCGTGCAAACTCTCCATCCCATTGATACCCGTCGCGTGCGATCGCTGGTTCCCTCAGATTTGGCGATTGTAGAGATTTTCCCGGGAAAAACTGTGGGTGGGGTTTATTGTGCTAAATATGGGTCAGGGTCAACCTTATTATATAATGAATTAATTGTAGTTTCTGGATTAGTCCGCCACCGGATGCAGTTTGGGGCGTGGATTTCTCACATTTATGTGGACCATCCTGATTCGGTGGCAGGGGGGCGAGAAATTTGGGGATTGCCGAAAGAATTAGCTGAATTTACTTGGGAAAAAGACGATCGCGATCGCGTGATGGTTCGACAAGGCGATCGCCTGCTTTGTAGTCTCGATTTTAGCCTCAAAACATTCCGGTTTCCCATCCCCTTTGCCTTTCCCAGCTTTAGCACTTTGGGGTCAAATTTACTCTTATTTCCCGGGGAATTAACCTCTCATATTGGGTTAGTTGATAGCAGATTGGTGGTTCCCCCGGAGAGTCCTTTTTCGATGTTAAACTTGTCAAACCCTTGGCTGACTTTTTCTTGTGAAGACTTACGATTGGTTGCCGGTGCGCCAAAAGTGGTCCAGGAAAGGGTGACTACCAGCCCTTATGCTCCAGCATAACGACTGAAGTCGTTACTACGAACATGAAGAGAACGACTGAAGTCGTTACTACGAACATGAAGAGAACGACTGAAGTCGTTACTACGAACATGAAGAGAACGACTGAAGTCGTTACTACGAACATGAAGAGAACGACTGAAGTCGGGACGTTGAACCCGGGAGACTGAACTTTTTCTCCCTGTTTGTAGTAACGACTTCAGTCGTTTCTTATCTGCTTACTCTTTCCAATTACTTGGCGATCCAAACTTCAATCATTCCGACGGGAACATGAATGCTGGGATGGTCGAATACGGCTCGCACTGCTTCCGTTCCTCCGAGTTCCTTCAAGCGTTGTAACTGTTTTTTCAGCTTAGGATTGAAATTAATATGTTGCTCGATCGCCCGTTCGGCAACGGCTGAAGAAGGATTTCCCTGAGCGAGGTTTTCCAAAAATGCCTGCACTTCAGCATATAACGCATTCACCGGACTCACCGCTTGTTTTGTTGTTGTCGTCTTGGTTCCGGGAATTTTTTGTGCGACGGGTGCGGCTGTGGAGAGGATGGGTGTATCCGGCAACTTGGGAGGATTAGAGGAAGTAAACTCTTGCACCTCTGTTCTGTCACCGGACCCGAAATTTCGCACAACTCCGGCCACATCTACCCCGGTACTTGCGCGCAACTGTTCCAAAAAGGATGCCATTTTCGCCGCAGTATTGCCGTTTGTGGTATCGATGGAAGTCAAAGTGTGAATTCTCACATCGGGTACGGTAGACACCATTGTTTTGAGCAGGGGTTCCAGTTTTTGCAATAGGAAAATCTCGCGCGCTGCGGGTCCGGCAGCTTTCCAGGATTCCGCAAGACGTTTTGTCCCCATTGCTTGTGCTCTGCCGTCTTCAATGATTTCCGATGCTTTCCCTTTCGCTTCGGCGATCGCCCGCTTACATTGTGCCTCAGCCGGTGCGACTACATCCGCTTGTAATTGTTGCTCCACTTGCTTAATCCGCTCGGTTTGCACGGCGACATCTGCCTGAGTCCGTGCCACTTCTGAGCCAATCTCTGCTTCAGCTTCAGCCACTAATGCCGCTCGAATTGTCTTCGCATCTTGAATGCGGCGATTGGCTTCGGCGCGAGTGATCTCGACTTGGCTGGCAACTCGCTTGATCGAGGTACTTTGGTCATTTTCTGCGGCGCGAATCAAAGACTGGGCCTTGGCTCTAGCTTCTGCAATCCGAGCATCCCGGACCAGTTCCGCTCGTTGTTTCCGTCCGATGGAATCCAAGTATCGCACATCATCGGAGATATTTTGGATTTGCAGGTTATCCAAGACTAAGCCTAACTTTTCTAAATCGTCCTCGGCTTCTTCTAGCAAGCTTTTGGCAAAGGCGATTTTATCTTCATTAATCTGTTCTGGAGTTAAAGAAGCTAGGACGCCGCGCAAGTTTCCCTCTAGGGTTTCTTGAGCGATTTTCTCGATTTCTTTACGGGTTTTGCCGAGTAACCGCTCGATCGCATTGTGGATTGTCGGTTCAGTTCCGGCAATTTTTATATTTGCCACCCCTTCTACTTTGAGAGGAATGCCGCCTTTAGAGTAGGCATTGGTCACCCGCAGTTCGATGATCATGTTGGTGAGATCCATGCGGTAGGCACGTTCTAACAAGGGGAGACGAATGCTGCTTCCCCCTTTGACCAAGCGGTATCCCGCCGTGCGATGATCATCCAGGGGACGTGCACTCCCGGCAAAAATCAGCACTTCACTGGGTTGACAGATGTAATACAGATTGTTGATAACCAGTGCACCTGCGCCACCGGCTGCACCTAAAATCGCCAGTAATCCTAGAATAACTTCCATTTGAGTCTCCTAATGGGTCGTTTGTCGTTTGTCATTAGTTTTGGGGAGGGGATTGGAGGTAGAGTTAGGGAGGGTCAAGGGCACAATGGGTCAACACCCCCTCTTCTCCATCTTTTAATTCCGTAGGGGGTGGACCCCACCCTAACCCTCCCCTTGCCAAGGGGAGGGGACCGGAAGTGTATTCTCACTATCCTCCCCATCTCCCCTATCCTCCCCATCTCCCCTATCCTCCCCATCTCCCTCTACACTCTCTCTACAGCAGATACTTCCGCTTTGTCTCCATTGCTGCGGTTCAGGGTGCCGATGACGTCGATGCCGAGGGTGCGATCGACGCGATCGAGGAATTGTCCGACGATTTCGGGGTAGGCATTGACTAAACTGGCGATGGATTTGCCGTCGCCGTTGTCAATCACATTGATCCGATCGATCTGGACGCGCTGGGTAATACTTGCCACCTCTCGCAGGACCATTTCAATCTGTTGGATTAAGAAGACTTCTGCGGCATCGGTGCCCGTTTCTCGCCAGATTTCGGTAAAGAGGTCGTTAACTTGTGCGGCAGCTTTGGCATTTTCCTCGAATCCGGCTGCTTCCCCGCGCGATCGCAACTCTTGGGCTTGTCTTGCTGCTTCTGCGGGTAGGACTTCATCGGCTTCTAAACGGAGGCGTTCTAGGTCCGCACGGATACTTTGTAGCAGTTGTTCGGCCCGGGCTCTGGCTTCTTTGGCGGCAGCTTTGGTGCGTTCTTCTTCCGATCGCGCCTGTTGATCCAGTTCGGCTTTGATTTTCCGCAGTTCGTTATCTTTTTCCTCGATCGCCATGCGCGCCAGGGTTTTAGCGACTTCCGACTCTTGCTCAGTTTGCGCTTCAACTGCCTCCGCTTCAGCCAAGGCATTGGATTCGGCAATTTCCGCATCCCGGACGATCGCGGCAATTTGGCGGCGTCCGATGGAACTGAGGTAGTCTACATCATCGGAGACACTTTGAATTTTTAAGGTATCAATTTCTAATCCCAGCCGTTGCAAATCATCCTGGACATCATCGGTAATTCGTTCCGCAAAGCGCAGGCGATCTTCGTTGAGTTCTTCTGGGGTTAAGGTGGCAACAACCCCGCGCAAATTGCCTTCTAGGGTTTCTCGGGCGACGCGGACAATTTCCTTGCGATCGCGGTCCAAAAAGCGCTCGATCGCATTGCCGACAATTTCCGGATTGCTGGAAATTTTGACATTGGCGATCGCTTGAATATTCAGCGGCGTTCCCCCTTTGGCATAAGCATTTTTCACTTCTACCGGCACCGGCATGGTGGTCAAATCCAT
Organism: Oscillatoria sp. HE19RPO; assembly: GCF_024220515.1. GTDB lineage: Bacteria > Cyanobacteriota > Cyanobacteriia > Cyanobacteriales > Laspinemataceae > Laspinema. The sequence continues at coordinate 15,908 of NZ_JAMXOT010000189.1, forward strand.
GCGTTTAACCGTTTCCAAAATGGGGATACAAATGGTGCGATGGCGGGTGACTCGATAGCCTAATTCGTGACCTTCTTTAGTTTTCCGTTTCAACCCGGATAAAATTAAAATTTCGTTGGGTTTACAAATACAGAGAATTTTATTTAAAATCCACAAAAATATCAGAAACCCAAAAATTGATAAACCAATCGTCCCGCCGACTGAAATTAATCGATCCGTCGTATTCGCTTGAGGAGTAGCGGGGAATGGATCGAGTTGAGCAATTTGGAGGGTGGAGACTTCCTCCTGGGGTTTTCGGGCGATCGCACCCCCAGATTCGCTGAAATTTGGAGTTTTCAATGAGGTGTGAAGAATCGGTTGCATAGCGTTGGATTCCTTTCCAATTGAGTTATTGAGAGAGAAATGTTGGGTTTTTGAATGAACTTCTCGATGATTATGCCCCGTTTTTGGGAAGCATTATCGGGAGTGGGTCAATTCGTTAGCCTCTTCTGATACCACCCAAAGACGATTATTTTTGAGACCCACAATCAAAACTCGGTCTCCTTTTCCTAATGATTTAGACTCGTCTGTAAAGGCCATAAATTCTACATTCGCGCCTTTGACGTTAACCCGGACCTTGCCTCTACTTTCGCAATTGAAAGGAAGGAGGACGATGGCAGGAAGACCTACTAAGTCACTAGAACGGGCGAGACTATTGGCATGGCGTTGTCCGAGGCTTCTGAGAATAGAAACCATTGTACTGCCACAAAAGATACCCATTGCCCCGGCAATTCCAGCCATTTGTCCAGCAGGCATTTCCGGGCGTAACCAATTTAGAACCAGTCCCGTTAATCCAAAAAAGCAACTGCCGAAGGTCCAAAACTTGAGACTAAACAACGGTAACTGAAAGAGTCGCTTCAGCCAATTTTTCCGTTTTAACCGATCCAGTTTTTGACTGGTTTCGGCAATTTCTAGGTCCGCATCAAAGGCTACCCCGAAATCTGCACCGTCGAGTCCTCCAATTGCGGCGAACAGGACGAAGATCCCGCCAATGCCGAAACAAAAAAGATAAATAGGCATCATTTTAATAGCCTCGTCTGCTTATGAATTTTTCAGACATGATTCATTGTCGCAAAAAAAAACACCGACGTCCAGTTTTGTTACGAAAATTTGTGATGGATCGGATTGCCGCTTCTGTCGCCGCAACAGCGACTGCCCTGGGGTGATGGCATCTCCCCGGTGGAAATCAACCTACTAATCTAGGGACTTAGGCAATTGCGGGACAGTCTGACCTCTGGGAATTTTACCCGAATCGGGAGAATTTGGGGCGATGGGGTCTGGATCCGAGGCGATCGCCCCGCTTTTTCTGAGATAATAATGTCCCTAACTCTAAATTAAGGAAAACGTGATGCGACTATCACAAATGCTGTTTGTTACCCTCCGTGAAGACCCCGCAGAAGCGGAAATTCCCAGTCATAAACTCCTGTTACGCGCCGGTTATATCCGCCGGATTGCCAGTGGCGTTTATGCTTATTTGCCTTTGATGTGGCGGGTTCTGAAAAAAGTCTCCAATATTGTGCGCGAGGAAATGGACGCCACAGGGGCTCAAGAATGCCTGTTGCCGCAACTCCAACCGGCGGAGTTATGGCAAGAGTCAGGACGGTGGGAGACTTACACCAAGGCAGAAGGGATTATGTTTGCCCTCACCGATCGCCAGGAACGCGAAATGGGACTGGGACCGACTCACGAAGAGGTGATCACCGCCATCGCCCGAGATATGATTCGGTCTTATCGTCAACTTCCCCTCCATTTGTATCAAATTCAAAATAAATTTCGCGATGAAATTCGTCCCCGTTTCGGATTAATGCGCGGACGAGAATTCATTATGAAAGATGGCTATTCTTTCCATGCAGACGAAGCCAGTTTACAGAAAACTTATGCGGATATGGACTGGGCTTATAGCAATATGTTTCGCCGTTGTGGCTTAGAATTTCGCGCAGTTCAAGCCGATTCCGGGGCCATTGGTGGGGCGGCTTCTCAGGAATTTATGATTTTGGCAGAAGCGGGAGAGGATGAAGTTCTTTATACCGAAGATGGCAAATATGCCGCCAACGTGGAAAAAGCCACTTCTTTACCCCCCGATGCCAAACCCAGCGGCTTTGTTGTCTATGAAAAACGAGAAACCCCCAATACCAACACCATTGATAAACTTTGTCAATTCCTCAACTGTTCCCCCACGGAAGTGGTCAAAAATATCATTTATCGCGTTGTCTATGACAATGGGAGAATGGTGTTGGTTTTGGTGAGTATTCGCGGGGATTTAGAAGTCAATGAAGTGAAACTCTATAATGAGTTAGCAAAATTGGCCCCGAGTTATGGCGGAAATGCGATTATTGCCGTTGATATCCCCTCGGAACAGGTGCAGCAACAATTAACCCTCAAGCCTTTACCCTTAGGATATATGGGTCCAGAGTTAGCGGATAATTATATCACCCCAGCGGAACATTTGCACCCGGAATTTTTACGCTTTGCCGATCGCACGGTGGTGGAGTTAAAGAATTTTGTCACCGGGGCCAATGAGACCGGCTATCATGTCGTCGGAGCCAATTGGGGGAAACAGTTTCCCTTAACCGATCGCATCGTTGATTTACGCAAATCCCAAGCGGGCGATCGGGCGGTTCATGACCCTAGTCAAGTCCTGAAAAGTGCCCGAGGCATCGAAGTCGGTCATATCTTCCAACTGGGAACAAAATATTCCCAAGCCTTGGGCGCAACCTATACCAATGAACAAGGAGATAACGTCCCCTTAATCATGGGATGCTATGGCGTGGGAGTCTCTCGATTAGCCCAAGCTGCCGTAGAGCAATCTTATGATAAAGATGGCATCATTTGGCCTGTGGCAATTGCTCCCTATCATGCCATTATTTGCATTCCCAATATTTCCGATGATCAACAGGTGGAAGTTGCAGAAAACCTGTACACCGAACTCAATGCCGTCGGCATCGAAACCCTGTTAGATGACCGGGAAGAACGAGCCGGAGTCAAATTCAAAGATGCGGATTTGGTGGGAATTCCCTATCGAATTGTGACGGGTCGTTCTCTCAAAGCCGGTAAAGTAGAACTCGTAGAACGGGCGACTAAAACCTCCCATGAAATTGCCATTTCTGAAGTAGCAGCTACCCTCAAGCAATGGATTGATGCCGCTTTGTCTTAACCTGTTCCTGATGGCAAGGAATTATACCCAATCCGGTTGTTAAAAGTCGATTTTCTGGATCAGCCTGCGGAGGCAGGCTTCGTTTGTGTAGCCCCAGCCTTGAGCCTGCGGGTTTTTATAGACTTTGACAACCGGATTCCGTATTAGGGAGCCAAACTGAAGCAGATGCGGAATCCGGTTCTCAAAGGGCTATAAAAACTAGCCCTGTCAAGGTGTATTTGTAGGGGTGTATTGCATACGCCCTCTCATGTATGCAATACGCCCCTACAAGAAACTCCGGATGAGGCGGGATTCCATTGACGGATCAAGAGGGATAAAGAGGGCGTATGCAATACGCCCCTACGAGAAACTCCGGATGAGGCGGGATTCCATTGACGGATCAAGAGGGATAAAGAGGGATAAAGAGGGCGTATGCAATACGCCCCTACGAGAAACTCCGGATGAGGCGGGATTCCATTGACCACCTTGACAGGGCTAGTTTTTATATAGCTGTAATCAAAGAGCAAAAACAAGGGTGCGATCGCCAACTCTGGCGATCGCACTGCTTAAAAATTGCCCGAGTTCGACCTTAGCACATCGGAGGGATTGTCATCGGCGATCGTCTCGAATCCCGCAACCCCTGGGTGATATCATCAAGCCGAGCCCGGGTCACCGAACTGGAAACTTAAACGTCATACACCCGGGCTTCATCTGCCTCGGGGTTTTCTTCGCAGTATTCCTCAAAAGCACTCTTAACGGGTTTCATCGCCCGTTGATGAGACGCTTCCGCTTGTAGTTCTTCCACGGCATCCCAAGCTGCCGCACATTCTTTAGAAGTTGCGCCTTTTTCTGCACAGATGGCTCGGGCTTCCTTAACCGCTTTTTCCAGTTCACTCTCGAAGAGTTTAGCTTTCGGTTTCTCAACGAAATCACTCTTCGTTAGAATATCGCTCACGGAAATAATCCCGAGTAAGTCGCCTTTGATAACGGGAGCACGACGGATGCCGGTATTGGCGAACAACCGCGCCACATATTCTACACCGAGGTCAGGATTGACAACGATACAGGGTTTGGTCATAATTTCGTACACCCGCATCTGCTTCGGGTCATGTCCAAACGCCGCTACTTTGTAAACGATGTCCGTTTCGGTGACAATCCCGTATGCATCTTCATCATGGCGACGGGATACGACTAACGCGCGCAAGCCCTTTTCTTTCATGAGCTTAACCGCTTCAGCAACGGTGGCAGAGCCGCGAATGCTCACCACGTCTTGGGTCATAATATCTTGAGCTTTCATCATTCTTACGTCCCCTCGGGGCCAATTATTTTTAGGGTTCTCGATCGATCGTATAATAAAATGGGGCATCCGCAGCGAAGAGGGAGCAAATTGAGTCCGTTAGCGGTGTAAACCGGCTTGCCAAATCCCAATATAAACGCGCGCTGCCTGTTGAGCGCCGGAGGATGTGGAGCGGATTTCCCACTCGATCGCCCCTTTGAGGTGACCCAGAGCAAACTGATACCGGCGCACTTGACCTTGCCACACTTGTTGAAATCCGGAGGTGATTTCTTCATTAAGTTGGCAACCTAACATACTGTTTAAGGTGCCTAGAATAATCTCCGTATTGACGGTTTGAGCAAAGGAGGCTTCGGTTTGCTGCAAGAGTAGGGATTGGCGATCGAACAGGAATCCTAGACTCACCTGATGGGGAATCAGCTCATAACTGACGGCATGAGTATTCGGCCAATATCCGGGAAGGGTTTGACTGGGAAATCCAAACATTCGGAAGACCGAATCTTGATGAATTCCCGGTTGAAATCCAGGAATCCCTAAGCCGATGGGTTCCTCACGGCAGGGGATATTTTCTGGGTTGAGGGTGGGTTCTTCAAAGGGGTTAGACTCTCGAAGGATCGAGAGGAGAGTCCCGGGACCCAGGCTGGGTGGGACGGCCTGGGGAGCCCAACGGGCGGGAGAATGCACTAATACCACCGAAAGTCCTGTGAGGACAAGACTGATGAGGCTAACCTGACTAATCAAAATCATCGCTCGATTACTGACAAAGGATCCTGCACCCGTGATGCGGCCAAACGTGGCACGAAACGTTTTAAAATCGTAGTCCAGGGCGATCGCCCTGCCATGTCCGGTTCAGCGATCGAGCTGAACATGGCAAAAACTAAGTAGATATGGGGTTACAGCACATCTGGAGAGTGCTGTGAATGTTGCCCCTAGGGAAGATAGACTGGACAACCAGGCCGATTGTTCGAGGTGCGATCGCAACGGTTGGAGGGTTGACAAGTGATGCATTCACGCCCTAGGCCGCCCCAGGGGAATCTCCAGCCCGGTGACCGGCGGATCCCAGACCCTAAGCGCTCAATTCCCGGTCAATCCGCACCGCATTCAGTGAAAAAAGGCCAAATCCTGGGCAACTCGCGCAACAGGTGCTATTGGTGGATCACCCCATCGGGCATAATGGCTCCAGTCAACTTGACATCCCGGAGGTTCGTTCGATACAGATTCGTGTCCATCAAAATGGCTCCCGTGAGGTTGGCTCCCGTGAGGTTGGACCAACCCAGGTTGGCTCGATACAAACTGGCCCCTTCTAAATTCGTCCCGCGCATCGTGGTCCAACTCACGTTAGTTCCCCGAAGCTGGCTTTTCGTTAAGTCTGCTCCGGCTAGATTGGATCCACTCATATTGGCTCGACTCAAGTCAGAATCTCGGAGATTAACGCCGGTTAAATTGGCTCCATTTAAGGTGGCATTAGTCAGATTCACCTTTTGCATAATCGCCTGAATCAGAATGGCGATCGTCAGGTTGGCCCCTTCTAAATTCGCGCCGGTCAAGTTAGCTTCACTTAAGTTCGCTCGACTGAGATTCGCCTGATTTAAGGACGCTTCTTGGAGATTCGCCCAACCCAGCCTCGTCTCGCTGGCCAGAGCATCTATCAGTTTAGCTTTCTGTAAATTGGCTCGTTCGACAATGGCTCGGCTAATATTGGCCAAACTTAAGTCTGCTTCACTTAAGTCTGCTCTACTTAAGTTCGCATTAATCAGATTGGCTTCTCGCAGGTTAGCTTGATGAAGGGTTACCCCCATCAGATTAGCTTCTCGCAGGTTGGCCCCCGTGAGTTTGGTCGAGGTCAGGTTGGCTTGACGCAGGTCAGCATCGCGAAAAGTGACTTCACTTAAGTCCAAACCGGCTAAATTGGCCCCAATCAAGTTGAGGTTGCGAAAATCTCTTTCTCCAGTTGCATATCGCTCTAGTAATTCATTTACATCCATGTCCTGTCGCCTCTTTGCTATCGCTCTGTGCAAGTCTAGTGGTGGGTGCTTCCAATGTATCGTCTTCAATGTCACAAATCACTTTTAAGAGGAATTGAAAGTGGGGGATGGGGGATTGGTCTTATGTCTTATGTCTTATGTCTTATGTCTTATGTCATTTAACTGCACCTCCGGTCCCCTCCCCTTGGCAAGGGGAGGGTTAGGGTGGGGTCCAGGCGCAAGTGGCGATTCCCTACGGGATAGCTCCGCTTACCGCGCTTCAAGAGCAATGGGTGGGTGGGAGAGTCCTTCTGATACTCCATTCGGTTGTCAAAGGTCTATAAAAACCCGCACCCTCAAGGGTGGAGGCTCACAGGACGGAGCCTCTCCTGCGCGGGCTAAAACCGAAAACCGACTTTTACCAACCAGATTTGGTATGACGTGGCGATTCCCTACGGGATAGCCACCTCAAGAGGACCCCACCCTAACCCTCCCCTTACCAAGGGGAGGGGACCGGAGAATCACCCTGAACATCAAAAACCTACTCTTGTTAAGGATCGGGCATTTGGACAAACCACCAATGACCAAGGACCCATGACCAATGACCAACGACCAATGACCAACGACAAATGACAAAGGACAAATAGGGTTGGATTCTGAGACAATCTAAAGATAGATCCTAGGGGGAGAAGCGAAAGTTGGGAGGCAAACAGCTATAACCAAACCCCACCGTACAGTATTAGCCCCTGGAGATTTACTCTCGTTTACCGGAAAAAAGAATGCCTGATAACCTTAGAAGTCAAGCCGTCACCCAAGGACACGCGCGATCGCCCAACCGAGCTATGTTGCGGGCGGTTGGTTTTTCTGACCCCGATTTCATCAAACCCATTGTCGGCGTTGCCAATGGATTCAGTACCATTACTCCCTGCAATATGGGGCTGGATATCCTGGCAAAACGGGCGGAGAGTGGGGTCCGTGAGGCTGGAGGAATGCCTCAAATTTTTGGCACGATTACGATTAGTGATGGCATCTCGATGGGCACCGAGGGGATGAAATATTCCCTGGTGTCCCGGGAAGTGATTGCCGACTCCATTGAAACCGTTTGTAATGGTCAGAGTCTGGATGGGGTCCTGGCGATTGGTGGATGCGATAAAAATATGCCCGGGGCCATGTTGGCGATCGCCCGCATGAACATTCCCGCGATTTTTGTCTATGGCGGTACCATCAAACCTGGACATTTGGATGGAAAAGACCTCACCGTTGTCAGCGCCTTTGAGGCAGTCGGGGAATATAGCGCCGGTAAAATTGACGAACAGCAACTGCTAGAAGTAGAACGCCATGCCTGTCCCGGTGCCGGGTCCTGTGGGGGGATGTTCACAGCCAATACCATGTCTTCGGCCTTTGAAGCAATGGGGATGAGCTTGATGTACTCCTCCACAATGGCCGCAGAAGATGCCGAAAAGGCCGACAGTACGCAAAAATCGGCTCAGGTCCTAGTCGAAGCGATTCGCAAGCAAATTTTGCCCAGTCAAATTATCACCCGCAAGGCGTTAGAAAATGCCATTTCGGTGATTATGGCGGTGGGGGGTTCTACGAATTCCGTGCTCCATTTCCTGGCGATCGCCCGGGCGATGGGAGTCCCCCTCACCCTGGATGATTTTGAAACCATTCGCGGCAGAGTCCCAGTGCTCTGTGACCTCAAACCCAGTGGGCGCTATGTGGCAACCGACCTTCACAAAGCGGGTGGGATTCCCCAGGTGATGAAAATGCTCCTCGTCCATGATTTGCTGCATGGAGATGCGCTGACGATTACCGGCCAAACCATCGCCGAATTGTTGGTGGATATTCCCGCAGAACCCCCCACCGGACAGGATGTGATTCGTCCCTGGGATAACCCGATGTATCGTCAGGGTCACTTGGCGATTCTGAAAGGCAACCTCGCCTCTGAAGGCGCAGTGGCTAAAATTAGCGGGGTGAAAACCCCGGTGATTGAGGGTCCGGCCCGGGTGTTTGATTCCGAGGAAGAATGCCTCAAAGCGATTTTGGATGGCAAAATTAGTGCCGGTGATGTAATCGTGGTCCGCTACGAAGGTCCTAAAGGGGGACCGGGAATGCGGGAAATGTTAGCCCCGACATCCGCAATTATTGGCGCGGGTTTAGGGGATAAGGTGGGATTAATCACCGATGGTCGGTTCTCCGGAGGGACTTATGGCCTGGTCGTCGGCCATGTAGCCCCAGAAGCAGCCGTCGGTGGGGCGATCGCCTTAGTAGAAGAAGGCGACTCGATTACCATTGATGCGCGCGAACTCAAATTACAAATCAATGTATCCGATGAAGAATTAGCCCGTCGTCGAGCCAACTGGCAACCTCGCCCCCCCCGTTATACAAAAGGGGTACTCGCGAAATATGCAAAGTTAGTTTCATCCAGCAGCCTCGGTGCAGTCACCGACCTCAACCTGTAACCCGCACAGAGTAAAAAGTAGGGTGGGCACTGCCCACCCTCACCAGGTAATCGCCCACAAATCCGTGGGTTCCCCTCAGTGAAAATCAGTGTAATCTGTGGTTTATATCCCTCAACCCCAAACCGGAGAACAGCAGATGTGGCAAAAACTGTGGCCGTGGCTGAAACCAAATCAATCCCTACAACACCGATTCCAAAAACCGGAACCGCCCCCGCCACCGCGTCAAATCCCCGATATCGAATTTGAGACAAAATTCAGGCCGCTACTCGAAGCAGTAGCAAACGGTGCCAGTGGAGGAGAAATTCAGGCATTGAGAATGACAACCGGCATCAAAGCAGAGGAATGGATACCCTGGTTGCAGCGCTTCGGGGAACAGTTGCAACAAAACCCCGAAACTCATGCAGAAATAGCCCAACGCCTAGTACAGTTCGGGCAACTTCATCGCGGAGAATTGGGAACAGTTGCCGAAAGAATTGGTAGGCAAATATTAGCACAGATAACGCCTGCGGTTGTGGAAAAGAAAAAGAAGGATGAGGGACAGGAAAAAGATGAAGCAAAGGAATGGTATCAGCGCGGGAGGGAGCAACGTGCTAGGGGGGATTTTACTGATGCCATTGCCTTATTCAATGAAGCAATCCGCCTCAAACCCGATTACCCTGATGCTTATAACAACCGAGGAACAGTGCTGTGTGATAACTTAGGACAATATGAGGAAGCCATTGCCTCATTCAATGAAACAATCCGCCTCAAACCCGATGACCCTGTAGCTTATTTCTGCCGAGGGGTAGCGCAGTCTAAGTTAGGACAATATGAGGATGCCATTGCCTCATACAATCAAGCAATCCCCCTCAAAGCCAATTTCCCTGAAGCTTATTCCAACCGAGGGATAGCGCAGTCTGACTTAGGAGAATATGAGGATGCCATTGCCTCATACAATGAAGCAATCCGCCTCAAACCCGATGACCCTGTAGCTTATATCAACCGAGGGAACGCGCAGTCTAAGTTAGGACAATATGAGGATGCCATTGCCTCTTCTGATTCTGCCTTAACTCTAAAACGGGATTATTGGCAAGCTTGGGCAAATCGAGGCATTGCCGCAGGACAGGTAAAACAAAAGCGAAATTCTCCTTATTTACCCTCTGCCTTCGCTATCCAAAACCCTGACTTGAATGAGAGAGGATTTGAGGGAGAATTGGCGAGTTATCAGGAAGGGTTGAAGTATTGCCAGAAAGAGACTCATCCGGAAGGGTGGGGGATGTTGAATCTTGACATTGGCAATATCTATTATGACCGATCGCGCCAAAACCCCAAAACTCGCCACCAAGACTGGCAAACCGCACACACCTATTATAACCTCGCCCTGGAAACCCTCACAGAAACTGCCTATCCCGAAAATCATTTAGAAGTCTTGCGCCGATTGATTCGTGTATTACTCGAAACGGGACAGGCGCAGCAGTTGAAACGGTGGGGAACCGATGTTGTACGGCGGTTAGTTGAACAATGTCCAAGTCCCGGCAGACAACGGCAACTCGCCCTCAAATTTGCTGATTTTAATCAATTAACCGTGGACTTGTGGGTGCAACAAGGGGATGTGGTGCAGGCAGTGGAAGTGGCGGAGGCGGGGAAAAATGCCTGTTTGTCTTGGTTGCTGGATGGCAGGGGTGATGCCGTGGCAGAACCGAGTTGGCAGCAGATTCGGCAGTTGTTGCAGGGTCAGACTGCGGTGGTATATTGGCATCTGAGTCCCTACGCCCTCACTACGTTTATTCTCAAACCGGATGAGGATGAACCCCGGGTGTTGCGGCAATCCCAGTTTCAGGACCAATCCGGGTATCAGGGGAACTTGCTGGATTTGGAAAACTGGATTGAGGAGTGGAATCAAGCGTATAGTCGCGATAAAGGCAGCAAAACTAGCGCACAATCGACCAGTTGGCGCGAGTCTTTGCCGCAACAACTCGACTGCCTCGCAGAGATTCTCCAGATTTCGGCAATTTTAGAGGAATTGGAGGGTTGCCAAGGATATCACCGCCTGATTCTGATTCCGCACAAAGACTTGCATCGCCTTCCCCTCCATGCCTTATTTTTCAAAAGTGAGGGATTCCCCGAGAGTTGCACTATCACCTATCTCCCGAGTGCAGCATTTGGATTGAGTCGGTTAGATGCTAATCTATCTCATTTTATTGGTAGTATCGGGGAAGAAGAATTTTTTCAACCCCACGAAGAACCCCCCCAACCCCCCCTTGCTAAGGGGGGGCTTTTCAGTATCGAAGAAGAACCCCCCCAACCCCCCCTTGCTAAGGGGGGGCTTTTCAGTATCGAAGAAGAACCCCCCCAACCCCCCCTTGCTAAGGGGGGGCTTTTCGGTTCTCTACTCAGTATCGAAAATCCCCGCAGTATCATCAAAGATAGGGACGGTTCGCACAAAGCTCTTGCCGCCCTTCCTGCAGCGGATATTGAATCAGAAATGATTTCCCGAATGTTTCCCCATACCACCCGCCTTGCAAAAACTGAGGCGACAACCCCTGCGGTAATCACTGCCTTGCAACAGGGTCATGATGTCATGCACTTTACGGGACATGGGGATTATGAATCTGCCGATCCCCTTACCTCTAAGTTGTTTCTGACTGGTGACAATCAACTCCAGGTTAAAGACATTATCAAACTGAACCTCTATAGCTATCAACTGATCTCCCTTTCCGCCTGCGAAACTGCTGTCACTGGCAACCCGACGATTACCAGCGAATATGTGGGATTAACCAGTGCATTCCTGCGTTCCGGTGTCGGTTCGGTGCTCAGTACCCTCTGGCAAGTGGAATCTCGTGCCACCACCTTATTTGCCCTCTATTTTTACCAGCAATTACAACAAGGACATCCCTACCCCGTCGCCTTTACCCATACCCAAAACTGGCTAAAAACGGTTACCAAGGACGAGTTATTCCAGTGGTATCAGCAACAGATTGACGAACTGGACAAACATCCCCCAGTTCCTCGGGGGATTCGGCGCGTTTTCACCAGTTGGCAGAAAGAACTTGATACAATAGAGAAAAATCCCCCCTTTGCTGATCCTTATCATTGGGCATCCTTTACCCTTTACGCATTATGAAAGATTCAGACGCCTTAATTTTTCAATCTTTTCTGGCTGCACTCACCCAGTTAGACTCGGCATTACCTGATGCCGTCCAATCCCAACTCAACCAAATCGCTGACTCCCTGGATAGCGATCGCCTGGATGAAATCGCCGAAGAGTATCCTCCCTTAAAATCGATTTATGAAGAGGCGCATTGTTGGTTAGTCAAACAGGGTAACCACCAGCGCATGGGCTTAGATACTATCCCTGATGCTTCTTGGCAAAAGGAGAATACCGCTTCCCTCGCCCTCGATAACACCTCCAAGAAAATTGGTGATTCTACTCCATTAACGGATATACTGCCAAACATCCAGGAAGCACTTAACGATGAGGAGTTAGTCCAAATGACTAAACAAGTATGCCAGAGTAGCGACTCGGTAGACTCGGCCAAAGTTGCCCTATTTGGCTACATTCAAATCGCCTAATTTTCTATCAAGCCTGTTAACATTCTATGTGAAACAGATTTGAGCCGAGATGAAGGTAGCCCTTTTCCCGCCTGCTTTAGCCGTTATTCCCCCAAACTGGATCAACCATGAGTGAATGCGATCGCCTAATTTATATTAATATTGACCGATTCCTCTATGATCTTGCCGAAGGTTTGGGGCAATCCGATGAAAATATTCAGAAAAATTGCCAGAATTTTTGGCAAAAAATCTATGGAGAAACGTTTCCTAATGAAAAATTAGCCGATATCAAGGCGAGTCAAGCCTTAACTGCCGATTATCGTGATTTGCTGAAAAGCCAATACGAACCCTTTGCTTCAAATTATGATGGATATTACTACCCGGTAAAAATCGGGGATACCTACGCCCTCCTGATGGAATGTGCCGGAAAAATAGTCTCGGAAACGGAAAAATCTACCCCCAAGGATATCAAGGAACAAATTCCCTGGATTAAAAGGATTCTCGATTCGCAACTGCACCCATTTCCGGCAACCCTTGGGGAGAGTTGGTTAATCTGGGGACAGCTTGCCAGTGACACCCTTGATCCGGACTCTCTGGAAACAATCGCTAAAACCTGTTACGAAAGTTTGGGTATTTTTCCGGCTTCCAAATGGGACCGAGATTTTAAGAATGCTGGAGAATTTCAAGGGGTCAAGTTTTATGAACTCTGGCGCGTTCCTGGCGATAGCGGCAATCTTAACCAAAACTACCATTTATTAATCTGCCTTTTTCCCCACAACAGCGGCACATTCATGGTAAACAATCCGCAGTCCCAGCAAATGATTACGAGTATTTTACCCCTATTTATTGAGTTATTTCACTTTCGCAATAAAATAATTTGGGCTTACACCCAAAGTCGGCAACTCAAGATCCAGATGAAACAAGCCTCTCAAGAGATTCAAGCCATCATCAACGGATTACCGCAACAAGTAAAATCTACACGACTTGATCTCAAAGAGATGCAAATCACCCTACAAAAATGCTTGACAATTTTCTCGGGTTATGCAAGCCGTATTAGCGAGTTGGAAGAACAGCAACAGACAATTGCCACTAACTTACACAACTATAAAAAGCAACTCACCATCATGCCTGAAGCCCTCAATCCCAAATGGAAAGGCGATCGAAGTTTCCAGTTTTTAAACAGATTCAGCAAATACACTCAGGAGAAATATATCCCCCAGATTCAAGCGGATCTCGGCAGTTTAAGTGCCGAATTGCGCTTACTGGAAAATGCGATTAAAACCATTGAAGGCATCATCCAACTGGAACAAACCAAAAGCGATCGCGCCTTAAGCGAAACCGTGGCGATCGCTACCGTGGGACTGGGAGTGAGTGCAATTACCGCCACTGTTGCCTCCACTCAACATTCCCTCCAATGTTCTCAACCGCCTGAAATGGAGAGATTGCCCGAATGCGATCGCTTTTTTATGCTAACTCCACCCTTCATCTGGAGTATTGCTGCTGCTATTCTGTCACCCTTTGTCATCTGGTTACTGCTGCGGTATCGTCCTTTTCGGAGAGGGAAAAAAGGGATTTTGCCTCATCCGGAAGGGACCCCCCCCAGCCCCCCCTTGCTAAGGGGGGGAGTTGGATTTAGTCGAGATTTGCCGACGGGGGGCGTTGGATTTGAGGGGGGAAATGTTAGGAATTCTGAAAAAGATGCCATCAACAATGATATCCAAAATGAGTAAATTCCAGAGTTTTCTAACAACCCTATTTCCCAAACCCTAATCATCAGGTGTTTCTCAATGTAGAGGCGATTCGCGAATCGCCTCTACATTGAGGTTTTTGTGTTTCTAATACCAAATCCAGTTGGTAAAAGTCCATTTTCAGTTTTAGCCCGCGCAGGCGGGCTTTGTCCGTATAGCCCCAGGCTTCAGCCTGTGGGTTTTTACAGACCTTTGACAACCGGATTCCGTATGACGGCAAAATTAGTTAAAATATCAGACAACCCTAGACACCGAATCGGACCCTGGAACAGTCTGGGCACAGAGGGTCTGACCCAGACTCAATGGGGTTGCTTCCTGTTTAATAATTGAGAGGTTTAATTTATGGTAACCACCCCTCAACCTACAAAGGTCATTTACCCCGATTGTGATGGAAATCCTATGGCTGAGAATACCCGCCAGTTTCGTTGGATTGTAGTGATTAAAGAGAATTTAGAAATTCTGTTTGATGATGACCCCAATATCTTTATCGCCGGGGATTTACTTTGGTATCCCGAGGAAGGAAATAATAAACTGCGTCAGGCCCCTGATGTGATGGTGGCGATCGGACGACCTAAAGGCGATCGCGGGTCTTACAAGCAATGGGAAGAAGGGAATATCCCTCCCCAAGTCGTGTTTGAAATTCTCTCACCCGGAAATCGTCTCCATGAGATGGCGAAGAAACAAAAGTTTTATGAGCGCTATGGTGTGGAAGAATATTATATTTTCGACCCCGATCGCTTCGATTTCAATGGGTGGATACGCAATCAGGCAGGTTCCCTGGATCTGATTGAACACCCAGAAAACTTTACGAGTCCCCGGTTAGGGATTCGCTTTGAACTCCAGGATGAACAGTTCACCATTTACCGTCCCGATGGCGATCGCTTTCTGACCCCTACGGAGTTATCCAAATTTGCGGAACAACAACGTCAAGAAGCCCAACAGCAACGTCAAGAAGCTCAACAACAACGTCAAGAGGCTGAACAGCAACGTCAGGAGGCTGAACAGCAACGATTGCGAGCGGAGTCCGCAGAAGCACGCCTGCGGGAATTGGAGGCTCGTTTACGCGAACTAGAGGGCGGCGATCGCCATCCTGGATAATAGAACTTACGCTTTACCCCTAAATGTAGAGGCGATTCGCGAATCGCCTCTACGTTTAGGTTTCGGTGTTTCTAAAAACCCTGTTTTTCCAACCCTAATCCTCAGTCGGTTTCAAACCTGTACAGGCGATTCTCGAATCGCCCCTACAGGGTTGAAAACCTCGCCGGTTGTCCCTTCAAACCTCACTCACCTTATCTCGCTTCAAGAGCAAACTGGCAACAACCATCCCCACAATTGCCAAAAATATCATGGGATAAAAGGCATAAGTATAGCTGCCAAACCAATCACGAATTTGTCCTGCCACTAGGGTTCCTAACAATGCACCCACGCCATAAGCTGTAAACACAATTCCGTAATTTTGAGCATAATTATCCGGATTAAATAAGCGCAGGGTTGTCGTGGGTGCGATCGCTAACCATCCCCCTAGCGATGCCCAGAATAGACAAAAGGCAATCAAATAGGTGGCAACTTGTCCCTCTTGGACATTCAGCATCAACAGGCAGGCAATCAACACGAGGGTATAAGAAACCATCGCCACGTAGCGGGGTTTAAAGCGATCGGTTAACCAGCCAAATAGGGGGCGACTGATGCCATTAAATAGGGCAAATAATGAGACACTGCTGGCAGCTAATGCCGGGTCAATGTTAATCATTTCCTCCCCAACGGGACTGGAAATACCGATCGCACTCAATCCGACAAAGGTGCCGATGCTGTAGCAAATCCACAGTCCATAAAAAGACCGACTTTTCAGGATATTCCCGGGATAGGCGCTGGGGACGGCACAGGAAGCTGCCGTCAATGGTTGTTTCGGTTGCCAGTCTTTTGGTGGCATTTTCAGGGTGGTGGCGATCGCCAGAATAATGAAAGTAAAGGCAATCCCTAAAATCCGCAAGGTTTCTCGCACACTATAGGCATCAATTAACCCTTTCGCCAGGGGTGCAGTGATTAAAGGAGAGAGTCCAAATCCAATAATTGTTAACCCCACTGCTAATCCTTTTTTATCCGGAAACCATCGCGCCACCACTGCCATTGGTACGCCATAGGCAATTCCCACCCCAGTCCCGGCAATCAATCCGTAGGTGAGAGTCATTCCTACAATATTGTTGGCAAAACTAGAAAGAATGTAACCGAGTCCGACAATGATTCCCCCGATTGCCGTAACAATTCTTGAGCCAATTCGGGTCACATAAAACCCGGCAATAGGCATCATGACGGCATAAAAAACCAATGCCACAGTATAAGGTAACAAACTTTCCGTTGCGCCAATATTCAGTTCCCCTTCTAGGGGTTTTCTAAATACACTCCAAGAGTAAACACTCCCCAGACATAGTAAAACGCTCATTCCCAGGGGAATCATTAACCATCTGCCCTGTTGTGCAGGCAGTCCAAATAGGGTTGATTCTGAGCGATCGTGAGTGACATTCATCACTGCTAACTCCCTTTTAGAGATAATTCTAGTGGATTTCTATGGGTTCCTTGCTGATTTTTATGGTTTAGCTCGTTTCTATAGAGTTTCTTTTATCAGAGTTGAACCCTCTGATTGCTTCACCTTGTACTGTACCACGATTTGCAGTCCTGCTTATCATGAAAACTTGATTTTTCCCGAGGCAGGACTCTGCGATCGCCAAGGGGTGGGGGTCTGGTATCCCAGAAACGACAGCCCCAAATTTGAGCCTTTTGATAGAGGTGGGATTGAATATATTTTTGTATCCTAGGGATAATCCACTTGAAACTTAGCAGCTCAAACCTTTCCCGCCTTTCCCGTGGGAACTCTTTCGGTTGCTTCCTTCAGGAATTGACTATTTAAAATAATCGCTTAAAACTGAGATAGATCATGACTCAATCTAAACAATCAGAATGGATCGAGCGTTTTGCTCGCTTTGGATACGTTGCCAAAGGATTTGTTTACGGCTTAGTGGGTATTTTAGCCTTGCAAGTTGCCTTAAACCAAGGGGGACAAACCACCGACCCAAAGGGCGTGCTTTACGAAATAGTGGAGCAACCTTTTGGTCAAGTGTTACTGTCGATTGTAACCATTGGACTGATTGGTTATGCAATGTGGCGTTTTCTCCAAGCCTTTATGGATACAGACAATAAAGGGACTGATTTAAAAGGATTAATCGAGCGATTCGGATTTGGAATGAGTGCGGTCATTTATTGTGGGTTTGCTTTTACTGCCATTAAAATCTTGACAGGTAATGGAGAAAATGGCGGAGAACAAAGCGATCAAAGCGCTCAACATTGGACCGCCCGGTTTCTCTCACAACCTTTTGGAGAATGGTTGGTGGGACTGGCGGGTGCAGTCGTGATTGGTTTAGGATTTTATTATTTTTATAAAGCCTTTAGTGGGAAGTTTCGCAAAGAATTAAAAATCAGAGAAATGACTCCCACTGAAGAAAAATGGGTGATGAGAGCAGGTCGAGTAGGGTTATCTGCAAGGGCTATTATTTTTACCATGATTGGCTGGTTTTTGATGCAAGCGGCTTATGAATCCAATGCGAATGAAGCCCAGGCCATTCCCGGCACTTTAGATACTTTATTGAGGCAGCCTTATGGGAGTTGGCTGTTGGGAGTCGTAGCTGCGGGATTGGTAATTTATGGACTATATATGGGAGTACACGCCCGCTATCGGCGGATTCGCCCTCCCCAATCTGCGGACCCCCGACAACTTTTAAATCAGGGATAATCAGCGATCGCCTCGCTATAAACTCCCTTGGGGGGATGCACCCCCAAACCTCACTCTCAGCTGATTCACCCGGATGAATGGGTGGCAAATTTTTTCACCAAGTTGTCCGGTATAGCAACGAGACGATGACTAGAAACATGGATAAAACATCCCGTCTGTTTGGCAGTCACGGCAATTTTATCATCCACGATTAACTCAGTTTTGACGATCCATTTAACCGACCCCATATCACTAAACCACATTCGCCCCTCAATCAAATCAAACAATTTAATGGGTTTATGATATTCCAGACGAGTTTTGCCAATCAGGGGAGATATTCCTAATTCTAATTGCTGTTCTAAAGAAAAATACTGTTGAAATAAATCTAAGCGTAAATCTTCAATCCAGCGCATCAAAATCATTTGGCTGACAAACCCGGTGATATCAATATCGTAGGGTTTCACAGTGAAAGCTAAAGCCGTCTCTAATAGCGTATCTTGTTCTAAGGTCATAGTCCCTCAAACTGGTTTTTAAAAAAAACAATTCGGTTGGTCCTCTGGGTTAAATGCCGGGAGGCAATTTTACAGGACTCTAACTCATTGTAATCATTTTTCACCAAAAGAACGCAGGGGAGACGTTACGGAAGGGTTAGGTTAAGGGGACCAGAAACCGGGTTTCTACCATGAGTTGCTGCTATTTGTCATAGATTTGGTAAAGAAACCCGGTTTCTAATCGTTAGTAGGGGGACCAGAAACCGGGTTTCTACCATGAGTTGCTGCTATTTGTCATAGATTTGG
>NZ_JAMXOT010000190.1 GCF_024220515.1 Oscillatoria sp. HE19RPO
GTCAAGGTTAGAAACCGGGTTTCTTCACAAAAATTCTGATAATTGGCGACAAATTAGGGAGAGAAACCCGGTTTCTTGTCCCAGGGCGTCGATACAGTCAAGGTTAGAAACCGGGTTTCTTAACAAAAATTCTGATAATTTACGACAAATTAGGGAGAGAAACCCGGTTTCTTGTCCCAAGGCGTGGATACAGTCAAGGTTAGAAACCGGGTTTCTTAACAAAAATTCTGATAATTGGGGACAAATTAGGGAGAGAAACCCGGTTTCTTGTCCCAGGGCGTCGATACAGTCAAGGTTAGAAACCGGGTTTCTTAACAAAAATTCTGATAATTTACGACAAATTAAGGCCAGAAACCCGGTTTCTTGTCCCAGGGCGTGGATACAGTCAAGGTTAGAAACCGGGTTTCTTAACAAAAATTCTGATAATTGGCGACAAATTAAGGAGAGAAACCCGGTTTCTTGTCCCAGGGTTCTAATTCCTGAACCAATCGTCTAGTATTAGCGAAACATCAAAAAAACCCCCACTCCCCATTTATCTTAATCCCTGGCAAGTAAACGCTGCCCAAAATCGTGGGTGAGCAAAGGGATATTCTTCTGAAGAATTTTTGAGGGGGGCAATATTCTCCATGACCTGAAAGTACATTAAATACTTACGATCCCAATCTAAATATTCATCAGAATTAGGCTCATACTCATCTATTTTGCTTTCCGCTTCCATCATCGCCTGGTAGGTTCTGCTATAGATTTCTGCAATATTTTCTCGGGTTAAAGTCCTCAATTTGATTTGAGATTGGTGTAGAGCTTCAGGGCAGTTGTAACCCTCTTTTCGATACTGGTGGTAGAAGATAGAAAATAGTGCAGTGCCTAAGTCATCGACTTCCCAAAGCGTGTTAACAACTCTCCTTCCCCCAGCACATAAAAATCCGGCTGAAATTGTCAATATATCATCTGTCATGAGTTCAGAACGTCCGAGACCTGTTTCACAGCAAGACAGGATCACATCTGACAGTTGAGGAAGTCTCCATGCAGGAGTCAGGAGTTCACCTAATGTAATACTCCCATCACTCAGAACTAGCTTGGATTCCAAGGGGCGATCGATCCGTGACTGAGCATGATGGCTGCAATGTAGAACTTGGACTTGTTTAGCGAGTTCTCGATATTGACTAACGGTAGCTTGGTTAGCACCTCTTAAACGAAGACTGTCAGGAATTTGGTAGAGTTTGGAAATTTCTTCTCCTTCAAAGCTGGCACAAACTAGATCTTCTGTTGCATTTTCAACCGTGCCATAAGCCAGCTTATCGGTTAAGGGTTCCCGTTCTTGACAAAACTTTAAGATTTGGCAACTAGGAACATAGCGAATGATAAACTTGTCACCCAAATATTTATGGTGTGGGTCTTGGATCGGCAAAGCTGCAAAAGGAATCTCGTGCAGAGACAAATAGGGGACAATAATCAATTCTTCAATGTTTTGAAGGTGTACATCGATCAACTCATCCAGTTGAAGCCTTTGGGCAATATGACTCAAAATCGAACTCAGAGACTCTTCCCATTCTTCCCGTGCATGGTGATAGGGCACTACCCAATTTTGAGATATCCAATTTTGCAGAGTTAGTTCGCCTTGTTCGTTATATCTTGTAACAGTGAAATTTTCTTGTTTCGGTCCAGCATCGGCTTCTCGGGGATCTATCCACCATCCTTGCACAGTTAAAAGTCCTTCACCTTTGCAAGTGTGGCAAGAAATGCTATCCTGTTTCAAAACAAAAATATAGGTATCTTGAAAAGTCGTATAAAAGCTGATAATTGCAGTATTGGGTTCCTGGACCAGTCGTTGTAAACTAGAAATATCCATAGATTCTACCTGCACTTCTCCAGCTAACACTGGATCTAATTGACGAATTTTTTCCCAAACTTGTTGTTTTTGGGTTTCTAAAAATTTGATAGTTTTGTTAGATTGCTCTAAGACTGCACGAGTTATAACTTTTCGCTCTGAAATTTTACCAATCTCGATTGATTCACTCTCATTAATCAAACCGATTTCATCTATTTGCTGTCGGAGGGCGTCAAATTGTAGTAATAATTTCTGAACTTCGGGTGAAACGGCTTCCTCTTGGCTAAAACTATGGCTTGCCATCAAATCCACCAGGCGCTTAGAACGGGAACGCTCTACATATTCAAATGCTTTGTCTAACTGTTCGTTTTTGATACAGGCTTCGACTGCAAATTTGTAAAGGTCGCTGTAGGATTCCACAAGAGTTTGGCGATCGGATTCAGAACCTATCCAAGTCCGAAGCTGCTCAATCGCATCAATAGCAGCATCATAACCTTGAATTGCATCAGACCACCGCTCTGCTTCCCTAGCTAGATTGCCAAGTTCACGCCCGCAATCAACACAGTGCGAGGGAAAAGTCGTAGGCTGATAAATCGCTAACGCTAACTGAAAACAGTCAATAGCCTCTGATATTTCTTTCTGTTCTTTATAGGCCAGACCCAGACAGTGCTGAGTTTGAGCCCAGTTTTCTGGAAGCGTGTCTTTTTGATAGACTCGCAAGCTGTCTTGGTAATATTTAATAGCTTGCTGTAGATTCCAATCTGGATTTCCTTCAATAAATCTGGTATGAAGGCGACCTAAATTATAATGAAGTCCTGCACAATATAGGGGGAAATTTTCCCAAGTATGAACCTGTAAGGCATTGTTATAGCAGTGAATCGCTAATTCTTGATTGCGGGATTCATCGCCCATACGGCGCTGACTATAGGCATTTCCCAAACTAATCAGAGTCTCTGCCCACAAATCAGGGAAGGTTTCGCAAGTACGAATCTGTAAAGCATTTTGATAGCAGGCGATCGCTTTTTCTATATTCTCCGTTCTATCGCTCCAGACGTTGCTCAAATAAGCATTTCCTAGATTATGTAGAGTCATAGCCCATTTAACTGGAAACGCCTCTCGGGTGCGAACTTCTAAAGCACTTATATAGTATTCAATGCCTTGTTTTACATTTTGAGATTGCACCCCTCGAACCCGCGAGATATAAGCTTTTCCCAGATTATGTTCCGCTATTGCCCATTTTTCTGGCATCGCTTGACGAGTCCGCACTTTTTGGGCATTCTTCAAGCACTCAATTCCTAATTCAACATTCTCTACTGGATTGCCCATAATTCGATCTAAGTAGGCATCTCCCAACGCATTTTGAGTCATAGCCCACTTTTGTGGAAGAGCTTCGTAGGTCCGAAATAATAAGCCATTATGGAAGCAAGTAATGGCTTCCTCCAGATTGGTGGCGCGATCGCCTTTAATTCGCTCTTTATAAGCGAGTCCCAGGTTATGTTGCACCCTAGCCCATTCTTCTGGCTCAGTGTTTTTAGTATATACCTGCAACGCATTTTTATAGCAAACGATAGCTTGCTCTAGATTTTCGGCGCGATTACCCGGAATAAGTTTTCTATATGATTCTCCTAGATTATTTTGAGTCGTAGCCCATGCTTTTGGAAATTTTTCCCGAGTAAAAACTTGCAAAGCCTTTTTCAGGGCTTTAATAGAAATTTCTAAGTTTTCTGTCGGGTTCCCACGGATACGATCACTGTAATAAACCCCCAAATTCATCTGAAGCCCCGCCCATTCCCAGGGAAAATCTTCGTAATTATAAAAATCTACAATGCTTTCTTGCCCTGCAATTCCAATTTCTATATTGTTTGCTCTACTCCCCAAGGGGAAATTGGCAATCAATACGCTAAAATAATGAATGGTATTCGCCATTTCTTTGGCTTGTGTTGGGTCCGAACAGTCTACTACATTAATTTTCACCCATTGACGCAAATCTTTGGCAAAATTTTCCGTTAATTTTGCTAAGTGTTTTTGTAAAACTCGGTAGAGGGCAGTGCTATCTAAGCTACTCTGCCGGGAAGCTGTTAATGCTTCTTGAATTATTTGTCTGGATTCATCACTTATTTTGCTTGCCGACAATTTACTGACAATATTAGCTATCTTTGAATATAATCCTTGAAGTTGACTACGGGTCTCCAAATCCCCAGATTCTAGTAATCCATCCGCGACTTCTTCCATCACTTGTAATAAGCCCGAGTCTAACAGGTGTTTGTTGCCTTTCAAAATCTCTGCTTCTCTCCCGGGTGACTCCAGAAGAGATTTAATCAGTTTTAGACAATCATTTTTGCGGTCCTGATTCATCATGATTAAGATTCGGATGTAAATTATTAAAAGTCAAGGATCGGACTGGTTGTCAATAAAACCGACAGACAAATTAATCGGTTAAAAAGAATTGTTTTCCCAAGATTGCCACCATATCATTTTTCATTTTAAGCAGCGATTTTCTGACAAAGGAATCGGGATTATCTACCGATGAAAGAGTAACCCAGGGCAATTCTAACAAGACTTCCTTGCCTCTATCTCGCAAAATTTCTTCATCAGGCTCTCCTGCTGTAGAACCACATCCCTGAATTGAATTCAAATAAGCTTTAGCTGCTCTTGGGGTGAGGGTTTGCTGTTTCAGCATCGTCATAGCTCCCAAATGTTTTAATACAGACGGATCTTGGGCGGGCCAAAATGCTAAGACACTGTAAGGATTATCTGGTTTTAGATCGAAATCATGGTCTGTAACCCAGAGTTCACTATCATACAGTGCGTATTTGATTGACAACAGTAGCGTATTGACTTGAATGGCAAGTTCAGCTTCTTTGAGCCTACCCGCTGGAGCCAAAACTTTATAGACGCTGCTATAAAGAGCCGCCCAAGTCGGCATTTCCTGAAAGAGGCGATCGTAAATTTCTAAAGCAACATCAAATTCTCCTGCTCGCTTATGAGCAACTGCCTGAGAAACTTGGAGATAGGCACGCCTCCTATACCAAATATCTACATCTTCTTGATAAGATATGACGCTATGTCGTGCTTCAAGAGTTTTGGCTATCCACTGGAATGCCTCTTCTACAGGCCAGCTAAGAAAATCGGGTAAAGAGAGGTAAGGGTTATTCGATCTGACCAATTCTGATTTCATGTGTCTCCTGTTTAAATTAAAGTTGGCTGTGGATATGAATTCACAATTTCGTCCAACTTTTTCTCTAAATTTTTCGCTAGGTTTAAGAGTTCCCTTTTGTCAGACATTTCCGTTATAGAGCGGGGGTCGGTTGAAGAGCGGGTAGCGCCTACTGCATTTACGCCTCCTCCCAAGAAAGTCGTAAGAGCCATAACGCGATCTTCTTTGGGTAAGCTATAGCATTTTTCTAGTTCTCTAGCTATTTCCTCAATCGATTTCCCTCCTAGCCTCTCCCGTACTCTTACAGCTACCTCTTCATCACTTTTCAGAAATGATTCTATGCCCGAGACAGTTTTCGGGGAGAAATTCTTGATCGCAGCATGAACATACTCGCGCAATGTCATCCCCTCTGCTGCTGCGTTGAGTGCCACTTCCTCCGGTATGTCTACCAGCATCACCCCATCATTGTCGCTGACTTGATAGATTTCGTCCCCCTGCTTTACCGCCATCAGCAATTCTGCATCCAAGGTATGTAGGTACTGCAAAACCGATTCCAATTTCCGATCTTTGAGTGCTGATTCTAATTTGGATACCGCCGCTTGCTGCACTCCCAGTTTTTCGGCGAGTTGCGCCTGGGTCAATCCGGCTTTTTCCCGCAACTGGCGCATCGCATCGGTCAGGTACAGTCGCAAATACTCTAGTTTTCCGGCTAAGATTACCTCGGGATCGTCACTGATTTTTTGATTGAGCCAGTTTTGAAAGTTGTAGTGCGTCATTGTTTTTATCTACTCCTTAAATCGCGCAATCTTTGTCTGGCGGGTTCTATATCGCGATCGCGAATCCCTCCGTCATATTTCTTCATAAAAGCGTGCAGCACGATGAACCGTTGCGGTGTTTCTGGTGTCAGGATAAACCGAGGATTGTGTTCGCTTTTTGTCATCTTGAACTCATATAGCTCATCCTCTAGCTTGTCGAAAATATCACTGGCTAACGATGCCAGACCTTTATCACACAAATATCTGAGATTAACCTGAAGTCTCTTAGTTTCTGATGGGCTCAACACGGGCTGGGGCGGTTTTGGGGGCTGTTCGTCTTCTGGCATCAGTCTGATAAAGAATGCCAGCAGATCTTTGGGGATATCCCCAGTTGCATCCCGATACAGTTCCCATGTCCAAGCCATCATGCGCTTACCTCTTTCTACTGTATTATTCTTTCGGTGGAATGTCAAGGGTTTTATTCCTGTTGTGGAATATCGGCGGAACCCTGCTGCAATCTGGGGGTGAGGAACTCCCGTTCCCGTGGTTGTAAGTTCTCCACAAGGGGAATAAAGTTGACTTCACCGGCATAAGGGGATTCCAACAAATAAATCATCCTTGCTTTGATGCGATCGCACCTAACAAGGCTCTTTTAGCCCGCGCAGGCACCGCTTTGTCCTGTGAGCCTCCAGGCTTGAGCCTGCGGGTTTTTTGAAGGTTTTATTTTTTG
>NZ_JAMXOT010000191.1 GCF_024220515.1 Oscillatoria sp. HE19RPO
AACGACTTCAGTCGTTCTCTTCTCCACGTTCGTAGTAACGACTTCAGTCGTTCTCTTCTCTTCCAGTTGTTCGTAGTAACGACTTCAGTCGTTCTCTTCTCCACGTTCGTAGTAACGACTTCAGTCGTTCTCTTCTCTTCTTCTGTTCGATAATTTTGGTCAGCAATTCCAAACCCAATCCCCCCCTCTAAATCCACCCAGGTCCCAGGTTGCTGATTTGTTTAACCTATGGCAAAATGGGTCAAATGCTTGAATGGCCCGTTTCTACCCTCGCCGTAACCCATCATGCTCGGAATCATGCTCGGAACAACTCTCGGTGGACGTTACAAGATTATCAACTCCTTGGGAAGCGGGGGGTTTGGGGCGACTTTTCTCGCGCAGGATTGTCACCTTCCGGGGACTGCCCCTTGCGTGGTCAAGCAATTGCAGCCCCAGTCCACAGATCCGAACACTCTGCAAATTGCCAGACGGTTATTCGATACAGAGGCGCAGTCCCTGCATGAGTTGGGAAGTCACGATCGCATTCCCAAATTGTTCGCCTATTTTGAAGAAAACCAAGAATTCTATCTGGTTCAGGAGTATATCGAGGGTGAGGACCTCAGTCATGAATTGACGCCTGGGGAAAAGCTGGATGAGAAAACTACCCTAGATTTACTGCGAGAACTGTTAGAAATTTTACAATTTGTTCAGAGTAAAAATGTCATTCATCGGGATATCAATCCCCGCAATATTATCCGCCGCAATTCGGACCAAAAATTAGTTTTAATTGATTTTGGGGCAGTTAAACAAATTACCACCGAACTGCTGAATCCCAATGGACAACCGGGATTCAGTGTCTGTATTGGCACTCCCGGTTATTTACCCAGTGAACAAGCAACTGGGTTTCCCAAACCGAGTAGTGATATTTATGCGGTGGGAATTGTTGCCTTGCAAGCGCTTTCGGGTTTATTACCTCATGAATTTCCCAAAGATCCAGACACGGAAGAAATCAAAGTCGCGGAATTGGTGACGGTGAGTCCGGAATTTCTCAAGGTATTAGAACGGATGGTCCGGTATGATTTCCGGGAACGTTATGGGTCAGCAACGGAGGCGTTAGAGGCGATCGCAGATTTAGAAAAGCCCACGGTGATGACCGTTTCGGTCCCTGGGGTTACGTCGTTGCCTAAATCTAGCTTTAATTTTTCTAAACATAAATGGGTTTTAGGGGTGATTTCTTGCGGAATTATTGGCGCAGGCATGATTGCCGGTTCGGTTTTTGTTTGGAATAAAATCAAATCAGTAAATGCCAGTGAGTTGTACCAACAAGGGCATACCTTATATCATTTAAGTCGGTATGAAGAGGCATTAAAACGCTATGAAAATGCCATTGAAATTAAGGCGGATTATGTAGAAGCCTGGAAAGAAAAAGGGGATACCCTCTCTCGATTAAATCAGAATGAAGCGGCGATGGATGCTTACGATCGCGCGATTCAACTCAATCCTCAATATCTGGAGGCTTGGATTCGCCGTGGGGATGTGTTAAATAAATTGCAGCGGTATGACGGGGCGATCGCCAGTTTTGAGAAAGCCATCGAATTGGTTCCGGAATCTGCTGAAGCCTGGAATGGTAAGGGCAATACCTTACTGAGTTTGCAGCGGTATGAAGAGGCGATCGCCGCCTATGATCAAGCCCTAGAAGTTCAACCGGAATCCTCAGAAGCCTGGTATGCCCGGGGATGGGCATTTCATCAATTAAAAGATTATGAATCGGCCTTAAAATCTTATGATAAATCCGTAGAATATCAGTTTGATTATGCCGTAGGATGGTATAATCGCGGGAATGTTTTGATGCAATTGGATCAAGAAAAAGAGGCGGTAGAGTCTTATGATAAAGCCGTGCGATTTCAGCCGAATTATGCGGAAGCTTGGTACAGTCGCGGCAATGCCTTGATGAAGTCAAAAGATTCTTCTGAAGCTGCAAAATCTTATGAACGGGCGGTTAAGATTCAGGCAAGCTATCAGGAAGCCTGGTATAGTTTCGGGTGGGCGCTGCACCAGTTACGCCGCTATGAACAGGCGATCGAGGCTTATAATCGGGCTATAGATTTGAAGAAAACCGACTATCGCGCTTGGTATAACCGAGGGAATGCCCTTTATAATTTGAATCGATATCAGGAGGCGGTTTCTTCCTATAATGAGGCGGCTTATTTGAAGCCGGATCATGCGGAATCGTGGTATGGTAAAGGGAATAGTTTATCCACTTTGGGGCAGTATCAAGAGGCTGTTTTAGCTTACGATCGGGCGTTGCGATATCAACCGAATTATCGGGCAGCTAAAGAGGGCAAGGAACGGGCGCAGAGGGAGATAAAACAGCGGGAGAAAAGGGATTCTGGTGGGGAAGGGGAAAAAGATAACGACTGAAGTCGTTACTACGAACGAAAGAAAAGAACGCCTGAATGCCAATTGTTCAATCACACAATTCCCATCCCTGTAGGGGCGATTCGAGAATCGCCCGATCGCAAATCACCCAATTATTGAATCATCTAATTCGCCACCTGTAGGGGCGATTCGAGAATCGCCCGATCGCAAATCACCCAATTATTGAATCATCTAATT
>NZ_JAMXOT010000192.1 GCF_024220515.1 Oscillatoria sp. HE19RPO
TCCAAAAAATAAAACCTTCAAAAAACCCGCACCCTGAAGGGTGGGGCTACACGGACAAAGCCCGCCTGCGCGGGCTAAAAGAGCCTTGTTAGGTGCGATCGCATCAAAGCAAGGATGATTTATTTGTTGGAATACCCTAAGCTGTTTGATAATATTGGCTTCCGTGTCTCCTTTGCCAGCTTTCATTTCAATACAGAGAATAACTTTAATTTTTTCGGTGTCAGCAATGATAATAAAATCTGCACGTTTACATTCTCCATGTTTTCCTTTAAAAACGGTGTTAGGTGACGTAAAAGCATCGGCTTTGATGATAATAACTTCATCTTCTTTCGGCATTCCATAAAGGGTGACAGAATAGTTGGCCGGTGCCGGTTCTGCGAGGGTGACTTGCTTTTTGTGATTGCGCTCCTCCAAGGGTACTGTAGCCGTATCTTGGAGCATCTCTTTGAGGATAGCAATATCACCCATTACTCCCCACCCCAGACGATCGCTTCCTGAATCCGGTTCATCGTTTCAATGGTGGTATCAAAACTCCGCGCTTCAATCCCCATTTCTGGATCTATATCTGCTGGAGTGAGAGTGTGACATTTTGTTTTTCTGCTTTTTCCTGTTTTTCCCTCTATTATTCTCGATGCTTCTTCCGCAATGTAAACCTTAATTTGTTGAGCCGAAATTAGTTCTTCTTGACGATAACCTTCTTCTTTGGCAATTTCTCTGAGATACGGTTTATCATGGTTTAACATAATTAAAGTATTCAGTTCTTTGATAATGTAATCGCTATGAGTGGTGATAAAAATTTTAATTCCCAGATTCACCAATCGGGCGAATAATCGGGCAACCCGACGTTGATTTTCTGGATGTAGGTTTAATTCAGGTTCGTCCACCATCAGTAAGTCGCCGATTTGCGCTTCATGTCTCAGGTAAAACCCGAGGTCTAACAAAGAACGAACTGCACTAGAACTCTCCACCAAAGAAAGTCTGAGTTTTTGACTTTTACCTTGGGGTAAATAATACAACTCATCGTTGGGTGTGACGATGTATTCGCCTCCGATGATGTCGGCAAAATCGGCTAGGATATCGGGATAATTTTCCGTAATAAAACTGCTTTTTTTGACAATATTTTCCAGCTTTCGAGTAAAATCTACATTGGTTTCAATCGGCAGCGGATAATCCTGATATACTTGGGAAACCAGGACCAGGGGATTAATCGGATTATGATGTTGTCCCAGTTCTTCTACCAATCGATTGCGGGCAAAATTTAATTCTTTGCGAAAAATCGCTGCACCTGTTCGTTCTGCACTGGCAATGAATGGACGAGGCAGTAGGGGACCAAAAATTATATCTTTGACTACATCGCCAATGGTGCGTTTGAGGATTTCTTTAGAGATTTTTATCTGTTCTTTTTCGACGAGCAGGGTAACGATTAAGTCGGGACTCTCGGGAGTTTTGATGAGAGAAAAGAGTTGGGTATTTGCTGAACCCGTTGTTTGCTCGAAACTCTGGGTTAATTTAATGATGTCTAGGTCAAGGTTGACCTCAAATTTTGAGGTTTTAAATCGGTCTGATGGGGAGGCGAAAATTTCTGGTAATTTCTGGGTATAGGCTAGACTTGCTTGAGATAGAATTTGCTGCGCTTGGTTGGCATATTCTTGGAGTTCAATGTGAATCACTCCCTCGTTCAGCAGTTGCTCAATTTTATCCGTAGGGATATTAATTGCCAAGATTTGCCGCCAGGTCAATAAAAACCCAAATAGGGCATAAGTGGCGTAGGTTTTCCCGGTATTATTACAGCCACAGAGGATTGTTAGCTCTCCTAATGTGAATTCTGCTTGCTCTAAAGCGCCAAGATTTTTGACTGTAATTTTCATCATTAGATTGGTTTTAGAGAGATAAATAGAGGATTATGCGGATAATCGGAACAGTCATGAGTGTTTCTATCCTTTTACTATAACCCACGGTTTTATTCGCCCCTCCCACCAACTCCCCACCCCCACAAAAAAAAACGCCTGAGCGAACTCAGACGCATAAAAGGGATGAATTGTCAAGCGGAATTTAGCTTTGCATTCCGGCTGCACCACCGACCACTTCCAGGATTTCCTGGGTGATGGCGGCTTGACGTGCTTTATTGTAAGTCAAGGTTAATGTCTCCATGAGTTCGCTGGCGTTTTCGCTGGCGTTGTTCATGGCGGTCATTCTGGCGGCTAGTTCGCTGGCGGCGGCTTCTTGCAAGGCGCGCAATAACTGGTTATTCAGATACAGCGGTAACAAGGCTTCCAGAATTTGAGCCGGGTCTTGCTCGAAAATCATGTCCCGAGGGAAGGCTTCCGGCGCAGCAGTCGTAGCGACTTTTTCGCGCTGAACGTCGAAGGAACCTCCTTTACTGGTGAGGCGGAAGACTTCATCGTCTGGCACTTCTAAGCCTTGGCGATCGAGGGGTAACAGGGTTTGGACGACGGGTTTGGAACTGATTAAAGACACAAATTTCGTGTAAATCAATTCCACGCGATCGACGCTTTCCGAGAGGAACAACGAGAGCACTTCGTCGGCAATTTCTGAGGCTTCTTTTGCTGTCGGAATCTGTTCTAAGCCGATGTAGGAGGCGTCAATGGGGCAGTTGCGTCGGCTGAAGTATTGATTGGCTTTGCGTCCGACAATCACCAATTTATAATCGAACCCTTCGGCTTGGATTTCTTTAATACGAGCTTCGGCACGTTTGATGATGTTGTTATTGTAGCCGCCACACAAACCCCGATCGCCCGTAACAACGAGCAATCCTACGGTACTCACTTCGCGCTGTTTCAACAAGGGCAAGTCCACATCTTCAAACCGCAAACGAGTTTGCAATCCGAACAGGACCTGGGCCAAGCGATCGGCAAAAGGGCGAGTTCCGAGAACTTGTGCTTGTGCGCGACGCACCTTAGCTGCTGCCACGAGGCGCATGGCTTCGGTGATTTTTTTCGTGTTTTTTACTGACTGGATGCGATCGCGAATCGCCTTTAGATTTGCCATAATCCCAAATCAAGAATCAAGAATTTAAAATTAAACCTAATGAGAGCATCTCAATTTTGCTTAAAAACCGATTTTACCTCTTTCTCCCCCTTCCCTCGTAGGGAAGGGGGCTGGGGGGTTAGGTCTCTTGAACAAATTGAAATGCTCCCAACCTAATGCATGAAGAATTGAGAATGAAGAATTTAGTAAACCTTCCATTCTTCATTCCCAATTCTTCTCAAGTGTCGGTCCTACAGAGTAGCCATGAAAGACTGAGTGAATTCGGCGATGCCCTCTTTCAACAAGGTCTCAGCTTCATCGGTCAATTGCTTGGTGCTTTGAACGATTTCGCCGTATTTCGCCTTGCTGGTCCGCATATACTCACGCAGACCTTTGGTAAAGTCGGTGATTTTTTCCACCGGAACTTTATCCAAATAGCCATTAATCCCAGCGTAAATAATCGCAACTTGCTCACTCACCGGCAAGGGCGAATATTGATTTTGTTTCAACAGTTCACGCAGGCGCTGACCCCGGGCCAATTGTTGCTGGGTGGAGGCATCCAAGTCGGAAGCAAACTGAGCAAATGCTTCGAGTTCAGCAAACTGAGCTAATTCTAGCTTCACTTTACCGGCCACTTTTTTCATGGCTTTGGTTTGTGCAGCCGAACCCACCCGAGACACGGAAATACCGGCGTTCACTGCCGGACGTAAACCGGAGTTGAACAAGTCAGAAGACAAGAAGATCTGACCGTCGGTAATCGAAATTACGTTGGTCGGAATGTAGGCGGAAACGTCACCGGCTTGGGTTTCGATGATCGGTAACGCTGTCATGCTACCTTCGCCCATTTCGCTGCTGAGTTTAGCAGCGCGTTCCAATAAGCGAGAGTGGAGGTAAAACACATCCCCAGGATAGGCTTCACGTCCGGGGGGACGACGTAGCAGCAAGGACATTTGACGATAGGCTTGGGCTTGTTTGGACAAGTCATCGTAAATGACCAGGGTGTGCTTGCCTTTATACATGAAGTATTCAGCAATGCTTGCGCCGGTATAAGGGGCGAGGTATTGCAGGGTTGCGGGTTCGTTGGCGTTAGAAGTCACGACAACGGTGTAGTCCATCGCGCCTTTTTCTTGGAGGGTGGCGACGACTTGAGAAACCGTGGAGGCTTTTTGACCGATCGCGACGTACACGCAGATCACGTCTTCACCCTTTTGGTTGATGATCGTGTCAACGGCGATCGTGGTTTTCCCGGTTTGACGGTCACCAATGATTAACTCACGTTGTCCCCGTCCGATGGGAATCATGGAGTCAATAGCGGTAATCCCCGTTTGCATCGGTTCGTACACGGAACGACGCTCAATGATACCAGGGGCAGAAGATTCCAGCAAGCGGCTTTCGGTGGTGTTGATATCGCCTTTGCCGTCGATCGGACGACCCAAAGCATCCACAACCCGGCCAATCATCGCTTCTCCCACGGGGACCTGAGCGATTTTGCCGGTGGAAGTCACGGAAGATCCTTCTTGGATATCGTGACCATCACCCATTAACACCGCACCCACGTTATCTTCTTCTAAGTTGAGGGCGATACCAACGGTGCCATCTTGGAATTCTAAAAGTTCGCCGGACATGGCTTTTTCCAAACCATAAATCCGTGCAATTCCGTCTCCAACTTGGAGCACGGTACCCACGTTAGAGACTTTAACGTCTGTGTCGTAGGACTCAATTTGCTGGCGAATAATATTGCTAATTTCGTCGGGTCTGATGCTGATCATCTCAGTTTTTGTTAGGGGTTGCTGGGTAGTTTTTTCTGTAGGGTTTAGGGAGGGTCGGTTCCCTAATGATTTTCTGTGGGTTAGCTGTTGCTGCCTAACCGCACACCAATCCGCCGCAGTTGTCCGCGTAAGCTGGCATCGAGGACTTGCGAACCGACTTTAATCACGACACCACCAATTAAGTCAGCATCGATTTTCGTTTCGAGTTCGACTTGTTGGGCGGAGGTAATTTCTTTGACCTTATTCCGAACGCCTTCCTGTTGCGCTTCATTCAACGGTACTGCGGAGGTCACCTCAGCGAGTACGGTTTGATTGAGCTTCCGCAGGAGGGTGAGGTAATAGTTAGCAATTCCTTCGATGAAGGGAATGCGTCTGCGGTCAATCAGCAACATTAAAAAGTTGCGAGTGTAGGGTTGAACGGAATCGCCTAAAATTTGACCCAAGGCACTTTTTTTGTCCGATTCTTTGATAATCGGACTGCCAATAAATTGACCCAAATCGGGAGATTCTTTCAACAAGTTCAAAATGCCTCGCATATCCTCGCCAATTTGTTCGGTGAGGTTATGCTCTTGCGCTAAGGACATCAGGGCTTGAGCGTAAGGTTCAAAAACTTCTGACTGGATGATACTCATCGATTGCCTCCGAGCATCGCAATACTGTTATCAATGAGTTGTTGTTGTTTGCCTTCATCGAGTTGGCTTTTGAGTTGACTTTCAACTCGTTCTAATGCCATTGTTGCCACTCGTTGGCGTAATTCAGCCATTGCCCGTTCTTTAGCGGCGTTGAGGTCTTGTCCGGCTTCTGCTCTCAAGCGTTCTAAATCTTTTTGAGCTTGGGCGGCAATTTGTTGTCTTTCAACGGTGGCGCGTTCTTGGGCTTGGGCTTTGATGTTTTCAGCTTCAGCTTGAGCTTGGGCTAGTTTCTGCTGTTGGTCAGAAAGTTTTGCGGCTGCATCTTTCTGACGTTTTTCAGCTTCTTTAATGGCAGCTTCGATTTTGGCGCGGCGTTCGGTTAGAATGTTTCCTAAAACTTTCCGACCGAAGTAGAACAGCACGCCAATGACGATCGCCAAATTAACAACGTTGGTTTCAAAAAAGTCTAAGTTAAGACCGAAACCTCCTTCTGCTGCTCCTTCTGCATGAGAAGCGAGCAACCAAAAAGTTCCCAGAATCATAAGATGGATAACTTCCTTTACTTAATGCCGTCGTGCGTTAGATTCGTTAGAATGTTTTTACTGTTTAGAGGAAAAGTTTTGATATAATGCTTTGCCTCTAATATTACTCTAACTATTGACTAAGTTGGTGCCGACGAGTTTTTCGAGAATCTGGCGACTTAAGGCATCGACTTGCTGTTCTAAGGAGCTCATCGCTTCTTGCTTTTGCTGCTCGATTTCTCGTTGAGCTTGCTCTCGTTGAGCTTGACTTTCTCGCTGGGCTTCGGCGATTTGGTCCGCTGCGGTTTTCTGGGCTTCTGCTTGCGCCTGAGCAATAATCTCTTGCGCTTTTTTCCGACTTTGGGCTAGTTCTTGTTCGTATTGCCGTGCCAAGGTTTCTGCTTTCGACAGGCGTTCTTTAGCGCTTAGTTCGCTAGTCCGAACATATTCGTTGCGATCGTCGATCGCCTTGCCGAGAGGCTTATAAAAGATCGCGTTTAAAACTACCGCCAAAATTATGAATTGCAGCGCCATGATCGGTAAGGTGGCGTCAAAATCAAATAGCCCACCTTCCTTTACCGCTGTTTCAGCGGCTAGTAAGATCGTCCATTGAATCATAGTAAATCAGCCGCTATTGCTTTGGGGGGTTGAACGGAATGGAAATTGAAACAACAGCGCCCGGTTGTAGAGAGGTGATTTAATAATTGATTAACTCACCCCTCTACCCCTGGCACCGCTTTAATCTTCTTAGGCGAAGGGGTTAGCAAACAGCAACACGAGTGCGACCACCAAGCCGTAAATCGTGAGTGCTTCCATGAATGCCAAGCTCAACAGTAAAGTCCCCCGAATTTTTCCTTCTGCTTCTGGTTGACGGGCAATCCCTTCTACTGCTTGTCCTGCGGCATTACCTTGACCGATACCAGGGCCGATCGCAGCCAAACCAACAGCAAGGGCAGCAGCGATAACGGAAGCAGCAGCAATTAATGGATCCATGATTGGTTGTTTCCTTTAGTACAAAATGAACGATGAAAAGAATGAACGAACTCAGATTTTGGCGGTTCGATCGCGCTCAAAATCTAACTATCAAATCCTAATTTTAGTCGTGATGTTCTTCGCCGTGGCCTTCCATCGCTTCACCGATGTAGACCGCCGCTAAGGTGGCGAAAATCAGGGCTTGGATCGCACTGGTGAATAGACCCAAAATCATCACCGGAAGGGGGATAAATAGGGGCACCAACAACACGAAAACCCCCACCACTAACTCATCTGCCAAGATGTTTCCGAATAGACGGAAACTCAGGGAGAGAGGCTTGGTAAAATCTTCCAGAATGTTGATGGGCAACAGGATTGGCGTAGGCTGGATGTATTTAGCAAAATACCCCAAACCGCGCTTGCGTAATCCGGCGTAGAAATAAGCCAAAGATGTCAGCAAGGCCAGTGCTACAGTGGTGTTGATATCACTGGTCGGTGCAGCTAATTCGCCGCCCGGAATGTGAATCAGCTTCCAAGGCACCAACGCTCCAGACCAGTTGCTCACAAAGATGAACAGAAATAATGTGCCAACAAAGGGCACCCAAGGCCGATATTCTTTCTCTCCGATTTGGCCTTTGGCTAAGTCTCTAATAAACTCCAGGGCATATTCCATAAAATTTTGAAGGCCACCGGGGATCCGTTGGATGTTCCGGGTAGCTGCCAAGGAGGTGACAACCAGCAATCCCATCACAAACCAGGAGGTCATGACCACCTGACCGTGAAGCTTGAGACTGCCAACTTGCCAATAGAAGTGCTTGCCTACTTCCAATTCGGCGATCGGGAGCGAATTAAAGGCGTTTAAAACCTCTAGCATATCCATTAAGCGGGGTTCCAGAGGGACTGGATGGTTTGCAAAATGCCTTTTCCAATTATTTGGAGTCCGGCAAAAGGGTCGTTTGAAGGACGTAGACGAGGAGCGCGGCTTTATATGTCAGGAAACCCAGAAATATGGGCATCACCTGTAGCTGATCCCACTGAGTTGCTACTATAATCAACCCAATGAACATCGCGAGTCTGCCTTTACTCAGACTCTGCTTTTGATTGCCGAGACGCTCAACATCCCTTGCCAACATTCTCAAGTAAACCACACCCGTGCACGCCCCGATCAAAT
This sequence comes from Oscillatoria sp. HE19RPO, assembly GCF_024220515.1. Taxonomy (GTDB): domain Bacteria; phylum Cyanobacteriota; class Cyanobacteriia; order Cyanobacteriales; family Laspinemataceae; genus Laspinema. The sequence goes on from NZ_JAMXOT010000192.1 coordinate 8,054, forward strand.
AATTCAGGGCAATATTGAGCGAATAATAGAACCAAACCGAGACAAACACGACGATTGTAATCACAAGGGTCGAGACCAACAGCTTTTGTTTAAGCTGATGGTACTCATCCATAGAGGAATCCCTTGTGGAATTCTCCTGTGGTTCACGAGTCTCGTTGGGTTCGAGTTCTCGCTCTTGGGAAGTGGGTTCTTCAGAAGGGTCTGACAAGTTCACTCTTAGTTAACTTAAGCCCAGATCGTTACACCTGGACGCTAACAGGCCAAAATGAATAATATCACGCGACGGTAACATAACTTAAAAAATAATAAATTTATCTGAACCGGGAATTTTTCTGGATCCAGCTTGGGGCGGATGTAGGATTTGCCTCAAATTTAACTACACATCCGGTCCCCTCCCCTTAGCAAGGGGAGGGTTAGGGTGGGGTCCTCTTGATGCGCGATTCCCTACGGGATAGCTCCGCTTACCGCACCTCAAGAGGAATAATTGGGTGGAGAGTTCTCGTACAGGCGCGATCGCGCTTCACTAAGAAAGAGGTAGGACCAGCCTGCATACAGGCGCTTAAGCTGTAGCTCTGTCAAGCTGTATTGATTTGTAGGGGCGCAATGCTTGCGCCCAACAGAGGGCGCAAGCATTGCGCCCCTACAAGAAACAATGATTTTTCGTCATTAAATTTACTCCCTTGACAGGCGATCACTCTCGCGCCCCTACAAGAAATAACGATTTTTCGTCATTAAATTTACCACCTTGACAGGGCTAGTGCTTAAGCTGTAAAGGGTGCTTGAGGTGGCGGTAAGCGCAGCTATCCCGTAGGGAATCGCCCCAGAAGAACCCCACCCTAACCCGGACCAAGACACAGGGGAGGGGACCGGAAGTGTACTTAAGCGTAAAAACCTACCGTTGTAATCCTCACCCGACGCCCTTCATGGCAAAAACTCGCAACCGTTCCTCGATCGCCGCGACTTGAACTCGGGTCCCGACTGCCAGCAGCGACCCCCCACTACTGCGCGCATGAAATTCTCGTCCCGAAGGGGTCATCAAACAATATCGGTGCTCTCGTCCTAAAAACTGCCGATCGCGAATCACCACCTGTCCCGTTTCATCCGGTTTCAGAATTAAATCCTCCTCTCGGATCATTAACTCCCCTTCATTAGAAGTATCCACAGGTTCTGGCATCACCGCTTCAGGCACTGCCACCGCAAACGACCCCACCTCGGTTTCCCAGAGTTTGCCAATGCGTCGCGCAGGCAGAAAATTAGCCTGAGTAACAAATCCCGCGACAAACCGCGATGCCGGTTCCTCATAAATCTGTTCCGGGGTCCCAAATTGTTCGATTCGCCCCTTTTTCATCACCGCAATGCGATCGCTAATTGCCAGTGCCTCCTCCTGATCGTGGGTGACAAAAATTGCTGTGGTATTCGTACTCTTGAGAATCTTGCGGATTTCTTCTCTTAAATACAGCCGCACTTGGACATCTAAATTGCTCAACGGTTCATCCAATAAGACGATCGCCGGTGCTGGTGCGATCGCCCTTGCTAACGCCACTCGCTGCCGTTGACCCCCTGACAGTTGGTGCGGATAGCGCTTTTCCAATCCCTGCAACCCCACCAAGGCGACTGCCTCCGTCACCTCATGCTGGATCCGTTGTTTTTTCTGAGTTTTCAGCCCAAATGCCACATTTTCCGCCACCGTTAAATGAGGAAACAAGGCATATTCTTGAAACACCATCCCAATCTGCCGATGTTCCGGGGGAATCCAGACTCCACTCCCGGCAACCTGTCTTCCCCCGACTTCGATTACCCCCGCATCAGGCTTTTCAAATCCAGCCAATAACCTCAATAGAGTGGTTTTCCCACAGCCCGAAGGACCTAGCAAGGTGAGGATTTCCCCTTTCGGTAAATTCAGAGAGACTCGATTAACAGCGGGTGTTCCGGTGGCATCGAATGTTTTGGTGACGGCTTCTAATCTTAAAACTTCAGGTTCATTCATTAGCTTTGCAATTCGAGTTAATTTCTATTTTTATTAACAAAATAAAGGTTAATTTCTAAATTTTTATCAAGTATTTATTCCAGCAAATTTGCATTAAAAACTTATCAAACCCTTGACTTAATTTTTAACGGGATTTCGCCATAATAAAACTAACGTAGAACCAGCCGAGACTAACAACAGGGACAGGGAAGCCGCTGCTGCATCGGTAAACTGCACATCTTCTGTGGCTTGCCAAATTTGGGTGGCCAAGGTTTTAAATCCAATCGGTGCTAGTAACATTGTGGCGGGCAGTTCTTTAATTGCTGTCAGAAATACCAGGACTGCACCGCCCAATACTCCCGGAGTGACTAACGGTAAGGTAATTTCCCGCAGGGTTTGCCAGGGGGTGCGGCCCAGGATGCGCGCAGATTCTTCTAATTGGGGATTGACTTGCAACAGGGAACTGCGAATGGTGCCGACCGATTGGGGTAAAAATAACACTAAATAGGCAAACACTAACATGGGTAGAGTTTGATAGAAAAACGGGACATAGTTAGCACCAATAAAGACTAAAGAGAGGGCAACTACAATTCCTGGCAAGCCAAATCCAATGTAAGTTAAGCGCTCAATAACGGTGGTGATCCGACCCGGAAAGCGCACGGATAGGATGGCGACGGGAAGGGCGAAGAAGGTGGCAATCATGGCCGAAAGACCGGAGGCGAGGATGGAATTAAAGCCGGTGGTGAGGACATCTGGGGGGATTTTTCCCGCATTGAGTCCGCGCCATAACCAGAAGAGGGTGACGGCGATGGGGAGGACTAATCCCAAGGCGGTGATGATGCTACAAAAGGCGACTGCAGGCCATTTCCACCCACCCAAGGCGATGCGCGTGGGGGTGCGACTGCCGCCAGAACTGCTGCTGTAATAAGCTCCACCTGTTCTAACTCGGTATTCGATCGCCAGAATCACTAACAACAAAGCAACTAAGACTAAGGACAACACGGCTGCTGAGTTGCGGTTAAAGCTACTCCGATATTGGATGAAAATCACCCGAGTAAAAGAGTCAAACCGCATCAAGCTGGGTGTCCCAAAGTCGCGCAAGGAATAGAGGGCAACTAATAACCCCCCAGCGACTAAGGAGGGGCGTAGCTGAGGGAGGGTGACTTGCCAGAAGGTAGCCCAGGCATTGTTTCCCAGGGTGCGGGAGGCTTCTTCGATCGCCGGATCTATGCCTTGCAAGCCCGATCGCAGGGCAATCAGCAGATAGGGATAGGTAAACAGAGTTAGGGCCAGAATTGCCCCGAACCAGCCATAGATTGAGGGCAATTCTTCCACTCCAAAGGGTTCGAGGAGCAGTTGCAGCCAACTGCCTCTCGGACCAAAGGTGGCAATTAAGGCAAAGCTACCCACATAGCTGGGAACCGCTAGGGGGAGGGTGGTGGCGACTGCCCAAAACCGCCGCCCGGGCAAATGGGTCCGTTCGGTCAAAAAGGCTAGGGGTAAGGATATCAAGGTAGAGAACAGGGTCACGGCTAAGGCTAACCCGGCACTGCTGCCTAATACTTCTAGGGTGCGCGGACGAGAGAGCAAGGGCCAGACTTCCTCAAATCCCGCACCTGCCGCCCGGATGACGAGATACAGGAGGGGAAGGGCGATCGCCACGGCAGTAATACTTCCGGCGGCAACCAAAAACCCGGGAGGGCGAGACCCTCGTCCCGAAGATTTATAGCCCCCAACCCACTGCTCTAACCGCTTGCCAATCTGCGCGATCGCCTTTCCCTGTTTCTTGAATTTCATCCTTGACTTGGCACCTTTCGCACCCTAGATTGCTTATGACCTATGTTCTATCTTGACTCAAGTCGCTCAACTTTCTTATAAAAGTCCCGCTTGCTCTAGTAAAGAAATGGTTCCCTCTAAATCGGCTAAACTGCTCAAGTCAATATTGGGCGGATTGATTTGAGAGATGGGAATTTGTTTAGCCGGTGGTTGTACCCCAGAGACTAAGGGATACTCGGTGGTTTGTTCAGCAAAATACTCTTGTGCTTCAGGTTGCAGCAAATACTCGATGAATTTTTCCGCATCTGCTTGTTGGTCGGTTGTATCCATGATAGAAACCCCCGCCACATTAATCATGGACCCGACATCTCCCGACATATAGTTCATCGTTTGCCATCTCCTCATGTTTCGTTTAATGTTGCTCGGAAGTTTTTGCAACAGTTGATGCTATACCCTAGGACATCCCAAGGGGCGATCGCCATTACTTTCCCTGCCAGTTTTTAGGGCAACCCCTATAAAATGCCGGTTTCCTGAAGTAGCTTGAGCGTTCCCTCTAAATCATCAAGGTTACTCAGATCGATGTCAGGATACTTAATATCCGATAAGGGTGTTAGGGTTTTAGTCGCGACTACTCCTGTGGTCAAGGGATACTCGTAAGTCTCTTGGGTAAAGTATTCCTGAGCTTGGGGACTTAGCATAAAGTTAACAAACTGTTGCGATGCAGCCAGATTGTCGGTATTCTCCAAAATACTCACCCCCGCCACATTCACCAATGATCCCACATCGTTCGGGAAGCTGTGAGCAACTGGCGCGTCTGGATTTTCCGCTTTGAATTTTTCTAAATAGTAGTGATTGACGAATCCGACGGCAATTTCACCCCGAGACAGGGCTTCCACGATCGCTGTATTCTTGGGATATACTTTCGGATTGTTGGCTTGCACTCCTTCTAACCATTGTTTGGTTTGTTCCTCTCCAAGAGAGACGCGCAAGGCGGTGACAAAGGCTTGGAATGACCCATTGGTCGGGGCCCAGCCAATTTTTCCTTCCCACTTCGGATCGGTCAACTCCATGATCGATTGGGGGACTTCCTCTGGTGATACCAGGTCGGTATTGTAATCCAATGTGCGAACCCGCCCTGTAATCCCGACCCACTCACCTTCGGGCGATCGATACCGAGGCTCAACTTGATTGAGAATCTCGTCGGGCAGTTTAGCGGTGCGATCGGCTTTTTGCAGCGCACCGAGTGCACCGGCATCCTGTGCAAAAAAGACATCTGCCGGTGTATTTTGCCCTTCTTCGAGAATGGCGGATGCCAGTTCTGCTGTATCTCCGTAGCGGACTTGGACATCAATGCCGGTTTCGGTCTTGAATTGTTCCATCAGCGAGCCCACTAGGTTCTCGTTGCGACCGGAATAAACAACCAGTTCTTCTGCGGTTACTGGGTTAGCGGCGGTTGTTGCTACCGGGTCCGGTTGGGTGGTTGCGGTGGGTGTCGTTCCGTTAGAACAGGCGACTGCCAGTCCCCCACTTGCCAGGGCCAACCCTAATAAACTCAATATTTTTCTGCGTTTCACTCCTTGCACCTCCCAAAGTATCTCCAGGATTGTTTCCGTTCAATCAAGAAAAAGTCTCAATTAGCTCGGAAATGCCATCTCGCCGGAGCTGTTTTTTTAATCCAAGATCTGAATTTACGGTATTGGATGAGTTCCGTCAAGCTTAATGAAATAAATTCTCGTTTTGGATTTTCCAGGATCCACCCCTAAGCAAAACTGCCTAAAAGCCAAAAACCATCCCCGTTATCACCCCAATTCCCTCTTTTCAAATCATGACCCACTGCAAACAAAATTTAGAAAAATCGGGGCTAACGACCGATGTTGCTCAGAAAACCGCGAAAAAATCCCGGCCTTTCCGGTAAATTTGTTACAGGTTCTTAAAAAAAATTTACAACTCATCAGGGTTTGGCCCCAGCCCTCAGTTGTTCCGGTACTCACTCCCACCCGTTCTCTGTTCAGGGTTGATCTCCTAAATTAGTTGCGAATAACTCGGAATTAATTAAGATAGGTTGGGTATGGGCCGATACTTCCAATCAGTGTTTTACAGCTAATTTCCATCAAGCCTGGGGATGCTTCTAACAGGACTTTAATCTTTTTATTTGAAATAATAATCGAGGATTACTCTCGAACAAGTACATGAACTTATAACAAAAATAAATGTTAAATGGTTTTGGATCATGGTGGGGATGGGTCATATTAGGGGCCAGGGAACGGAACCGATTCTGGAACAGGACCCCGGACCAAGGATCCATTATTTTGAACATCAGGGCCGATCGCATTGACTTTAGACCGGCTTTTCCCGGGACCCTCTCCTGAGAGCGAGATCTCATCCCACACCAATCAATAAAATCAATAATCATCATCAGTAATCCGAGAAAACCGCAGGGAGAAAATTCTACAATCCTTGCTGAAACAGGAGTTTAGCCACTTCAACTCCTCTATATTTTTTCTGGCTCGATGTATTCGGGCTTACTTGACAGGGACAGAAAAATCAAGTATTTCTTAAGTTGATATGCATTTTCAGCGATTTTAAGTCAAGACTGTTACGGATGATCACAGACCCCCTGGCATCGTGAAACCTTCAGGATGACAACAACCGCGCTTTTTGGGAAACCACCCCGTCATGAACCGGCTTAATCCTCTCATCGGTGATGGTCAACAGGTGAGACAGGCTGAAGAACCGATTTCAGCAATGGAGTGATTTAAACTCAGGGACTTATTAATAAAAATTAGTAATAAGTCGGTGAGTTGAACACTCCGTTCCAGACAGTTGGCATTAAAAACGCTGGAGAAGTGCTTTTTAGGTGTGAGAAAAACGGAAAGAAGGGAATGCGTCACAATTGGATGAAGGTCATGCTGGCATCGCCAGCTATTTTGGCGATCGAGGCATTGATTCCTATGGGGATCGCGGCAATGCCTCCCCTGGCCACGGACCAAACGGATCCTGTACCGGAGGTGGCGGCGATCGCTGAAGAGGCAGCAACTCCAGAAACCCTGGATATTCTGGAACAAATCAATCTCTACTCCCAGGCGGACCTAGAACCCGGTCCCTTGGAACAGGTCAACTCGGTCCGGGAACTGACCGATGTTAGCCCCACAGACTGGGCATTCCAGGCAGTCAGCGCCCTCGCGGAGCGCCATCAATGTCTCCTCGGCTATGGCGACGGTACCTATCGCGGTAACCGCGCCATGACGCGCTACGAATTTGCCGCCAGCTTAAACGCCTGTTTGATTCAAATTCAACAGCGCATCGAAGGGTTCAATGCCTTATCGCCAGACGAACTCAACTCGATTCGCCGATTACAAGAAGAATTTGCCGCAGAACTCGCTACGTTGCGGGGTCGAGTGGATGCCTTAGAAGTTCGCACCGCAGAATTAGAAGCGAATCAGTTCTCCCCCACCACCAAATTGAGCGGTGAGGTCCTGATGGCTCCTATTGATGCCTTTGGCGATCGCTCAGAGGAGATCGCGGGTGGAGAAGACACCGAACTCTCCTTCGGGTATCGGGTGCGTCTCGTCCTTGACAGTAGCTTGACGGGGCGCGATCGCCTCCGCACCCGACTGCAAGCCGTAAACGTGGCACGTTTAGATAACACCACGGGCACTGTCATGTCTCGGTTGGGATTCGACGGAGAAAGCGATAACGAGGTCATCCTGGAACGCCTAGAGTATCGGTTTCCCGTCACCGATAACATGAGAGTATGGCTCGCAGCAACTGGGGTCTCTCATAATCACATTATGCCCGTCACCAATCCCCTGTTTGAAAGTAGTGGTAGCGGTGCTCTTTCCCGATTTGGTCGTCGCAACCCGGCTATTTATCGCCAACCCAATGGTGCCGGTGTAGGCGTTGAATACAAATTTGGCGATTTGTTTAGACTTTATGGCGCATACCTGGCGGGAAATGCCAGTACCCCAACTTCCAAAAATGGGTTATTTGATGGCACCTATAGCGCAACTGCCCAGCTCACCGCCACTCCTATTGAAAATTTAGAGGTTAGCTTGGCTTACTCTAATTCCTATTTTCCAGGGGGTGAGGTCAACGTTTCCGGGAGTACGGGTTCTGGCTTTGCAAGGCGACCTTTTACCAATGATGTTGCCACCACTTCCAATAACGTGGGGGTACAAGCCAGCTTCGGATTCGAGCCAGTCACTGTTTCCGGTTGGGCCGGTTGGTCCTTAGCGGAAGCGGAAGTCAGTGATGGAGATGTCAGCAGCGGTGACAGTGCCACCTTATTTAACTGGGCGCTGAATGTTGGGGTTCCTGATTTAGTCAAAGAAGGAAGCCTACTTGGTTTTATTGTCGGGCAACCGCCGAAAGTCATCAGTAATGACGTCTCAGGACGGGAAGACCTGGATACTTCCTTGCATTTTGAGGCGTTATTCAAGTATCCGATCACTCGCAGAATCAGCATTACTCCCGGATTTTTCGTGATTACCAATCCCGATCATAATTCGGACAATAATACCATCTGGGTTGGGACCATGCGAACTCAGTTTAGTTTCTAAATTCACGGTATTGGTCCCCCTAAATATCTAAAGAATCGGTAAATTTCAAAATTTACCGATTCTTTCTTTTTATAGGAAGTTTTTAATCTTTGGATTGCTCTAAAAATGATTAGCAATCAATTCGGGAATTTCTTCGGGTTGAATCTTGGTATAACGCGCTTTATCTGGCATGACGACTACATTAGGACCAGCTTTGCAGCGACTCATGCAGCCGGTTCCCTTGATGGTGACATTATCTTCTAAGCCTTTTTGACGCAACTGTTCTTCTAATGCTTTACAGACGGCTGCGCCCCCTTTCTTGCGGCAGTCTGACTTTTGACAAATCAGAATGGTGGCTTTCTTTTTTTCCGGTGTGATGGGTTCGAGGGTGGCAATGGGGGGTGGAGAACTCGCGCAAGTTTCAGCGATCGCACAGTCTCGAAAATGATCACAACCGGAGACAGAACTCTCGATCGCCTCGGGTTCGGTAGAGACGGGGCGGAGCGCCGGGAGAATATGATAGGCTTTGAGCTTGGATAATCCGGTTTTGAGGTTCAGTTGTTTCTCCCCGATCGCCCTCACCCAGTCTCCCGGTGTCAACTGAGTTTCTAAAATAGCACGCTGCTTTTTCGGCATATCGAGCTTAATGAACCGTTCGCCTTCCCCAGTCGCCAATCGAAAGTATTTGAGATTTTTTCCCCCTGGGATGCCAAACCCTAAGAAACGACCTTCGAGATTGAGTTCTGAGGTTTGTTTATATGATTTACCCATTGTCTTGTTTTTGGTGGTTGTTTTTTGTACAAAAGTTTGCTTAAACTCTGGCGATCGCACTGTTCAATCCCTCTGGTGAGAACCCAGATCCGGGACTTCTCTCAGCGGCGATCGCCTTAACTTAATTCATCTGCCAGCATTGTTCTAACCACCGCACTAATTCCTGACGAGAGGCATTCATTTGTCTGGATACACTCCAAAACTGCACAGTAGCTATGGTCTGGCTCAGATACACCCGCAAGGGCTGATTGGGTTCACACCAACAGGGAATTTCTAGTTCGCGCAACCGATGAAAGACAGACCAGCGTTCAGTTCCATTCACTTCCACTAACCGGGCTAGATCGGTCTTATACTCCGATGATTCCATGCGAGCGTCCTAATACTTGCTAAATATTGTCAGTAAGCGGGGTAGAGGGACCCCTTGATTCTTTCCCTCCCTCTGAGCAAGCGCGATCGGGTTTTGAACCCGGCGATCGCCTTTCTCTTTCTTTACATTACTGCAACTGACAAATATTCTCATCTACTTGAGGGCAGACTTTAACAAAACTTTACAATTCCTCAAAAATTTCCCCTTGAAAATGAGAGGATTTCTCAATTCAGCGGCATTTAACTCTATATCTAGTGTTCATTCAAGGCATCACACTACCCCTAGCAGTAATCGGCTAGAGTATTGGGATAGACCTTCAACTGCATCTGATTGATTGAGGGTCCTGGGGTTGGGTTCAAAAGAATCCGTAAGACCCCTGATGGAAATTGGTAATCTGCAATAGTTTAAAAATAGAGCTAATTGATAATTTATAGCGGTTTAAAAATATTTAGAGTGTATTCCATGTACTCTACCTATCGATTTGCCTATGTTAAAATCCCTCTGTTGAGCAACAAAAGTTGCCAATACAAAAGGAGAACACTAATTATGGCTGAAATGCAGAATGCGGTCCGATCCTTTGGGCAGATTGCGGACAATCCGATTGGATTAGAAACCTCAGTGACTGCCCCGGTTTGCGAGGGCTTGAATGTAGCACTAGCAAGCTTTCAAGCGCTTTATTTGCAATATCAAAAACATCATTTTGTGGTAGAGGGTGCTGAATTTTACGCCCTGCATGAGTTTTTTCAAGAAAGTTACGAAGCGGTAGAAGAGCACGTTCACGATTTAGGGGAACGATTGAATGGGTTGGGGGGAATTCCTGCTGCGAGTTTCAGTAAATTAGCGGAGTTGTGCTGCTGGACCCCTGAACCGGATGGGGTCTATAGCTGCCGTCAGATGGTGGAGCATGACTTGGTTGGGGAACAAGGGATGATTCAATTGTTGCGACGGCAGGCGGCTCAGGCGGAGAGTTTAGGCGATCGCGCCACCCGATATCTGTACGAGAAAATCCTGCTGGCGACAGAAGAACGCGCTTATCATCTGGCGCATTTCCTAGCCCACGATAGTTTAGTGGTTTCCGGCTAAATAACACAGAGAGTTTCTCAAAACTGCGCTACGGTAGAAGGAAGTTCAGCTTTAAAAGCTGACCGACTCGACCTATCGATTCTAAACAGAAGAGAACGCTTAAGGCAGAGAGGGGATTTTCCCTCTCTGCATCTTTTTTGGGGAGATGGGTCATTTGTCATTTGTCATTTAAGTACACCTCCGGTCCCCTCCCCTTGGCAAGTAGGGCTGTTTCATTTCCAAGGGAGGGGAATCAGCCCCAAAATTCCCCTCCCTTGGAGGGGTGCCCCGCAGGGGCGGGGTGGTAAATTCTAGCTAATGACGAGGTATTTATCTATGCTTCTTTACTCAAAAGTATCTGTCTGTTTCAAATCAAGAAACCACCCCGTCCCTTCGGGACACCCCTCCAAGGGAGGGGAATCAGCCGACAAATTCCTCTCTTGAAGGGTCGGGCTGTTTTATTGTCAAATTTTCCAGACACCGTAAGCGTTACAGCCCAAGGGTTTTCGACCTGATTTCCTAAGGTGAAACTAAGGAAAAGAAACCACCCCGTCCCTTCGGGACACCCCTCCAAGGGAGGGGAATCAGCCGACAAATTCCTCTCTTGAAGGGTCGGGCTGTTTTATTGTCAAATTTTTCTGACCCCGTAAGCGTTACAGCCCAAGGGTTTTCGACCTGATTTCCTACTTGATGGCTCTCAAGTAGGAAAAACAGTCTGTATCCCCCGCCAGACAAAGGTTAGCAACAACACAAAAATCAATTTTGCCGGGAGAATGAAACAGCCCTAGGGTTAGGGAAGGGACCGGAGGTGCAGTTCACCAGGATGGGGTAGATTAAATTTTATTTGAAAAAACTTGCAATAAAGTCCAAATTCTGTCTTACTAGATTTATTCTCTTATTGAGGATTACTTTCAATAAGAGGGGTAAAATACCGGATAATTATAATTTTGTCAAGACCGTTGGCGGTCAAGTTATGGAGGGGAGTTGTAGCTAGGGAGAAACAGTGACAGGATTTACCGCTCATGTTCGATGAGTTAGGGAATCTTGCGCTTTGATGTTGGATGCCGGATGCCTCGTGTATTCCAGCTAACAAAGCGATCGCGCCCACCCTAGGGACCCTACCAGACAAAGGGCCAAATTTTGACCAACCATTGACCATAAATGTGGGTAAGTCGTCATGCCATTTTATACCCAGGCTCAACTCAAAAGCGAACTGCGACAATTGGGTTGTCGCCTGACTCCCCAACGGGAAGCCATCCTCGGCGTATTTCAAACCATCCCCCAAGGCAACCATTTAAGTGCCGAAGAACTCTACAGTTTGTTGCAACGGCAGGGGGAGAAAATTAGCCTATCCACAGTGTATCGAACCCTCAATTTGATGGCGCGGATTGGAATTTTGCGGGAACTAGAGTTAGCCGAAGGGCATAAACACTACGAACTGAACAAACCCTCACAACCCCACCATCATCTCGTTTGCGTTCAGTGCCATCAGACGATTGAATTTACCAGTGATTCAATTGCTAAAATTTGTAGCAAGCAAGCCGATGCGGCTCAATTTCAGATGTTAGACGCGCAACTGACCCTTCATGCAGTTTGCCTAGAAGCATTTGACCAGGGATGGCCCTATTTACTCCCGGACGATTGGATTTGTCCGAAATCTGGGATGGCTGTTAATTCATCAGAATCGATCCAGGATAGCGGTATGGACTCGGCACAGGATTTAGATGAATAGGACAAGAAACCCGGTTTCTAACCGTTACTGTATCCACGTTCCCGGCAAAAATGACCCGGGGAGTTCCTCGATTCAAGCGGGGGTGATCACAGGCGAGGATCCGTAGAGCAAGTCATCAAATCTTGTTATTAGCAAAACCAAATGATACGGATTGAGTGAAACCTCGTAAAATAAACTGGATTTAGCAAAAATGCGATCTGGGGTCAGTAGTCAAAGGTCAGTGGTCAGTTGTAACTGAAAGCTGGCAATTGACAACAGACCCTTGACAATGAAAACACCTCAACCCACAAGTCGAAAGTTTAAGCCTATGCCCCGTCGCAACGACATCCAGAAAATCCTGATCATCGGCTCTGGTCCTATTGTGATCGGGCAAGCTTGCGAATTTGACTATTCAGGGACGCAAGCTTGTAAAGCGCTCCGAGAAGAAGGATATGAAGTGGTGCTGGTGAACTCGAACCCCGCCACAATCATGACGGACCCCGAAACCGCCGATCGCACTTATATCGAGCCACTGATTCCGGAAGTGCTCGAAAAGGTGATCGCGAAAGAGCGACCCGATGCACTGTTACCCACAATGGGCGGCCAAACCGCTCTGAACTTGGCCGTTACCTTAGCGAAAAATGGTGTTTTAGACAAGTATGGCGTCGAGTTAATCGGTGCAAAACTAGAGGCGATCGAAAAAGCCGAAGACCGCTTACTGTTTAAAGAAGCAATGGCGCGCATTGGGGTCGCCACCTGTCCCTCGGGAATTGCTACAACTCTGGATGAAGCCAGAGCTGTGGGACAGCAAATTGGCAGCTATCCCTTAATTATTCGACCCGCCTATACCCTCGGGGGAACCGGCGGTGGCATCGCCTACAACCAAAAAGAATTTGAAACGATGGCGGCAGGCGGGATTGATGCCTCCCCCGTCTCTCAGATTCTGATTGAGCAGTCTCTGCTCGGTTGGAAAGAGTATGAACTAGAAGTCATGCGAGATTTAGCAGATAACGTGGTGATTATCTGCTCAATTGAAAATATCGACCCGATGGGGATTCACACCGGAGACTCGATTACCGTCGCACCGGCACAAACCCTGACAGATAAAGAATATCAACGCCTGCGGGATGCCTCGATCGCCATCATCCGCGAGATTGGGGTCGAAACCGGCGGCTCGAATATTCAGTTTGCCATCAATCCGGTGAATGGGGATTTGATTGTGATTGAGATGAACCCTCGGGTCTCTCGGTCCTCTGCCTTAGCCTCCAAAGCCACCGGATTTGCGATCGCCAAGTTTGCGGCTAAATTGGCCGTGGGTTATACCCTGGATGAAATTCCCAACGACATTACCCGCAAGACTCCAGCGAGTTTTGAACCCACCATTGACTATGTGGTGACGAAGATTCCGCGCTTTGCCTTTGAGAAATTCTCGGGTTCGGAACCGACTCTGACGACTCAGATGAAGTCCGTGGGTGAAGCAATGGCCATCGGGCGGACTTTTAATGAATCGTTCCAAAAAGCAATGCGCTCAATGGAAACCGGGCGTTCCGGTTGGGGATGCGATCGCCCAGAAATGCTCCCGAGTTTAGAACAAATTCGCGCCGGATTACGCACCCCCAATCCCGATCGCATTTTTACCGTTCGTCATGCCATGCTCATGGGGATGACGGTGGAGGAAATCTACGAACTCACCGCCATCGACCCCTGGTTCCTGGATAAATTCCAAGAACTCCTGGAAACGGAAAAATTCCTCAAGCGATCGCAGCTTCAAGACTTGACAAAAGAGCAACTCTATGCAGTCAAGCGTCAAGGATTCAGCGATCGGCAAATTGCCTTTGCCACCAAAACCGACGAGGACCAAGTACGGTCCTACCGCGTCGGCTTAGGGGTGAAGCCGGTGTACAAATTGGTGGATACCTGTGCCGCAGAATTTGAAGCGCTAACCCCTTATTACTATTCCACCTACGAAGAAGAATCAGAACAGACCGTTTCCAATAAACGCAAAGTGATGATTTTAGGCGGTGGCCCCAACCGGATTGGACAGGGGATTGAATTTGACTATTGCTGCTGTCATGCCTCTTATGCATTGCGGGCGGACGGATGCGAGACCATTATGGTCAACTCCAATCCAGAAACCGTTTCCACCGATTACGACACCAGCGATCGCCTCTATTTTGAACCCCTCACCAAGGAAGATGTCCTCAATATCATCGAGGCGGAAAATCCAGAAGGGGTGATCATTCAGTTTGGGGGACAAACCCCCCTGAAATTAGCGGTTCCCTTGTATGAAGCACTCATGGCGCAAGGGTCCGATCGCATCATCTCCTCAGAAGTCACCACCAAAATTTGGGGAACCTCCCCGGACTCCATTGACATTGCTGAAGATCGCGAACGCTTTGAGAAGATTCTCTGGGAATTGGACATTAAACAACCGGCGAATGGGATTGCGCGCAGCTATGAAGATGCCTTGGCGATCGCCCAAAAAGTGGGGTATCCCGTGGTGGTGCGTCCTTCCTACGTCCTCGGGGGACGGGCGATGGAAATCGTCTATTCCGATGCCGACTTGGAACGGTATATGAAGTTTGCCGTGGAAGTTGAACCCGATCGCCCGATTTTGATTGATAAATTCCTAGAGAATGCAGTCGAGGTGGACGTAGATGCGCTTGCCGATGCCACGGGACAAGTGGTGATTGGCGGCATCATGGAACATATCGAACAAGCCGGGATTCACTCCGGTGACTCCGCCTGTTCGATTCCTTCTATCTCCTTGAAACCGGCAGCTTTAGCTACGATTCGGGAATGGACCGTTAAATTGGCCCAAAAACTCAAGGTGATTGGGTTGATGAATATTCAGTATGCGGTGCAAGGGGAACAGGTTTATATCTTAGAAGCCAATCCCCGCGCCTCCCGGACGGTTCCCTTTGTCTCCAAGGCGATCGGGATTCCGTTGGCGAAGATGGCTTCCTTGATTATGTCCGGCAAAACCTTAAAATCGCTCAACTATACCGAAGAGAAGATTCCCGAACATATTGCGGTGAAAGAGGTGGTGTTGCCGTTCAACAAGTTCCCCGGTAGCGATACCCTGTTAGGTCCAGAAATGCGATCGACTGGGGAAGTCATGGGGATTGACACCGATTTTGGGAAGGCGTTTGCCAAGGCTGAATTGGGCGCTGGCGTCCGCTTGGCCCTTCAGGGAACGGTGTTTGTCTCGATGAACGATCGCGATAAACCTCTGGTGGTGCCGGTGATTCAGGAGTTCATGGATTTGGGCTTTAAGGTGATTGCCACCGATGGCACCCGCAAGGTCCTCCAAGAACAGGGTCTGGAGAATGTAGAACTGGTCTACAAGGTCCATGAAGGTCGTCCCCATGTGATTGACTGGATTAAAAATGAGCAAATCCAGTTTATTATCAATACTCCGACTGGGGAAGAGTCCCAAACTGATGCCCGGATGATTCGCCGCATGGCTTTGGACTATCAACTCCCGATTATTACCACGATCGCCGGTGCCAAGGCAACGGTAGCAGCAATTCGCGCTCTCAAAGGTGAACCCCTGGGGGTCAAGGCAATTCAGGATTATCTCAATTAATGCATTCAACCGGAGACTGCATAGGGGTTGATTAGTGACCTCTAGTGCAGTCTCCGAGATGGTTTCATGGGGGTGAGCAGTCGGTAACGATAGAGGGTTCATCCCTTTTTTTGGTCAAACCCCGCACCCTAAAGGGTGGGGCTATACGGACAAAGCCTGCCTACGCAGGCTAGGGAACTCCAAAAAATAAAATCTCCAAAACGTTCGTTCGTAGATCAACAAAGTAGCCCCGTCAATGTCGGAGTAAATGCTTGCGCCCTCCGGAGGGCGCAAGCATTTACTCCGACACATAGCTTCCTTTCAGTTGAAAG
>NZ_JAMXOT010000193.1 GCF_024220515.1 Oscillatoria sp. HE19RPO
AAAAAATAAAACCTTCAAAAAACCCGCAGGCTCAAGCCTGGGGCTACACGGACAAAGCGGTGCCTGCGCGGGCTAAAAGAGCCTTGTTAGGTGCGATCGCATCAAAGCAAGGATGATTTATTTGTTGGAATCCCCTAAGTGGTCTTTGGCGAGAAGTTCAGGAAGAATTTTCTGATCCAGAATCAACTCGATATCGTCGTTGTGAAGCTGAACTCGGGTTTGATCCGGACGAGTGTCCGGAAAGTGTTATCAATGATGCGTTGCATCTCAACCGGCAAATGGGAGACTCTACATTTTCTGAAGTTGCTCCTGCCTACAGTCAAGAGCTCTCTGAAGCGAAACCCCTAAGCGCCAAAATTGCGGATATCATGGAAGAACCAGGATTAGATGGAAAACCCGAAGTTGCGGGTTATGATTTTTCTAGTTCACCCTCAAAAGCGCCTTGGCAAAAAGCAAAAGAAGTTGGATCCTATTTACGGAAACAGATAAATATTGGAGAAAATCCAGTTAATGACGCAATACTGTATGATTTGCTGGGTTTGCAGAAATCTGAATATGAAGCATGGACTCCTGCAAATCGGCAGCCTGTTTCAATTGCTGTTCCATTAGAGACAGAGCGATTTAAGTTTTATCCGAGAAAAAAACACCCGATCGCCAAACGATTTGAGTTGGCGAGGTTTGTCGGTGATTACTTACTCTACAGCAATCACGGGAACTCATGGCTGGCAAGCACAGACCTTAGAACCACAAGACAAAAGTATCAACGGGCTTTTGCTGCAGAATTTCTTTGTCCTCTCATGAGCTTGCAATCTTACTTAGATAATGACTATTCCGAGTCGGCTATAGAGGATGCTGCTGTCTATTTCAATGTCAGTCCAAAGACAGTGGAGTCAATCCTTGCCAATAATGGCTTAATTGTGGTTCCTCAGTCAATTCATGATTTAGAAACTAGCCTTCCCTATTAGGTTGTATTCGATAGAGGCATCTAATTTAGAATCTGTTCGGAAAGCCTCAAACATTTGCAATCTTTAAAGTTAGAAGCCCAATGTAGAGGCGATTCGCGAATCGCCTCTACATTGGGAACGAATTTTCAAAATCTGCGGGCTAAAAACTGAGTTTCTGTAACATCCATTACCCTATTAAGTTTTCCAAAAATTTCTGCAATTCATCAGCCTATCCCAATCAGAATAAGCCTAATTTTTATCCCGTTTGGTATCTATTTTTACCGTTAAACCTCAAAGGTTTCTAAAAATTGTTGAAAATAAATTAGATAACCCAAATAAAAAAAATTGCTATTTTTTAGTAAAAAAATATACGGACAGGGATGGAAATCTCGGCAAATATAAGTAGGAAATTCCACACTTACATTCAGCCCAAATTGTAGCAAGTCTGCCATTTGGAGGATTTCATCCAGACCAAAAGAGATTAAGAATTGAAAAGGGGACTGGCTACGATCGCCTTTAATCCCCACGGATCATCGATCCGCGCCACCCCCTGTTTAACCCGGTATCAAAAAGCGAGATCGGCAGAAAATGACCTAAGAAATTAGCGGAGGAACCGAATCATGTACGAGCGAACCCTTGCCAACTTTTCCAGTAGACGAAGACAGACCTCTCCTGGCTTCAAAGCGGCCCTAGAGCGCCACAGTCCAGGATGGATACCTAGGGATGGACAGGAATCCACCGATCGCCAGCGTACACTCAAAGAGGCGATCGCCCTGTATCACTCCACCGATCGCCAAACCACTCGCTTTTTAACCACCGTTTTACAGGAAATGGAGCAGGTCCAGGGCAACCCTACCGCCCTCTACCCCACCTTGGCAAGGCATGACGAACTCCTCAGCGATCGCTTTGCTGAACGTCTCTCTCGGGTTGTCATTGGCATTTTGCCGACCCTCAGCCAAAAACGAACCCTTGAGTTAGCCACAGTCCTGGTTAATCTAGGCGGCCAGATTTGGAACTATTCCGAAGGGAAAAAAGCCGACTTTATCGAAATTACGATCGCCTGTGGTGAAACGGCCCTCCCCCTATTTCCCTGCGATCGCCTCCAATCCCAACGATGGGGAGCCACCCATGATAATCTCGCTTTGGCCTATAGTGAGCGCTTACAGGGCGATCGCATCGATAATCTCGCCCGGTCCTTCTCTCATTATCAACAGGCTGCTAAAGTCTTTATCCGTCACCCCTTTCCCCAACAGTGGCGACCCCTGCTTTCCCGACCCTAAAACCATTGGGGCGCTCTCCAAATCCAGTGGGTCAGCCTTCTGAATTAGCCCGCGCAGGCGGGCTTCGTCCGTATAGCCCCAGGCTTTAGCCTGCGGGTTTTCTGATGCGATCGCCCCCAACAAACACAAAAAAGCGAGAACCCAGTTCTCGCTTTTTGCTTCAGACATAGCCAATAATTGGCTTCTATATCACAAAACGGTTAATTTGTCAACTACACTGGCATCGTCGTCGAAGCCGCCAATTCCTCTAACCGTTCCTGCTGATCCTGACTGATGCAAGATTGAATCACTTCCTCGATATCCCCTTCCAGGGTACTCATCAAGGTAAAATTCTGACCCAGGCGGTGATCCGTAACCCGGTTATCCTTGTAATTGTAAGTGCGAATCTTTTCCGATCGCGCACCAGTTCCCACCTGCGATCGGCGCATCGAAGTCACCGCTTCCTGTTGTTCAGCCAACTTCAAATCGTACAACTTCGCCCGCAGAATCTGCATCGCGCGTTCCCGGTTTTGAAGCTGCGATCGCTCCTCCGTACAGAAAATCCGGATCCCCGTCGGCTTGTGGAACAAATCCACCGCAGTCTCCACCTTGTTAACGTTTTGACCCCCAGCGCCACCCGATCGCGCCGTCGTCAATTCAATATCCTTCGCGTCAATCTGGACCTCAACCTCATCCACCTCGGGCATTATCGCCACCGTCGCCGTAGAGGTATGGACTCGACCCCCACCTTCAGTAACCGGCACCCGCTGGACCCGATGCACTCCCGCTTCAAACTTGAGCTTGCTATAAACTTGCTCTCCCTGAATTTCCAGGATAGCCTCTTTAAATCCACCCATATCCGCCGTGGACTCGCTCAACATCTTCACGCGCCAGCCTTGAGTTTCAGCATAGCGCGAGTACATCCGCACCAAATCCCCCGCCCAAATACTGGCTTCATCTCCCCCAGTTCCAGCCCGAATTTCTAGCATGATATTTTTATCATCATTCGGGTCCCGAGGCAGCAGCAAAATCTTCAGCCGGCTTTCAAGCTGGGTTAATTGCTCATCCAGTTCCGCTACTTCCAAGGCTGCCATCTGTTGCAATTCAGGGTCGCTACTCGCTTCCTTGAGGACCTGCCTTGCGCCGATTAACTCAGCTTCGGTATTTTTCCAATTTTCATAAGTATTCACCACTTCCTCCAACGAGGAACGGGCTCTCGCCACTTTTTGAAACTCGTTCGGGTCTCTGGCGATATCGGGGTCCGCCATCCGTCGAGTCAATTCGTGAAAAGTTTGTTCAACAGATTTTAATTTATCGAGTAGATAAGTTTCGGCCATAGAGCAGTCCTCAGTCTAGAGAGTAGGGGATGGGTGGATCTCTAGCGGTTAGCTGGTTAAACCATAGCAAATCAGCAAAACATCAATTTGCTACTCCTCACAGCTAACAGCTAAAATACCCGGGCTACTTCTTAGTATTTTGACCGCCGTCTCCACTGGTCGAGGTCATCCCGTACTTCCGACGGAAGCGTTCAATCCGTCCTTCAGTATCAATCACCTTTTGGGTGCCGGTATAGTAAGGATGATTTCCGGACCAGACATCTACATGAATTTCCGGCTTTGTCGAACCCACGGTCATCACAACTTCACCGTTGCAAATGACTTTAGCCTCTGGATACCATTCGGGATGAATTCCTTGTTTTGGCATGGTTTTGTTCTCCTTGAACCCGTCGCTTGTTCTGTTTTATTTTAGCTTTCTGTGTCATTTGTCATTTGTCATTTGTCCTTTGTCATTTGTCCTTTGGGAAAGACCCACACCCAATGACCGTTGACTAATGACCGTTGACTAATGACCAATGACCAATGACCAATGACTAATGACCAATGACCAATGACCAATGACCAATGACCAATGACCAATGACCAATGACCTTACCGTTTGGAGTATTGAGGGGCCTTCCGAGCTTTGCGGAGACCGTACTTTTTCCGTTCTTTGGCACGAGGGTCCCGGGTTAGATAGCCTTCCACTTTGAGGGGATGGCGATTTTCAGGATCGAGTTCGCACAGCGCACGAGCGACGCCTAAACGAATTGATTCCGATTGTCCGGTTAACCCACCGCCTCGGACATTCACTAGCACGTCATATTCATTTTCCAGTCCGAGGGTTTCCAGGGGGGCTTTGGTTGCACCCAGATACCCAGCGTTGTACTGAAGATAGATTTCTGCTGTTTTGCCATTGATGGTTACAGTGCCGTTACCCGGAACCAGGCGCACCCGGGCGACGGAAGATTTCCGACGGCCCGTTCCCCAATACATAACGCGGCCACTTTGTTGCATTCCTTGCATTAAGAATTACCTCCTGGAATAGTGTTGATGGTCAAAGTTTCAGGTTTTTGAGCGGCGTGAGGATGCTCGCTCCCGGCATAGACATTCAACTTGGTGAACAACTGTCGCCCTAAGCTATTTTTAGGCAACATTCCCTTCACCGCTTGCTCGATGATTCTCTCGGGCAAGCGATTTTGGAGTTTGGCAAAGGTTTCGGTTTTCATACCGCCCGGTCTACCGGAATGACGCCGGTAGAGTTTTTGGGTGCGTTTTTTGCCAGTGACTTCAATTTTTTCAGCGTTGACCACAATCACGAAATCACCTGTATCCATGTGAGGGGTATAGGTGGGTTTATTTTTACCGCGCAGGATGCGAGCAATTTCCACAGCCAACCGGCCCAGACGCTGGTTGGCGGCATCGATGACATACCACTTTTGCTCGATGGAGCCTTGTGGTGGAACGTAGGTTTTGTTCATGGTTAGTTTGTAGGTATCAGTTGTCAATGAGCTGGGCTAATGGGGTGCAATGGAGGCGGTGGCCTCTAATGATGCCCCTTGCTTCGCCGGACCTTGGACTGAATATTGAATGAAAGCTCTATGGCAGCTTCATAACGGAGGGACTCAGGACAAACTCTGGCATCGTATCCCACCAAACTTCAGGGGGAAAGGGAGACTCAGGGTAGGCCACTCGCAATAAGCATAGACCCTGGGCGGGTGCTGCATATTTAACTTCGGAGCGACGCTCATTCACCCATAGGTCTTTAAAGGATGAAGGGTCTCGCTCCGATGTCCCGACTTCAACCAGCAAGCCAACCAGTAGCCGCATCATCCCATAGAGGAACCCATTGGCTTGCACTTCGATCTGAACGAATGGACCCTGGCGATCGCATTTGGCTTCCTGTACCTCTACCCAGGAATGCTGGCGCTGCGACCCAGCCCGGTGAAAGGCTGCCAAATGATGATGACCCACCAAAGGGTTCAGAGCTTCTTGAATCAAGGATTCATCCAGGGGTGCATAATAATAATGCCAAGAAAACGGGCGCACGAACAAGTTAGGTTGCTTGTCGGTATAGAGGATGTATCGATAGCGACGGGAAACCGCCGAAAATCGAGCGTGCCACTGGGAGTCTACCGCCGCCGATGCCCGGATCAAAATATCGTTGGGGAGACGGCTATTGAGGACCCCCGCCCATCTTTCCGGTGGAATCGGACTACTGGCTTCAAAATGAGCCATTTGAGCGGCGGCATGAACCCCTGTATCCGTTCTTCCGGCAGCAATTACGCGAGTGGGTTGGTTGAGGACCCCGGCCAGTACGGTTTCGATTTCCTCCTGTACCGTCCTTTGGTTTGGTTGCCGTTGCCACCCATGAAAATGAGTGCCCAGGTATTGAATGACCAGGGCAATTCTTTGGGTCAGCATCGTAGGATTGGAGGATGGATGGGAAACATGAGGGTTTAGCGCGAAGATTTTAGAGTTAATAAAGACTAAAATCTGGGCGTCTAAAAATCCTGAGATTCGCTTAGACGAGCTCGATAATTGCCATGTCGGCATTATCTCCCCGGCGGGAAACGGTTCTCATGATTCGAGTGTAACCGCCTTGGCGATTTCCATATCTCTCTTGAGCTTTTTCAAAGAGGGCATGAACGAGCTGTTTATCATACACATAACCCATCGCTTGACGACGAGCGGGTAAGGACCCATCTTTGGCTAGGGTGATCATCCGTTCAGCTTCGGAGCGAACGGCTTTAGCTCGAATTTTAGTGGTCGTGATGCGACCATGACGAAGTAGCTCGGTAGTCAGCGCTCTAAGCAAAGCTTTACGCTGATCTGCTGGCTTACCTAATTGTGGAACGCGACAACGGTGGCGCATAATGAAGTATCAACGATGTAGGTTGAACGATAAAGGATGAACTATAAATTATAAGCGCTTGACTGACTTTAGGGAAGTCAAAAGTGTGAAGTGTAAAGGATGAAGTCAGAGGGTTTCAGACTTTACACTTAACACTTGACACTTTGCCGCTTAAGTGCTGGTTTTAGCTGACTTTTCTTGGGGCAAGGTAATCCCTAAGCGCTTTTGCAAGGCTTCGATGACTTCTTCTGCCGACTTTTGACCAAAGTTTTTGATTTCTAAGAGATCTTCTTGACTGTAGTCTAGGAGATCTGCGACTGAGTTAATTTGCGCCCGTTTGAGACAGTTATAAGCTCGCACGGAAAGTTGCAATTCTTCAATCGGAATTTGACTGGTCGGGTCGGCTTCGGTCGGCGATTCTTCGAGCATTGACTCGATCGTGATATCTTTGAGTGGAGAAAACAGATCCACTAGGATGCTGGCGGATTGGCTGAGTGCCTCTTGGGGCGAAATCGAGCCATTCGTCCAGATTTCCATAATCAATCGGTCTTTCTCCAAAGAGCCGCCCACCCGTGCATCTTCAACGGTGTAGTTGACCTTGCGAACGGGCATGAATACAGCGTCTATCAAGAGAAAGTCTAAAGCCGCGTTTTCATCTCGACTCCGGTCCACTGCTCGATATCCTTTGCCCTTTTCCACCCGAAATTCCATTTCTAAGGTGGAACCCTCGGCAACGGTGGCTATATACTGGTTGGGATCGATCGACTCGACCTCTGAGGGTAAATCAAACCGACCTGCCGTTACCGTTGCGGGACCTTGAACCAGTAAGCGTCCGATTTGCGGTTGGGGTGAGTAGCTTTTGAGGACGACTTCCTTCATGTTCAGTAAAATTTCCAGAACATCTTCTCGAACGCCCTCAATTGTGGCAAACTCGTGATTGACACCGGCAATTCGGACTGCGCTTACGGCTGTCCCTTCCAAGTTAGAAAGTAGCACTCTGCGGAGGGCATTACCCACCGTCGTGCCTTGACCCCGTTCTAACGGTTCCAGTAAGAATTTTCCATACTGGGACTGGTCTCTTTCAGTGTTTGACTCTACACACTCAATCTGAAACTGCGCCACGGAGTGACCTCCCTTCTCCTCGATCCATCGAAGGCCAGTTTAGCCTCCCTCGTTTAATGCTGACTCGCTCCTCATTGACTGAGGATTTGACCATCGCTCGGAGTGATGAGTCAGGATTTTTTAGGTTGAAATCCTTCATCTCCACTTAATCCTGATGTCCGAATCTTTGTTGTCTGACTTCGTTTTTTTTCAAGGCTGCTATAGGCAAATGTTTAAACTCTACGTCGCTTGGGTGGACGGCAGCCATTGTGCGGAATTGGGGTGACGTCCCGAATCAAGGTGATTTCTAGGCCCGCACCCTGGAGGGCACGAATGGCGGTCTCTCGGCCTGAACCGGGACCACTGACCATGACCTCAATTTGACGCATTCCCTGCTCAACTGCACGGCGTGCTGCATTCTCTGCTGCGGTTTGAGCGGCAAAGGGAGTTCCTTTTTTGGCCCCTTTAAAGCCACTAGAGCCACTGGTTGCCCAAGAAATTACTTCTCCGCTGGGATCGGTAATCGTGACAATGGTGTTATTAAAGGTGGACTGAATGTAACCCACTCCATTAGGTACATTCCTTTTTTGCTTTCGCGAGCCAGTTTTTTTGCTTGTTTGTCGCGCCATATCGATCGCAATTGTGAAGGTTTAAATGATTGAGACTCAGTAAGAAGTTCGGCTCGATGAAGCCGAACCTGATTCGAGATTGAATCGTTCTTACTTCTTGGAAGGGGCTTTTTTCTTGCCTGCCACGGTGCGCCTTCCACCTCGACGGGTTCGCGCATTGGTCCGAGTTCTTTGTCCGCGTACTGGGAGTCCCATGCGATGACGGCGGCCCCGATAGGTGCCGATGTCCATCAAACGCTTGATGTTCATGGCCTCTAAGCGTCTGAGATCCCCTTCGACTTCGTAATTTTTTTCTAAGTCTTCCCGGAGAGTGGCGACCTCGGCGTCGGTTAAATCTTTGACTCGGGTATCGGGATTGACCCCGGTCCGCTCCAAAATTTGCTGGGCTCGCGTTGGCCCAATTCCATAAATGTATCGTAGACCTATCTCAACTCGCTTATCGCGAGGAAGATCTACTCCGGCAATTCGTGCCACGCTCGTTCTCTCCCTCTACTGGTTAGTATGTTTTGACAACTGTGAGCAATTCTAAAGGCCAGAATTTAGGGCATTTAGAATTCATTGGATGGGTTTTGATCTAACCCTGACGTTGTTTGTGCTTTGGATTGGAACAAATCACCATGACTCGACCGCGACGACGAATGACGCGGCACTTCTCGCAAATCTTCTTGACGGATGCTCGAACTTTCATTTCTCTTTGAGCAGCGCTACAAACTTCATATTATATCAATTTTTGTCAGAAATGACAAAAATACGACCGACTTGTTTTTATCAGGATTTTTAGGGATAAGCAAGAGCAGAATCCTTACTTCTTACGAAGACGGTAGGTGATGCGACCTTTGGTTAAGTCGTAGGGGGTCAGTTCTACTTTGACGCGATCGCCGGGAAGAATTTTGATGTAATTCCGGCGAATTTTCCCCGAGATGTGGGCGAGTACGTTAAACCCATTGTCTAGGTCTACGCGAAACATCGCATTCGGTAGGGATTCAGTCACTGTCCCTTCCATCTCGATTAGATCTTGTTTAGCCAAGTTGTTTTTACCTCAATGCTAGAAATACAGTCAACAGCGCTCGGGCGAGCCATCCCGATTCAGATGGCGATCGCACTGCTAGAGATTTTTCACGAATAGCTGAGTGAACAGCCCGTTACATATCTTAGCAAAAATAGCGCCAGCTCGACCCAGGCACGGGGGAAGTTACACCAGTCAACGAAGAGCGGAAACAGCAGCGATCGTAACTGGGTAACTCCGGCATTTGAACCCCATTTCCCGGTGGCATTTGTTTTTCAACTGGTGACTACTTTTTTCAGAATCGCCGCCACTGCCTCAATAGGCGAATTGCCATTGATAGCAATCAGCCGACCCCGCTCTCGATAATAGTCAATCACCGGAATCGTTTGGGCATAATACACCCTTAAACGACGGGCAATTGTCTCATCCCCATCATCGCTGCGTCCTCGGCCATGTAACCGATCAATCAACTGTTTGTCGGGGACTTCCAAACTAATGGCTGACTTACACTCTTGCTGAATATCATCCAAAAGATGATCTAAAAACTCAGCTTGAGGCACATTCCGAGGAAACCCATCCAGAATCCATCCCGTTTTAGTTGCATCCGGTTGAGTCAGGCGATCGCGAATCAAGTCTAACAGCAGCGAATCCGGGACCAACTCCCCACGCTCCATATACTCCTTAGCCTGATTGCCCAAATCAGTCTGTTGCTCAACAGCGGCCCTCAATATATCCCCCGTTGAAATATGAGGAATATGATGAGATTCGGAGAGGATCTGAGCTTGAGTTCCCTTCCCCGCTCCAGGAGGACCCAAAAAAATTAGTCTTGTCACTATTGCTTCACCATTCCTTCATAGCGCTGGGAGATCACATAGGTTTGAATTTGTTTGGCCGTATCGATCGCCACCCCCACCAAAATCAGCAGAGAAGTTGCTCCAAACCCCTGGAAAGTCCGCACACCCGTGGCACTTTCTACAGCAGTTGGGACGATCGCCACCATCCCCAGAAAAATAGCTCCCAAAAACGTTAATCGGTTCAGGACCCGCTCCACATATTCCGTCGTCGCCCGTCCTGGACGAATCCCGGGAATACTGGCCCCCATTTTTTTCAAATTTTGAGCCATATCTACAGGATTCACAATCAATGAAGCGTAGAAATAGCTGAAAAACAGAATTAACGTCAAATAAAACGCCACATAAACCAAAGGAGCAGGACCATTGGGACTCAAATAAGACGAAATGGTAATCATTACGTCATTTTTGGTAAATTGAGCCAAAGAAGCCGGCAGAATTAACACCGCCGATGCAAAAATGATCGGCATCACCCCCCCTTGATTTAACCTCAAAGGAAGATAGCTACTTTTCTCCCGATAAAGCTTCCGTCCGACCTGACGACGGGCCGAAATAATTGGAATTCTTCGGGTCCCTTCTTGGACAAAAACAATCCCAACAATCGTAATTAAAAAGACCAAAGTCAGAATCAAAACCGGACCGACAATCGCTTGGTCTTCCCGAGCCAGAGCCAGAGTTTGACCCAAAGAACTGGGAAGAACCGCCACAATATTGACAAAAATCAATAAAGAAGCGCCATTGCCCACTCCGCGTTCCGTAATCAACTCAGATACCCACATCACAAACATCGATCCAGTGGTCAATGCCACCGCAGTTTGGACATAGAATAAAACACCCGGATCCGGGTTTTCGGCAAACGCGCCAACCCATAGAGCAATGCCGGTACTTTGCAGCAATGCCCATCCTAGGGCGACATAACGAGTAATCTGAGAGATTTTCCGCCGACCTGCTTCCCCTTCATTTTTTTGTAAATCTTCTAAAGAAGGGAGAGCGGCAGTCAGTAATTGCATAATAATGGAGGCATTAATATAAGGCAGGATCCCTAGGGCAAAAATCCCTAAAGCTCGCAAGCCACCTCCAGAAAACAGGTCCAAAAAGCCAATCAGCGGACTGCCATCAATATTGGCCTGAAATCTCGCGCGATCGATACCAGGAACTGGAATCCAAATGCCTAAGCGCACCAAAACTAACATACCAATGGTGAGGAGCAGCCGACCTCGCAGGCCCGCTGCTCTAGCCATCTGCATGAAAGTCTCCTGAGCGGTTGGTGCTTTATCTCGACTAACAACCATTAAGGAGTACCTCTACTGTTCATTGCAGCGCTCCGTGTCCTTGTCTAGGATAAATGCCCTTGCGGTCATATCACCTGACAGATTTGGCATCACTGGTTTCACAAGTTCCACCGGCAGCTTCGATCTTGGCTTTGGCCCCTGCGGTAAAGGCAGCAGCTTTCACATTTAAAGGAACATTCAGTTCCCCATCTCCCAAGATTTTCAGCGGCCCATCATTGGTGGTGACAATGCCCGCTTCCATCAGAGACGCTAAGGTCACTTCACTGTTAGCGGCCAATGATGCCAACTTACTTACGTTAATCGTAGTGTATTCTTTGCGATTGACGAGGGGAAAGTGCTTGAGCTTAGGCAAACGGCGGTACAGGGGCTGTTGTCCCCCTTCAAACCCAGGACGGGTGCTACCCCCGGCTCTCGCTTTTTGACCTCTCATCCCTTTACCGGCGCTGGCCCCTTGACCGGCAGATATCCCGCGAGCCAAGCGCCGTTTGCGTTTTTTAGACCCGGCTTTGGGTCCTAGTTCATGTAGTCTCATTTTTCTCCCGGTGTGTCTGTAACTTGACTCGGTTCAAGCTGTTGGCGATGGATTAGGCGTACAGCTTGTCAATTGCAATGCCACGCTCGTCAGCGACTTCAGACAAGGTTCGCAGACTGACTAGGGCATCGATCGCCGCTCTAGCATTGTTCAGGGGGTTGTTAGACCCCAACTGTTTGGCGAGAATATTGCGAACTCCGGCTAATTCGAGGACGGTGCGCACAGCACCCCCGGCAATTACCCCGGTCCCAGGTGCGGCGGGACGCATCATCACTTTAGCGCCGGTGGCACTGCCATTGACGCGGTGAGGAATGGAGTTAGATTTGGTCAAGGGCACTTCAATCAGGTGCTTTTTGCCATCGGCGACGCCTTTTTTAACGGCGCTGATCACGTCACTGGCTTTACCCACACCGACTCCGACTTGACCGCGTTCGTTACCGACGACGACGATCGCCCGGAAGCTGAGTTTTTTACCGCCTTTGACGACTTTAGTAACCCGGCGAATCTGCACGACTCGCTCTTGCCAATCTGTTTCTTTTTCCCGAGTGCGGGCGTTTTTTTTACGACGTTCTGCCATAGTTTTTTGTCAGGAATGATTGTTGCTATTCGTTCGGTGTTGGTGCGTTTGCCGATTCGCTCGGTTTGGATCGCTCTGGTGGGACGAGATTATGCCGTGCGAGATGGCAACGCGCAACTGCCGAAACTTAGGCGACTTTAGAACTTTTTAGAACTCTAAACCCGCTTCACGGGCCGCTTCTGCTAGGGCTTTAACCCGACCGTGGTACAGGTTACCGCCGCGATCGAAGACGACTTTTTGAATGCCTTTTTCCCGGGCGCGATCGGCGATCAGTTTTCCGACTTTGGCCGATGCGTCACAAGTGGCTCCCGTCTCTAATTCGGCTTTCAATGCCGGATCGAGGGTGGATGCAGCCGCTAGGGTTTGGTGTTGGCTATCGTCAATCACCTGAGCATAAATATGCTGGTTAGAGCGAAATACAGATAACCGAGGACGTTCTGGGGTGCCGATGACCCGACGTCGCACGCGCCGATGACGGCGTTCAATAGATTCACTGCGAGTCAGTTTCATAGTTTATTTCTTCCCTGTCTTCCCTGCCTTGCGTCTGACTTGTTCGCCTGCATAGCGAATTCCCTTACCTTTATAGGGTTCGGGGGGACGGACGTCCCTAATTTTGGCGGCGGTATTGCCGACAATTTCTTTGTTGATGCCGGTGACAATCACGTTGGTGTTGTTTTCAACGGCGACAGAGATGCCTTCGGGGGGGTTGATTTCCACGGGGTTGCTATACCCGACGTTGAGAATCAGGTTGCGCCCTTGGACTTGAGCGCGATAGCCCACCCCTTGAATTTCCAGTCGTTTTTGAAATCCTTCCGAGACGCCCTGAACCATGTTGGCGACCAAGGTGCGGCATAATCCATGACGTTGACGGGCGGCACGAGATTCGTCCCGACGCTTGACTTCGATGGTTTCGCCTTCTTGTGCCACGATGACTTCGGCGGGTAGATCTCGGGAAAGTTCACCTTTTGGCCCCTTAACGGAGACCTTCTGCCCATCAATGGATACAACGACTTTGGCCGGTATATTAATGGGTCGCTTACCAATACGAGACATAGTTTTCCTCTTTCTTTACTTGTCGAGATTTAAGCCGTAAGGTCAGAATTGAAGGGGGCAGGGTGCTGCTTCCCCTTGCAGTGGATTCAAGACCAATTCACGGGCAAAATCTCAAACTACCAGACATAGCAAAGCACTTCACCGCCTACACCTTGACGACGGGCGTCGCGGTCGGTCATGATGCCCGATGAGGTGGAAATGATGGCAATTCCAATGCCGCCTAAGACGCGAGGGAGTTCTTTCCGATTGGAATAGACTCGCAACCCGGGCTTACTGACCCGTTTTAAGGCTTTGATAATAGGTTGACGATTTTTGCCTTTGTATTTCAAGGCGATCGCCAGTTTTTTATCGACCCCTTCCCCAACTTCTTCAAATTCAGCAATAAAGCCTTCTTCTTGAAGAACTTTGGCAATGGAACGGGTCATGTTTGTGGATAGAACTTCTGTTTTTTGGTGCCGTGCTAGGCTTGCATTGCGGATGCGTGTTAGCATGTCTGCAATCGTGTCGTTAGCCGCCATTTTTCGCTCCTTATTCCCCTGTTAATTATCCTTCTTTGAAGGGCATTCCCATTTCTTTGAGTAAGGCGCGGCCCTCTTCATCCGTTGTTGCCGTTGTGATGATGGATATGTCCATACCCCGAATTTGGTCAATCCGGTCATACTCTACTTCTGGAAAGATTAATTGTTCTCTGACGCCCAAGGTGTAATTGCCTCGTCCGTCAAAGCTTTTGGGACTAATGCCGCGAAAGTCCCGAATCCGAGGTAGTGCTAAACTGATCAGGCGATCGAGGAAAGAATACATCCGATCGCCCCGGAGGGTGACCATCATTCCCACAGGCATTCCTTGACGGATTTTAAAGCCTGCGATCGCTTTTTTCGCCCGCGTCACCACGGGTTTTTGTCCCGCAATTGTAGCGATTTCGGTCAAAGATGATTCTAGCGCTTTCGCATTGCTAGACGCTTCCCCTAAGCCTCGGTTAATGGTGATTTTCACCACCTTGGGCACCTGATGGATATTTTGGTACTTAAACTGTTCCATCAGTTTGGGGACGATCGTTTCTTGATACCGCGTTTTGAGTTGAGTAGCCATGAGTTTTACATCCTTATCCCTGGTCTTGGTCAGGGATTCCTTATTGCTGAAGATATAGAGCGGTGGGGTAGGGCAAGAATCCCTTCCCCTTCGTCCCTTGCCTAATCAATAATTTCCCCGGTTTTTTTGAGCATTCGCACCTTCCGTCCTTCTTCGGTGAAGGTGTAACAAATCCGGCTTGCCACTTTTTCCTTTTCAGAATAAAGCATCACATTTGAGCTGTGAATTGGAGATTCAAACGTCTCAATGCGACCTGATTCTCCTTCTTGCTGAGGTTTAACGTGCTTTGTTTTCACGTTAACGCCTTTCACAATCACTGTGCTCTTGGTCGGAAAGGTTTTCATGATTTCTCCAACCTTTCCTTTTTCTTTCCCGGCAATAATCTGCACCGTATCGCCGGTTTTGACGTGCATTTTATAGCGCGTCAGGGCAGTGTTCCGTTGTTTTTTAGCCATTTACAGCACCTCCGGCGCTAAGGATACGATTTTGGTGTAATTTTTGTCGCGCAATTCGCGAGCAACGGGGCCAAAAACGCGGGTTCCCTTGGGGTTACCATCGGGGTTCACAATCACGGCAGCATTGTCATCAAAGCGAATGCTCATCCCACTATCACGACGTAATCCTTTGCGGGTACGCACTACAACAGCGCGCACCACATCAGATTTTTTAATCGGCATATTGGGAATAGCATCCTTGACAACGGCGATGATCACGTCACCAACACCGGCATAGCGTCGGTTGCCCCCGAGGACGCGAATACACATTAACCGTTTAGCACCGCTATTATCGGCAACGTTGAGATACGACTCTTGTTGAATCACCTTCAGTCTCCGTGGTTCTTAGATTTGGGTGGCACTATTGATAATCTCAATCACTTGCCAATGTTTCGTGCGACTGAGGGGGCGAGTTTCCTGGATGCGGACGCGATCGCCCTCTTTGCATTTGTTTTCCTCATCATGCGCTTTGTAGCGCTTGGTTTTGACGACAATTTTGCCGTACTTCGGATGAGGGCTTCTATTCTCGATCGCCACAACGACGGTTTTATCCATCTTGTCGCTGACCACTACACCAACTCTTTCTTTAACTGCCATGTCACTTACTCCTATTCGGCGGCGGCGGATTCGGCATTAGCCCGTTTGCGTGCGCCTTCCAGTGTGAGCAACTGAGACAGTTGGTGTCTCTTGTGCTTGAACAGGTGGGTCTTTTCCAACCGGCGCGTAGCTTTTTGCAGTCTGAGGGTAAATAATTCCCGCTTCAGGCTCAAAATCTGCTCGTTGACTTCCTCATCGCTCAAGTTTTCAATGTCTGACATTTTTGGAAACGCCATTCTCTTACTCCCCTTCGCGTGTAATGAACTTGGTTTTAATCGGCAGCTTGTAATCCGCCAACCGCATGGCTTCCCGAGCAGTTGCTTCCGGAACGCCACCAATTTCAAACATAATCCGACCGGGTTTGACCACAGCCACCCAAAATTCGGGAGACCCTTTACCGGAACCCATCCGGGTTTCTGCCGGACGCATGGTTACGGGTTTGTCTGGGAAGATGCGAATCCAGATCTTGCCACCCCGACGGATATACCGGGTCATGGCACGACGGCTGGCTTCAATTTGGCGGGAGGTAATCCAACAAGGTTCTAACGCTTGTAAGGCGAATTCACCGAAGTTAATTTCATTACCCCGAGTCGCCAGTCCTCGCATCCGCCCGCGCTGTTGCTTGCGAAATTTCGTTCTTCTAGGACTTAACATGATGTCGTAATCGGTAATGGTTCATAGAGCGCGTTAGGGAAGCGATCGCGGGCGGGTGAACCCGGACTACCGCTAGTTCAAGCGTTCGCTCCCTACCAAAAGCTGAATCTCTTACCGTTCTCTAAAACTTACTCAAACTTAATCATTTGATGTTTAGTTCCTAGCTTGGATCTTCGCAGACCTTTCCATCACTAGGCTTACACGGCTGAACTATCCGCGTTTTCCAAGTTAATTCTTGAATCTCTTACCCTTCATTAGACCGGTCTTCAAATTGCTGACGGCGTTTTTTGCCGCCTCGGGGCCGAGGACCTGCACTCGCTGCTGCGGTGGCCTCCAGTTCTTGTCCGGGAATGATTTCTCCCTTGAAGGTCCACACTTTGACGCCGAGAATCCCATAAATGGTACTGGCAGTGCGGTAGGAGTAATCAATATCGGCGCGTAAGGTATGCAGAGGCACTCTGCCTTCGCGAGTCCACTCGGTCCGAGCAATTTCTGCCCCGTTAAGGCGTCCACTGACTTGGACTTTGATGCCTTCAACACCGGCTTTTTGCGCCCGTTGAATGGCTTGCCGCACGACGCGACGGAAGGAAACCCGTCGTTCGAGTTGGCTGGCGATGTATTCAGCAATCAAGGTTGCATCGGCATCCACTCGGGCCACTTCCACAACATTGATGCGGATTTGGCGGTTGCTGCCCAGCATTTCTTGCAGTCCGGTCCGTAAGGACTCGATACCACTGCCACCGCGACCCACAACCACGCCCGGGCGGGCGGTGCGAACTTCCAGGTCGATCTGATCGGCTTTGCGCTCGATCCGAACGTCGGAAATGCCCGCGTTGTTCAGGGTGCTGTGGACATACTCGCGAATTTTGTAGTCTTCTTCTAAAAGTTCGGGGTAGCGATTGCTATCCGCGAACCACCGGGAGCGGTGTTCTTTGGTCACACCAAGCCGGAAACCCGTTGGGTGTATTTTCTGTCCCACGTTCTGTGCGTCCTCTACTTACCGTAAAAACTAACCCGTGTTTCGTAAACCGTAAAGTCAAGACTTTGGCTCACTTGGCACGTTTACGTTTGCTGTTCTATTCGTCGTCAAGCTCGGGAGCGACGGCAACGGTGATGTGACAGGTCGGCTTGCGAATCATGTAAGCCCGTCCCTGCGCCCGAGGCCGGAATCGCTTGAGAACCGGGCCACCATCGGCATAAGCTTGAGAAACCCATAAGGTGGCTGGATCGAGTCCGCTGTTATGCTCTGCATTGGCTGCTGCCGATCGCAGAACTTTACGAATTGGATCGCAAGCCCGATAGGGCATGAATTCGAGGATGATCAGCGCTTCGCGATAGGAGCGACCTCGAATTTGGTCCAGGACTCGCCGTACTTTGTACGGAGACATCCGAATATAACGCGCGATCGCTTTGACTTCTGTTGAGGTATCAATAGCCATAGTTTTCTCCGTTGTCCAAAGTCCTTTGTCGTTTGTTTGTTGTCCCTTGTTGTTATTAAAGAACCTTTAACATCAGACTCCGAACTAGCGATGCGGGCGCAAGCATTGCGCCCCTACCGTCGTTGACTTTTTTTATCGCCTTTGGCGTGTCCCCGGAAGGTCCGAGTCGGGGCAAATTCCCCTAATTTATGTCCGACCATTTGTTCGTTGATATAGACCGGCACGTGCTGACGTCCGTTATGGACGGCGATCGTGTGACCGAGCATATCGGGAATGATGGTCGAAGCTCGTGACCAAGTTTTAATGACCTGTCTGTCGCCTTTCGCATTCATTGCTTCGATTTTACTCAGCAAGTGATCGGCTACAAAAGGTCCTTTTTTCAGCGAACGACCCATAAGTCAGTTGTCTCTCTTTGTCTGTGAAAATCTGAGAAATCAGTGTTCCAAAAATGAACCCAGAAGAATTAAAGAATAAAGTGTTAATTCGTTTATTCTCAACTCTCTTGTCTTGATGATTAAGACTGCCGACCGCCCTTGCCGCGCTTGGAGGTTTTCCGACGCTTGCGGACGATTAAGGCGTTACTTAATTTTTTCTTCTTGCGGGTCTTCCCACCTAAAGCCGGTTTACCCCAAGGTGAAACTGGCCCACTTCTCCCGATCGGTGCTCGTCCTTCACCCCCACCATGTGGGTGGTCTACGGGGTTCATGACGCTGCCTCTAACTTCGGGACGACGACCAGACCAACGTTTGCGGCCCGCTTTACCGAGGCTGATGTTTCTAACATCGATGTTGCCGACTTGTCCGATGGTGGCGTAGCACTCTTTGCGGAACATCCGAACTTCACCGGAGGGTAATTTCAGGGTGACGAAATCCCCTTCTTTGGCTTGCACCTGAGCGCCAGAACCGGCTGAACGCACGATTTGACCGCCGCGACCCGGTGTCATTTCTACGTTATGGACGACAGT
This sequence comes from Oscillatoria sp. HE19RPO, assembly GCF_024220515.1. GTDB lineage: Bacteria > Cyanobacteriota > Cyanobacteriia > Cyanobacteriales > Laspinemataceae > Laspinema. The sequence continues at coordinate 18,652 of NZ_JAMXOT010000193.1, forward strand.
ACCCAGAGGCATCTTTTCCAAGGGTAGGGCGTTGCCAACTTCGATGGGTGAGTCGGGTCCGGAGATGATATGAGTGCCAACTTGTAATCCTACGGGATGTAGGATGTAGCGCTTTTCACCATCCTGATAGAAGAGGAGGGCGATCCGAGCGTTACGGTTGGGGTCATATTCGATTTCAGCAACTTTGGCGGGAATATTATGTTTATCCCGACGAAAGTCGATTTGCCGATAGAGGCGTTTGTGTCCGCCCCCACGATGACGGCAGGTAATTACCCCGCGATTGTTCCGACCTTTTTTCCGGTGCTTTGACTTGGTTAGGGATTTTTCGGGAGTGTCGCGGGTGATTTCGTCAAACTCGGAGACACTGTACTGGCGTGTGCCGGGAGTGTAGGGCCGATAAGTACGGATACCCATAATTTAAAGTTTTGGTAACACTGCTTGATTTGCCATTGAATCCCAGATGCACTTGGTGCAAGTCGAGTGGGGATGTTGGGTAACCTCCCACTCCTAATCTGGGCATTCGTTACACTTCTGGGAAGAAAATGTTTTGTAGGGAATCACCCTCGGCTAAGGTTACGATCGCTCTTTTGTAATGAGGCTTATACCCGACAAACTTCCCGACTCTGCGCTTTTTCGGGGGTCTGTGCATGGTATTGACGCTAACTACCTTGACCTCAAATAGGTGTTCGATCGCCGCTTTGATTTGCGGTTTGGTGGATTTGGCATCCACATCAAAAACATATTTGTTCTGCTCCATCAGCAGGGTCGCTTTTTCGGTGACGATTGGAGTCCGCACCAAATCGGCCAGCTTTCTGAGATTATCTTCAGCCACCGTAGACCTCCTGAACTTTGGCGAGTGCTGCTGCTGTGGTTACGATTTTGTCAGCGGCAACGAGGTCGTACACATTTAACTGGTTGACGGCAATCAGTTTGATGTTTTCGACGTTGCGTGCTGATAAATAAACGTTGTCGTCTCGTTGGTCAACGATTAACAATACTGAGGAGTCTGGCTCGACACCCCACCGGGCGATCGCACTGAGGAGATCTTTGGTCTTCGGACGGGGCAGTTTATCTGCAAATTCCTCGACGACGATCAAGTCTTCGCTGCGGCTGATGAGCGCTGTTCTCAAGGCAAGTCTACGCTCTTTGCGATTCATTTTTACGTCATAATCTCTGGGTTTGGGTCCAAAGATGACGCCGCCGCCTCTCCATAAGGGAGAACGAATTGAACCGGCCCGCGCTCGGCCTGTTCCTTTTTGTCTCCAGGGTTTTCTACCCCCACCTCTGACTTCCGCCCGGGTTTTGGTCGATGCCGTTCCCTGACGCCCCTGGTTCAGTTGACGAGTTACCGCTCGATGAACGATATGCTTGGCGTTCTCTTCAGAAGCGACTCGCAAATCGATCGTCGCTTCGGCAACTTGTTCGCCTTCCCAGTTTCTGACTACACAATTAACCATATCTCTCTATTCCCGTTTTCTATGCTTTATGAATGGGGAATTCATTCTTTCTCACCGGGCTGCTATTTAGCACGGCCCACATAATTGGCTGGCTTAATATTAAGTAGTGCACCGGGTTTTCCCGGAAGTGCGCCCTTAATCAGCAGCAGGTTCTTTTCCGCATCCACTCGCACAATTTCTAATTTGCGAGTCGTGATTTGGCTTCCACCTAAACGACCGGCCATACGTTTCCCTGGATACACGCGACCCGGAGTCGTCCCTGCACCTGTAGAACCGGGGGCTCTATGGTTTTTGGAACCGTGGGACATGGGTCCGCGTTTGAAGTTATGCCGTTTTTGATATCCGGCAAACCCCCGACCGATGGTGATTCCGGTCACGTCTACAATCTGGTTAGCAGTGAATCCTTCTACGGTCATCTGCTGTCCCAGTTCAAAGCTGCTGACATCATCGATGCGATATTCACGCAGGTGACGCAGCGGAGGCGCTGATGATTTGACGAGGTGTCCCAATTCCGGCTTATTGATGGCCTTGGTGGTGGTTTCGCCATATCCGACCTGAATGGCACTGTAGCCATCGGTCTGTTTTGATTTGATCTGTGTTACGGTGCATGGTCCCGCTTGGACGACGGTGACGGGGATTGCTCTCCCTTCTTCGTCAAAGACTTGGGTCATGCCGAGTTTTGTGCCCAGAATACCGACAGCCACGGGTTTATGGTCTCCCCTTACTTAAGCACTACAAGTTTCTCGGATCGTGATGAGTTCAATTAAGAGCTCGGATCCGAATCGGGTTTCGACGCCAAACCAGTCCAAAGTTTGCCTCCAACATCACAGCAGGAGACAGTCAGGCTTTTTTGTCCTTTGTCCTTTGTCATTTGTCCTTTGTCATTTGTTATTGATGACCAAGGACCAGTGACCAAGGACCAACGACTTAGGAAGCCTTTAACTACCTTTGGGCTAGTTTGATGAGTTGGTCCGTTAGGGTGAGCGGTTGCTCGTTTGTGTTGCCTTTGACCGCACAGACTTAAGCAATGGTTTACTCAGTATCTCTGCGAGGCACTCGATCGCTCTAGCTGGTCAGATATCGTTTCGGACTGCGAACCTGCTAGGGGCGATCGCAACTAAATTTAGCTTTTCTCAACTTTCCGAATCAGGAGTAGTTGTCACTCTGTTGGTCTGGACTAACCACTATAGCGCAAAATCGGCTTTTGGGCCGCACTGGGTTTCCAATTTGAGAGCTTGGGCTTAAATTTAGCGACAATTTAATACTATAGCGGATGTTAAATCCCTTGTCTAGTCCGAATTGAATAAAAATCCCAGAAATTTTTTATTTTTTTTGTGGGACCCCGGATTTGAGGTCAGAGAGCCATGACACAGGGTCATTGGTCATTGGTCATTAGTCATTTGTCCTTTGGATTGTTGAATACTTAGGACAAACAAACCACAAAGGACCAGGGACCAGGGACCAATGACCAGGGACCAATAACAAATGACCCGAATCCATTCTAAACCCTCACCGGGATTAAACTATACTTGTCAAAGCCTGATTTCGGCAGCAGTAGAAAGAGAAACGGGGCTTACGCATTTTGGGAAAGCAAACGCGAAATAATGTAGAGGCGATTCGCGAATCGCCTCTACATTTAGGTTAGGTTCTCAAAATTAGCCCTGTCAAGGTGTATTGAGTTGTAGGGGCGCAATGCTTGCGCCCCAAGGGCGCAAGCATTGCG
>NZ_JAMXOT010000012.1 GCF_024220515.1 Oscillatoria sp. HE19RPO
GGATTCCAACAAATAAATCATCCTTGCTTTGATGCGATCGCACCTAACAAGGCTCTTTTAGCCCGCGCAGGCACCGCTTTGTCCTGTGAGCCTCCAGGCTTGAGCCTGCGGGTTTTTTGAAGGTTTTATTTTTTGGAGTTACCCTAGGCAGCCCCGATAATTCTGGGAACTCAACTCCCCCAACGAGACTTGTTAAAGTCATAGATTTCCTGAAAAATATCTCTGACACTAGGATAGCTTAATTTCCACTCCGGATAGTGGGATTTAAACTTACTTAAATCGCTGATATACCAGATATGATCCCCCATGCGGTTGGTCTCAGTGTAGCTGGTTTCCATCTTCTTGCCGGTAATCTCCTCACACATTTGGATCCCTTCCAGAACCGAGGTATTACTCTCGCGACCCCCACCCAGGTTGTACACTTCAGCAATCCGAGGGGTTTTGAAAAAGGTGTCCATCGCCAGGATGACATCAGTGCAGTGGATGACGTCCCGGACTTGTTTGCCTTTGTAACCGATCACCGTGTAATGGGTTCCCGTCATGGCGCATCTCATCAAATAAGAGGGGAATCCATGCAATTGAGCACCAGAATGTTGCGGCCCACTGAGGACCCCACCGCGAAACACTGCACTTTTAATGTTAAAGTAGCGCCCATACTCTTGGACCAACAGATCCCCAGCAGCTTTCGAGGCCCCAAACAGAGAATGCATACTTTGGTCAATGCTCATCTCTTCCGGGATCCCGTTTTGGTAGGGATGAGAGGGGTCCAGTTCCCAGCGAGTTTCTTGTTCAACCAGGGGTAAAGTATTGGGGCGATCGCCATACACCTTATTGGTGGAACAATGGGCAAACACCGCCTCGGGACAAAACTGCCGGGTTGCCTCTAGCAAAACCAGGGTCCCATTGGCATTAATCGAGAAATCCGTAAAGGGTTCCTTTGCCGCCCAATCATGGGAGGGTTGCGCTGCGGTATGGACAATCAGGGCGATATCGGATTTGTACTTAGAAAAAATCGCATTAATCGCTTCGGGATTGCGGATATCAACTTCGTTATGTTCGTACAGATCCCCGAGTTCCTTGCTGATTCGTTCGCGGTTCCAACTGGTGGAGGCTTCCTGTCCAAAGAAGTATTGACGCATATCATTGTCAATCCCGACGACTTTGTAACCCGCTTTTCCATAAAACAGGGCGGCCTCGGAACCAATCAATCCGCCGGATCCTGTTACGATAACTACAGACATTCTGTTCTCCTGCTGTCTTGGGTTGTTGGGCGATCGGCCAGTGGTATTGCTGGCGTTTATTCCCCCCCTAGATTATAGGCAGGTGCGGGATACTCGTCACCCGGTTACCCAGGGATTGCTCTGACCAATTTATTCCAGTGGCAATGGGTAATTGTCAGAGTTTATGCTTAGTTGCCACTCGAACGGTGCAAAACTTGAGTATAGACAGACTGCATTTTTTCGGCTAATTTTTCCCAAGTGTAATGTTCCAAAACTTTCTGATATCCCGCTTCCCCCAGTTGAATGCACAGGGATGGATTGTTTAGGAGTTCTATGATTTTATCAGCAATTTGGCTGGAATTTTGTTCTACTAAAAAACCATTTTCCCCCTCATCAATGACATCCCGAATGGCTGGAATATTTCCCCCAATTACTGGTTTTTTCATCATCCAGGCTTCCGTATAAACCCCCCCAAAGCTTTCTTGCATAGAGGGAACGCATAAAATATTGCAGGCAGCCAGGGCGTCAGTTTTTTCTTGTAAGCTGACGCTACCGAGTTCCAGAATTCGGCAGTCCTTAACTTCTGCAAACAGCGTTTCCGAAAATGGAGTCCGAGGACCAATGGCGACAAACCGAGTTTCTGGACATTTTTTCCAAACTCTTTCAGCCGTTTTGATAAAGGCTTCAATCCCTTTATAGGGATATTTTTGTCCTAGAAATAAAACGATGGGATCCGAACCTAGGGAATATTGATTTCTGAAGCGACTGGCTTCTTGTTTTTCAGATAATAATGGGCCAATTCCTGTTACAAATATTTTCTCTTCCTTAACCCCGAGTTTGATTAGTATATTCTTTTCTACATGGGTTAAAGCAATGAGCGCATCTGCTTGACGGTAAAGTTGAATATATTCGCGGTATAGCCATCCTACCCACCGGGGATGATGCAAGGGGACGAAGATGAAAGGAATATCTAAATTTTGGGCGACTTTTAACGAAGCATAGCTCAAATTTTCCCGGCCCATTCTAACATTTTGAATTAGGTCAAATCCTTGAGATAATTCATGAATTTTGGGTACAAAAGCCTCCGATATTTTATCGATAGAAATAGACTTGGTTAGATAAAACCCCATCACCAACGGAATCAAAAATAATCGCTCTTTTAATCCGAGGGTGATGGGGTTAACCTCGACTCCATCCAGTTCATAATTACTCAGATGGTACGGCGCTTTTAACGTAGTTCCTAATAGCCAGTCGGTCCGATTTTCAGTCCATTGTGTGATCACCCTTACCCGATGGGTCTGAGCTAAGATCGAAAGCATTTGATGAGTATGTAACTGAGCACCCCCGATCGCCGGTGGATAGGCAGTGATAGTGGACAGGATTTTTAACGAAGAGTTGGTCACTCTAGTTTAATAGCTTAAAACATGGTTGGTGTATCACTCTATATTTTCACTCTTTCTGTTTTTCGTCCAACCCCTAAGAAGTGACCCGTGGGGAAGTCCCCGGCTTCAGTGGTTGATTTGTTGCTACATCCAATACGGTGAAATCGTTAGAATTTAAGAATTACAAGCAGATTTATAAATCTGCATGAGTTGCTGATAATTTTGTTGGGCGGTGTACTTGGACTCAAATTCCACTCGCGCTTCTTGGCGCATTTTTTGGAGCTGGTGGGGATGAGATAAGGCCCACTGCACCTTGGCAACGAGGTCATTGGGGTCCCCCGGACGGAAATGAAGTCCCGTGCGCTGATCCTCGACAATCTCGGCGACTGCGCCAATCTGAGCGGCGATCGCCGGGGTTCCCGTTGCAAATGCCTCCACTGCCACCCGGCCAAACGTTTCATACCAGGCGGAGGGAAAAATCAAAAACTCAGCCTTTCCCATGATTTCATAAAGTTTCTCCAAGGGTAGAGTTCCCAGCCATTCCACATTGGAAAGTCTGGAGACTGCCTCCTTAACCATCTCAGCTAAAGGCCCCTGACCGACAATTTTTAGGGGGATGTCCTGGTCTAAATGCTTCCAAGCTGCCAAGAGGGTATCAATTCCTTTTTCTGGGGAAAGTCTCCCAACAAATAACGCATATCCTCCCCCTCCAGAACCCGCACCAGGGTCGGGGTAGACAAAATTCGGCTTGACCAGGATTTTTTCCCCAGGCAAGCCCCCCTCAATATATTTTTGTCGGGCAAACTCGGTTAAAGCAATGTACTTATCCACTCGGGTGTGCCAGGTCCTCCTAGCCCGGTGAACCGTCAGCATTGTGGCTACAGCAGCAGTTCCCACGGCGCTTTCCCGGTAGCAACTGTGGACGATTCCCGGCCAGGGAAAGAACTTACCCAGACAGTCTTCGCAGACTTTGCCATCGCGGAAAAAAAATGCATCAGAACAAAACAGGCGGTAGTTATGCAGGGTCTGCACTACGGGTACTCCAGCATCTCGACAAGCATCATAAACCGCAGGAGACCACAAGGGGAAGAAATTATGGACATGGACGATATCGGGCCGAAAACTGGTAATCTCTGAAGAGACCCGCCTTTTCCCCGACTGGGAGTAAATGGCGTTGGCTGCAGTCATGACTTGGTTAAAGCTTCCGGAGATCTCATCGTTATCCGCTTGTAAGAGAACGACATCATGACCATTGTCTTCTAGCAAAGCTTTTTCTGCCGCGACCACCACATCTTCACCCCCCGGAATTCTGTAGAGGTTATGTATTTGCAGGATCCTCATGATGCAGTGTTCTCCAATAATAAGGGGGATGGACCAATCTCAATTTTAGGTTCGCGCCAGTTGCGATTGCCACCATTCAAGTCCCTGATCTGTCTGACTTGCCAGTCTTCGGGTAATTCAAACGTGACTTGACGTTCTGGATTCCAGACAATCCAACCCGTATATCCGCGATCGCGATTGAGTTTGCAAGTCCAAGTCTTTTCTGCATTGGTGGTACAGGGACTCATTCTGGCCCCCACCAGCCATTTGTAAGTTTCTCCATAGGCGATCGCAGCCGGTCTCAGGGTAGCGCGATCGGCTTCTACCATTGGCACTGTCGTCCGGCGATTATCCCAGGAGTACCAGTAAAAACGACTAACTCCGGCATCCCAGTTCAGAATATAACCACGGGCTACGAATGCAGAGGCTTGTTCGTCTGAACGCACGGGTTGATCTCCCAGCCAGCCTGCTTCGGTATTCCAAAGCGGTTTGTCACCCTGTCCATACTTCGCCATAATCTCTCGGGCTTGGCGAATTACAGGCACGAATCGTTCCGGAGGATGGACGTTGATGTAAAAGTGATAGCCGATGACATCGGCGTAGTCCCCACCCCCCTTTGCCAAGTATTCATCTAACCAGATCAGACCTTGGTTTCCCTTAAAAGCTAAGTTAGCCGCAGAGGGAGAAACCACCACAATTTCTGGATCGACTTCTTTAAGCACTTGATAGGCTTCCCGAGATAGCTCCAACATCTTCTCAATGGTGCCGGTAAAAAAGTCGTTCCAATTGGCTTCATTCCAGAGTTCATAGTACCGAATCCGACCTTTATAGCGATTCGCGACCGTGCGAACGTAGTTGCGCCAGTCCTCGATATTTTCGGGTTCGGCAGCTTTTCCGGGACCATATACCGATCGCTCGTCAGGCCGCGCCGAGGCCCACCGAGGGCTCAGACCTAACGGGAGTAGAATTTCTACGTTATTTTCTTCAGCTAAGGCTACGGATTTGTCCAAAATTTCAAAGTTCCATTGGCCTTGAGCTGGCTCCAACTCAAACCATTCTACATAGGCAGCCATCAACCGCCATGTTGCGAACGGGACTGCCGGCCAAGGAGAAAGATTTTTAATTTTGCGATCGCTTTCAAAAGTACCTGTAGTAGCGACCCGGTGCAGATGCATTCCAAATAGGGTCTCTGGAATCGGGGTGATGCTTGCTTGTTCACCATTGGCTCTGCCCCAATTAATGTTACTGCACCCGACCACGGTTACCAGGGCTAAAAGGAGGGCCATCAAAAACTTCAACACAGACTTGTTGGATCGAATCAATTTAATCTCTCCATAGATTTCTACAACATTTGAATAGAAGCAAGGGTGTAGGTAAATATCGCTTCTATTTTTTTGAAATTTGGTCCCATAAGTCAGCTTCTTTCTATTACCATTACTGGCTTTTTTTAATTGCAATTAAAGATTTTTCTAATCCCCATGACTTTTCCACTTCTATTTTAGAATCAGGAAACAATTCAGACATTTCAGAGCGCGTTAACAGCTTCAATTCCTGTAACATCTGTTCACATTCTTCACGAGTGGGTCGGGTTATAATCCCCCATCCCGTAAAATTGCGAAGTAACGGTCTTTGGGTATCCTTCGGCAGCCAATGGATAAAGGGAGCTAGCAAATGAGGTTCAATGGGAAAACTTTGACTAGGAGTTTGAACAAAATAATTTGGGGCTATTCTTTTAATTTCTTGGGCAAATATGTTTTGAGCTTCCCAGTCTCCCACGTGTTCAATCACTGAATTGCAAAAGGCAATATCAAACGATTCGTCATCGAAAGGAAGTTTTTTCCCATCGGCTACCACCCAAGTAAAATTTTCCGGGAGTTCGTCCCTATTGGGATAAATATTGACAATTGTAACTTGAGGCAGCTTAAACCCCTGAGTTTTGGCGAGATTCCAAAAAAACAAGCCACCGCCAATATCCAGCAAGCGCGTAGATTCGCTCAGTTGATTGAAGTAGCTATAAAACAACTTTAATCGCTGACGACGAAAGTGGGTTAGGATAGGACGATATATTTCCTGGATATTCATAATCAATCTCTCTCTAAATTGGAAAGTTATGGAGAAACAAATACAGATAAAAGAGGGTGATTTTATATTCAAATTTACCCACTCTAATCTGGCTACTGCTCAAATGGTTTGATTGAATGGTATAAAAAATTATGGTAACTTAGCCCTAGAATTCTCCGAACGAAAAGAACCGAGGAACATTCAATCTAACCCTTAAAATAAACCTCAAATGCGCCATTCAATGTACCCGTTTTGACTATTAGGATGAGGGAGTTAGTTGTCTAGGGTTTGCAAAAGCGATCGCCATCGTTTAACGCAGGAAGTTACATCGTAGTTCTGCACCCTATTCTTAGCCATCTCTCCCATTTCCCTCAGTCGTGTTTTATCTTTGAGCGCCTCTTCTAGCACCGAAGTAATAGACCTGACTTCCCGTTCCACCAACCATCCATTGACCCCATCCTCCAACACATCCACGACCCCATGAACTTTAGTTGCAATGAAAGGTAATCCGGCTGCGGACGCTTCAAAAACAATCCGAGAAAAGGTTTCATAGGCCGAGGGGAACACAAATAAGTCAGCCGACCACAAATAAGGACGTACATCTTTTTGAAACCCAGCAAAAGCAACCCGCTCAGATAACCCAAGTCGATCGCGGATTTGCTCATATTCTTTCACTTCACTGGAAGACCCCCCCACAACTAACAATTTGGCTTGAGGTGTTGATAGCCTAGAAATTGCTTCAAGCAGCAAATCCAGTCCCTTGCGTGAAAAATCTCCTAAAGCAATAAAAACCATCACGATATCTTCATCCCGAAACCCAAAACTCTCGCGAATCGGTCGAGAATCAAACTCTGTGGGACGACGAAATCGTTCAATTTCAATGGGGTTGGGGATTTCCACAATTTTATCTCGAAAAGCCGGGTAAGTTTCTGCTACCTCATTTCCCAGTCCTTTAGAGGGGACCACAATTATTTTAGCTTCTTTAAATGCCTTGGCTTCTCGATTGGCATTAAATCGATGGTTGATCGATCTGGCTACCCGCCGGAGTCCCTTACTCTTATTCAAGGACCAGTGATTATTTAAGTAAGCCGCATGACAAAAATGCGCCCAACAAATATCGCAATCTACATATTCTCCTTCAGTCCCTAAAATCAACCAAGGTCGCTCGTTTTGTTGAAGATAACGTTGATAATATCGAGGAGCCAGCCATTGGAATGCCATAAACCGGAGGAAGATAGGTTTGGCGGGAAGCGGAACACGGATCCAATCAATTTGACCCGGGGCCGGATCGTCGAACTCATCGGATAATACGGTGAACTGATACTCTCGATAAAGACCCCCCAGCATCCCGAGGATATCTTGACCACTGGGACTGTTATTGGTTACGCAAAGGTCAAATACAACGATGGTTTTTTCTGGCATTGAAAACTCCCGATAAATTGAGGGTAGAGGGGGAATTAGGGACGGTGCTTTTGGCTGACATAATTAATAGCCTCCAAGACGCGATCGGCAACAAACTCAGGGGTTAAGTATTGGATCTGTTCTCGATCCTTAACCCGAATTCGTTCTAAGCTGTCCGGTGGGGTTGAAAAAACCCGATCAAGGGCCGCCAACAGTTCATCCTGGCGATCGGGACGAAAAGTCCAACCCGTTACCCCATCCACCACTAACTCTTCTACGGCTTGGCTATAAAGGCTCCCTAGCACGGGTAACCCTGCGGCCATTGCCTCATTAACGACCACACCCCATTCATCAGCGAGGGTCGGAAACACAAAAACGCCTCCCTGGCGATAGATCTCTGGTAAATCAGCGTAGGCTACACTTCCCAAGAATTTTACGGCAACATTGGACGGCATGAGCATTTTCTCTAAAGTGTCCCGTAGTGGCCCTTCACCCACAATCCAAAACTCGACCCGGCGTTCGGGGTTGGCCCCTCCCCATCGAGCAAGTGCGGACAAAAACGGTGCAATTCCTTTACGCTCTACCAGTTGTCCTACATATAGAAGTCGATACGCATTCGGTTCGGTTCTAGATAGTGGCACTGCCAAAAACGGAGAAATGTCCGTGGTATAAGGGGCCGCAAAAATTTGTTGCGGACTTATGCCAAACTGATGAATATAGCGGCCTCCACTTTTGCCGTTCACCAGGATAGCCTCGGCTTGTGGGACGAGCATTTGTCGCAATTTTTCTCGGAACTTTCCTCTCCCCTGTTCGCTATACTCAGAAATGGTCGCCCAGAGAATCAGTTTGCTCTGGGGCGTTAACTTGCGGTAAACCGCCGCTTGCACACTGCGTAAACCTAGCTCTCCTGAAATGACCACATCGGGCTGGTACTGCCCCAGAGTCCAAATCGTATCATAGGGGATATGAACATATAAATCTTCGGCAAACCCATGAGGGTGCTGCCAAGTCCGTTTGAGGGTTATATTGTTTTGGACTGTAACGTTCAAGTCTTCCCAGTTCGGCTGCCATTGCCGATTAGGTTCCATCTCGGTGGAGATGAACACTTGGAAGTTCTCCACGCGATCGGCGATCGCTTTGTAGAGCGGCAACCGATAGGGAGGAATAAAGTTTGTTAAAAGCGCAACACGCTGAACCATTCTGGCTTTAAAATATTTTCTAGGAATTACTGAGCCAATTGTATTGTACCCAACTTAGTGGGCGCTCTATAAGCGGTTTGGCATCTAAATTCTTAAAAAACCTCACCCTAGGAGGGCGCGCATCTTAACTTTACTCGCGATCGGATTTTTGAGTGCAAGCATCGGGCGGCCTCCTCTGCCCCAATTCAAACCTTAACCGATTTGCTCCCTCGACTCGATCCTCATTTTCCCCAAGGGAAAGGATCCATAGCACTCGGTCTGATTGACCTGAGTCCCCTTCAGCACTCGACTGTACCCTATCTAGGCTTGTTTCTAAATGTATGTTATTCAATAGCCTGATTTTCGGAGTTTTTGTTTTAATTACATTTTTCATTTATTATCTTCCCCAATATCGCCGATGGCAAGTACCCATTTTAATTGGCGCTAGTTTTATTTTTTATGCTTGGAGTTCACTAAGCCTTCTGCTTCTATTAATTTTTTCAGTTTTGGTCAACACAATAGCCAGCTTTCAAGTGATTAATACATCCAATCACTCCAAGCAATTGTTTTGGGCTGGATTAGGGGTGGCGATCAATGTAGGAATTTTAGGATTATTCAAATATGCAGGATTACTGGCTAGATTAGGACTTTCCTTTTTGAATCTCTCCGCTCCTCTCCCCGGCGAGCCTATGGCTTTTTTGTTGACCCTGCCTCTGCCTATTGGCATATCTTTTTATACCTTTCAAGGGATTAGCCTAGTCCTTGATGTGTTGCATCAGCAGGAAGGACAACAAAAGGTGTTTTTGGGAAAAATGTCCCCCAAAGATTATTTTTTGAACACTTTATTTTTCATTTCCTTTTTTCCTCAGCTAGTCGCAGGGCCTATTGTTCAAGCTAAAGATTTTTATCCTCAGATCAAAGTTAAGTATTTTCAAGCCATCAACTGGAGAATAGTTTTTAACTATTTAGTGGGAGGATATTTTCTTAAGATGGTTGTGGCTGATAACTTAAAAGATTTTACATTTTGGATCAGCTTTCCCTATTACCAAAATCTCGGAACCTTAACTAACCTGGTTCTATTGTTTGGATATTCGATGCAGATATTTGCAGACTTTGCCGGTTACTCTTTGATTGCGATCGGTCTGGGTGCGGCATTTGGCTACACCCTTCCTGAAAATTTTAATTTTCCTTATATTTCCCGTTCTATAGCCGAGTTTTGGAGACGTTGGCATATTTCATTATCCAGTTGGCTGAGAAACTATTTGTACATTCCTCTGGGGGGAAATCGGAAGGGAGAGTTCAGAACTTATCTGAATTTGATGATAGTGATGACCCTGGGAGGGCTTTGGCATGGTGCCGCTTGGAGTTATGCCGTCTGGGGAATTTTTCACGGCGTGGGTTTAGCCTTAGAACGGTTCATGGGAATCGCTTCAAAAACTCAAAATGAACCAGAAAAAACCCACCCGATCGGGTTTTTACTCAATTGCCTTCAAGTTTTTGCCGTTTTTTCATTTGTTTCTCTCGGCTGGTTGTTCTTTAAACTCCCTAATTTTAAGGAAGCCCTGGATTTTTTGCGATCGCTTGTAAATATAGGTATAGGGCCTCGTTGGACTTATGTCGTTCCCGTATTCATTTTTTCCCTACCTGTTGTCTTGTATCATCTTCCTCATTTTCCAAAAATCAAAACCCCTAAACAGAACTTCACCCCGGATGTTCCTGAATCCAGTTGGTTGCAAAAATTAACCCTAGGTATCATGCTAGTTTTGATAATTCTCAACAGTGGTAATGCCAATGAATTTATCTACTTCCAATTCTAAACCTACTGTATTGATTAAGCGAGTCTTTGCCCATCCTCTTTTATCCCCCTTAATTATTTGTTTGTTGTTTTTGATGGCCTATCAACTGTTGATTTGGGTGAATCTCATTCCTCCCAGCAGTGGCATCAGTCAAAGACAAGAAAATATCATTAAAGGCCAAAGATATCTGTATCAAAAAAATAGACCCAATTCTATCGTTATCATTGGAAGTTCTATCACCGGGGGAATCAAAGCCCAAAATATTGGGTATCAAGTCACGAACATTGCAATGGCTGGGAGTAACAGTAAAACTGGCTTAGAATTAATTAAACTAAACAGCACGCTTCCCTCCCTTCTCCTCATCGAAATCAATGAAACTATCTCGAAAGAAATAGACCGTCAATTAATTGAGAGTGTACATCATCCGATTTTGGACTCCATCCGATTTTATTTACCGATGTTCCGGGAAGAATATAAACCAATTAGCGTCCTGGTTGACTCCTTAAAACAAACTGCTCAATCTCAGGGGCCAATAGCTGAAGTGTCCGAACCAGTTACGCCTATCGCTAACCCAGAGTTTAGAGAAAGATTTATAGCAACAATGGCCGAGACCCAACAGGAAAAATTATCTGAACAAGCCATACAAGACCTTCAAAAAGAATCTAAATTGGTGCAACAGCAGATTGCTACACTTCAGAAAAATGGGGTACGGGTTATTTTATTCAATCTTCCAACGGAGTCTCGTCTGGAGAATACCCCTAGACGACAGCAAATCCAAGGGTTGATGCGAACATTTTTCCCTCCAGAACAGTTTGAATGGTTGCCTGAACCGCCATCAAGGGAGTGGAGGACTTCTGATGGTATCCACCTAGTTCCGTCCGATGCTCAAGCCTATGCTGAGTTTCTGAAAACGCAACTTATAAATTTAGACTGAATCTACAGCATCAGTGAGTCTAGGGAGTGGGGGTTAGCATCGAGAATCATGAGACCGAGTCGTTAATTTAGCCTGCTCTGTGAGGAAGGTATTAAAGTCGTTATTCAGACAGGACTCCCTATGTTTCAACCCAATCAGTTATTTTTCTCTGGAACCATTTGCTTTTTAATGCTTTGAATCTTAAAGTACCCAGATCGCCAGAGTAATTTGACATAAGGAGTGACCCAATAAAAAGGCCAAAGTAGACCCGTATGTCTTTGGAGAAGTACCCGCCACTCTCCCATCGGCAAACATTTTGGGTCTAATACCATTTTCACTCGTTGACGTAGGGTCAAATCCGGATTGTCCCAGCAGTTAGTATGGGGTGGGTGTTCTGCACAGGTGGCCAGATAGCCTGGAGCTAACCAAACTGAACCCCCCTTTTTTTTGAGTCGCAATCCATAGTCCCAATCTCCTTTACTGTGAGTGAAATTCGGATCTAAATTACCCAGTTCTTGAGCTACAGTTTGACTGATCAGAACGCAGTTGCCGCTCATGGTATCGCAACGTTGCACTTGTTCCCTGGGTTGGATCACTTTAAATTTGAGGGGATGCCATTTGCTCATTCGTACCAATCCTCCGTAGGTTGGTTCCGATCGGTGAGGATCACAGGTTGCACCCACTACAATAAACAAAGATTCTCCTTGCTCGCTTAGATGACGAGATGTACTCAGCAATTTATCGATGGTGTATGGATATAGGATGGTGTCATCATTAAGCCACAGGTAGTAGTCATGCTTAAAACTGAGAGCTTCACCAAAGGCGACCCGCATTCCACCATTCCAGTAGAGACTTCCATCGCCCACTAATATCTTAACCTTAGGGTAATTTTGGCTCACGGCTTGTCCGGTGCCATCGGTGCTACCATCATCAACCAGATAGATTGTTAATGAAATCTCTTCTGGCAGCTCCTGCTTGGAGAGGGACTCTAGACACTCTAAGGTTTTTTGCCGTCGGTTGTGGCAGGTTATGAGGACCGCGATACTACTGGCTTTTTCCATCTTCTTTATATTTTAATTTTGAGAGGGTTTAATTAATATTGGGGCGTTAAAAACAGCTTACGGATTTTACTAACCCCCAACCAAAAATTTGTGTAAAGTTTTCCATATTTTTCATTGTTTTTTTGGAAAATTTCCAGTTCCTTTTCAAACTCAGTTTGCCAAGTCTCAATACTTTCGTGAAGTCGATTCTTGGCATAGTTATAGAGTTCTATATCCATTTCATTATACTCACGAATGGTCTGGATAATATTGTCAGGAACTTCTTTGACTGCTTTCCGATTTTTAGTTTCATTTCGTTTCAGATAAAAGGTTTCACTCCATCCTAATGCTTTTTTAAATAAAATCAAACTTTTATCAAATTCTTCCGTTAATCCCACGACGGCAAAATTTTCCTCTATGTTCGTTTTGGCCCGATTAAGCATTTCAGGAAATCCTTTTCCAATGCCAATGCCTGGATTTTCTTTTAAGCCTGCGAGCAGTCTAGTTTGGCCATTATTAATTTCAATTGAAAGTTCACTTCCCACATAATCTTGAAGGCTCATATTTTTACCCATGACGGTTTCATGTAGGTAGTGATTGGGGGAACGACGGACAAAGTAGTAATGGGAGATGACGCGATCAACGGGCTCCCGCATCATGGTAATGTAGGTCGAGGGATTGGGTAGTCGTTCATGAATACCATAACTCATGAAATGACCATTCAGTAGGTGAATATTAGCTTTTTTATTTTCACTCAATTTATTAAATTCATCGAGTTTTTCTTGACTATAAAGTGAATAAATTTTAGCCAGATTA
The DNA here is from genome assembly GCF_024220515.1 of Oscillatoria sp. HE19RPO. GTDB lineage: Bacteria > Cyanobacteriota > Cyanobacteriia > Cyanobacteriales > Laspinemataceae > Laspinema. The sequence goes on from NZ_JAMXOT010000012.1 coordinate 13,128, forward strand.
TATTGACGTTCTAGTATGGCATCTAAAGAAACACCGGCAGTCCGGGGAATATGGATGAAAATCACGGTATTTTCTTTTGTCAATGCAGTGTTCTCAGTGTTCACGGTGATTGTTTTCCTTAATTAATTGAGCTCATTGAACTAAAATAATGGAACCGATTTTAATACCACAAACCTGAACTTTCGAGGGAATTCAGCAGTTTACAATCGGTGACGCGGATAGAATTTAGGGGTAAAGTCTCATTTGTGCATTAGCATCATGCAAGTGCGGGAGCTACTGCCGTCGAGGTTCCCTAGGGTTCTAACATCAGCTTGAAGAGTGCTATTGCCCATGAAACTATACAGTCAAACCTCAGTCAAAGATAGCAATGGCTTGCTGATCTGTACGAGTTATCAGGAAGTCTTCAGAATTAGGTTGAGCAGAATGAGGAAATTTTTCCTGGATTGAGCATGGGTCAATCTTTTCTAAGTGTTGGGTTTTATCAAGCCCGTTGTTGGCAGTTTTTCCAGGTCTAGTCTCCAAGGGTACTTTAGAATTTGGGAAGATTGAAATTTGCTCCTAATTATAAAGAGAAAGATGACAGGGTGTCAATGGTTATTTGGGGGGGAGTTGCGGGCAAATAGGCTAGACCTGGGGTTTTTTATCCTCATGGGAAATGAGTAGGGACTTATTCCAAAACTTTTGCGTTTTCTAAAACTCTCTCGGTCTTGCTAGGACCTTGAAAGATGTCACGTCAATAGGCCCGCAAATATGATTTTGACCAAGATTCTTCAAGAGTACCATCGATCCAGGGCTGTCCTCCTCCCCTCTAAGGGTTCTGTTAAGGGGTCATAATTTAGCTGTTCCGGCTGATCCCCTTGGGGTTGGAGTGATTCATTTCGGTTGATTATAGGGGTGCAAATGATTGTGGTATAAACCACCCAGTATATGGTGTATGAGGGGAGAAGTTGAGTCTGGGTGAGGTTCATAATCACATAATAGGTCATAAATCCCAGGGGCCAGACCCCTTCTACGGAGGGGAATGCTCGGATCCATTTCATGGCTTTGATAAATGCGGTGAAAAATCCCAAGGAAAATAAAAAAGCTCCAATCACACCCAGTTCAAGGACGAGATCCAAAAACCCTTGATGACCGTCAGGGGGTTCCCATGTAGCGATGGTTCTTAAGATTTTAGCGTGTTCTGGTCCCTCCCACATTCGCCAGAACCCTTGATATCCCCACCCTAGCCAGGGATGATGTTGAATATAGTGGAGGGTATGGACCCAGATATCAACCCGCCCGTTTAGACCGGGATCTTTGTCAATGATTCCCATTGCTTCAGCCCAGTTATCCCCGAGGAAGACTGCGATCAATGAACCTCCTAATAAGACGATTGAGTACAGGGGGATGGCGATCGCCAGGTTCCATCGAAAAATTCGATGCAAGGGAGATATGCCGAGCAAAAATATGGCGCTGACTAGGGCGGCTTTTGAAACGCATCCCCAAATCAGTATTAAGGCGATTCCAGAACATATCCACCAAATGCGACGTTGGCTCCGTGGAGCGGTGAAGGCGTTGGTCAAAAATAACATCATTCCAATCACCATCATCCGTCCTAAGGTATTCTTGTGAATGTAAACCCCGCGCCAAGCATTAACAAGACCTGCGACCGCGTCATTCATAATCGCCATTCCTGGAAAAATAAAAACGTAGATTAGGCTAAATACCGCCCCGAGCGCGAAGGCAATACCTAATAGACGAGTTTGCTGCTTTAATGGATAACGTGCAGCGATATAAATCCCAAATAAGGTAGTTTCAATGACTCTTTGCGCTTGAAACTTTGTCTCATCGGGTACAGGGGACCATAAATGAGAGAGCCATACATATCCCACAAAAGCAAGCAAAAATTTGGCGCTTTTCACTATTGCGAATACTTGAGGCCAACGCAACAACATTAGAATGATTACAGCCAATAAATTTAATTTCCAAATGTAAAATCTCAGACGGATGACGATTCCATATCCTTGTTGAGCATAAAGACCTAAAAATGCATCGGTCAACAATAAAAATAAAAAGATAACAAACAAACTCTCCAAGCCCAGAGAAAGACGAACGAGACTGCTGAAAAATTTATTGAGGTGATTTTCAGCCTTGGCCATAATTAGCTCTCCTCCAATTTTGACTCATAATCATCTATTTCCAAGTTAGTTATTTTTATATTCATTTAACAAAATTTAATTTTATTAAATAATTACAATAAAGGCTAATTATTGATAATATTCCTAAAATTCGGTCCGAGGGTTTCCTGGCTCATCTTAAAAGAAACTCTCGAAAATTTAATCAATTAAAATCTTCAAATCATTGCCAAAATTTGGTTGATTAAATTCGCACTTTGAACTACACCTTTGATTTAGGGTGATTTCAGGCTAATGGTTGAGAGTCTTACTCTGTCTAACAAGTTCAACGAACATCAGTCAAGATCCTTTTTCTTTTAGATAACTTCTGGTGAGGCTAAGGTTTACCCGATTCAGATAGCAGTTCTTCAAAGAGAGAGGAGTATCGACGAGCTTGCAGTTCCTGGGTAAATTCTCTTATTGCTTTATCCCGAGCGTAATTTGATAATTTTTGATACCGTTCTGGATTTTCCAGTACCCAAGCAATTCCCTTAGATAAATCTTCAATTGCAAAAGCGGAGGCTAGATAGCCATTCTGCTGATGCTCTATCAGATCTGGCATTCCTCCGATACTGAAAGCAACACAGGGGGTCCCACAGGCGATCGCCTCGACGACTGTATTCGGCAAATTATCCTCTACGGAGGGAGCCACAAAGACATCCGCTGCTGAATAAATCAGTGCTAGGGAGATATCATCGCTGAATTTTCCCAAGTAATGAGATGGAAAGCCTAAGTCGGTCGCATCTTTAGGTTGAGTTGACCCAAACACGACTAACTCTATTGTATCTTGCCATTTGGATTGGCTTAAGTTTTGTAAGGCGGATTGCAAAAGATGAAATCCTTTGCGGCGATCGCTCGTGGCACTAATGGCCCCAAACAGCACCAGTTGCTTATCTTGAGGTAACCTCAAGATTTCTCGGGCCATTTTTTTATCGAGGGGTCTATAAATTTGGGTATTAATCCCATTTGGGATGACTTCTACTCGAACTTCCGGGAGAACATTTTTAAAAAGAGCGCTCGATTGGGTTATTTTAGCCAGCCATTGACTCGGTGTAGCAACAGCGAGATTTAGGTTTTTCCAAGCCTGTGCTTTACGTTCCCAGGTCCACCGGGATAAATCCTGGGTGCGATCGCTACTCAGTTGAGGACAATTGCCACAGGATTGCTCATAGCGATCGCATCCTTCACTGTAATTACATCCTCCCGTGAAACCCCACATATCATGGAATGTCCAGACTAAGGGCTTGTTAAATTTAGCCAGGGTTTCAATTTGGAGATATCCGCGACAGATCCAGTGCAAATTAATCACATCCGGGTCATATTTGGCAACTTTAGGGGCAACATTATCCGGCAACCAACCTGGCCAAAACATCGTACTGGGTCGCTGACGATATAATTTAAGCGGTAAGGCATCCAGACTTTCTCTAAAATTGGCAAACTTCCTGCCTAAATTTCCTTGTAGTGTTATGACCGAGGGATCCCCGCTTAACTTATTCTGCACTAACATTTCAGAAGCCACACCAATACTGTTTAACCCTTGATGCAATCGATAGGCAGCGCGATCGGCCCCAAACTCTAAATCAGCCCGACAAAGAAGCATGGCTCTCATGGCTTGATTCCTTCCATAAATAATGAATCAGGTTTGCGGACTTTTCCGTCCAGCATATCCAAATTATAGCGATTAAAATCTTCAATCCGGCTTTGATCAGCCTGACAAGCCTTGACCTCTATAAATCCCGCTTCTTCCAAAATTCGACGTAAAGAAAAATGGTCATACATCCACTGATGAATTTGCCCGGATTTCTGACGAAATATTCCTTCAGTAAAGGCATGGCTTATTTCTTGTCCTGCCACAAGGGTTACCAAAAGTTTTGCCAAAGTAATTCTAGTTTTGTCTGCATACCAATTGAAAGATTTAGATTGAATTTTTTCCAAAATCGATTTTCGCGGCTCTACCGTCTTGTTGGTCTGCCAGTAATGTTCAAATTCCAGTCCAATTCTAGACCTCACAAATTCTTTGTTTTTAATTCCAGGATTGACCAAATATTCCCCCATTTTACCGCCGCTATAACTCCGAACGCTTTGGTCCAGAAGTTCTAACATCATCCAGTCATAATTGGGTTCTGCCTCCACCACCCCTGACTGGACTTGTTCTAGTGCTTCGAGGTAATTTTTGGCAATTTCCTGGAGATCCGGCACCACGATCCGGATAATTCCTTTCGGTTTAAGAACTCGCTGACATTCAGCCAGCAGTTTCTTGGCATCGTCTTGGGTTAGATGCTCTATTAGGTGAGAGCTATAACAAACATCAAAGGATAAATCAGCAAAGGGTAATCCCTTGCGAATATCATAAGTTTGCACCCCGGGGTAAACCGATGAAATATCGAGATTCGTCCAAGATGCATGAAAGTTGGAACCGCAGCCTATATTTAAGCATTTCATACGGATTTACTCCCTGATAAACTATGATAAGTAGGATGGTTATTACCAAAGAGGGTTACAACTCAGTAGAAACTTTTGGAGTTTTGTTACTTTTTCCGGTGAAAATTTGACGGGTTAAATTCATCGCCCGTTGTCGGAGTAGTTTCGGGATGGCTACTCTAGCAGTTAACTTGAAAAAGTTTTTAACCGAAATGAGATGATTTAACGCTGCCTCTATGATGATCTGCTGTGCATAAATTTTATTTGCTTGTGCTTCGATTAACAAAGGAACAATCCAGTGGACCAAAAACCCTTTCATCGCTTTTGAGGAAATCACCTCTTGCCAATCCTCTTGAATCCAGCGTAAAGGAAGTAAATAATCCTCGCTATTGGTAACCCGATCGCTTCTCTTTTCATTGTTCCACACAATCAAGGGTTTTTCAACAAAAATAAAGGCAGACCCTTTGGCCCCTAACTTCATACATAAATCCATATCTTCATAAGGGACAATACCCGGTTTAAAAGGGGTTTCTAATGCCAATGCTCTCGGCATCATCAGGGTTCCCGTCTGCATTAATCCTCGATAAACGAACAAGTAATCTGCCACGGACTCGGTTTGGTGAATCCCTCGTTTTGGCATAATGACAATAGTTTCACCATTGTTATTTTTAACTTGAGTGTAGCAAACTACGCGCTCTGGCTCTGGATGATTTTGAATAGCCTCCAGTTGTAGCTCTATTTTAGTGGGAAACCAGACATCATCAGAATCTAAAAAAGCGATATAATCTCCAGTGGCTGACTGAACCCCATTATTCCGAGTGATGGATGCTTTTTGATTGGTTTCATTACAAATGTAGCGAATGCGCGGATCAGCGATCGCCTTCACTACTTCTTTGGTATTATCCTTAGACGCATCATCAACAATCAGTATTTCTAAGTGGGAATAGGTTTGTTGCCTTACACTTTCTATTGTAGCTGCAATCAAATGAGCGCGATTGTAAGTTGGGATGATGACACTCACCAGAGGATTTTGTTTAATTTTCTCCATTTGTTCCTTTTTATAGATGACTTTTTGTAAAATTAAGCAGGCTTCACTTCCTCCTAAGAGTCCGACGCCAACTCTTCTCCTTTTTCATGATTCCAATGTCTTACTTTGTCGATTAACTGTGCAAAACTTGTTCATAGATTTCTACAAGGCGATCGTTGAGTTTCTTAACATCATAATGTTTTTCCAGAAAACTCCGACCTGCGTATCCCATATCAGGCCACAATTCCGGATGCTTGACCAGATAACCTAATTTTTCAACTAATGCTTCCACATCCCATTCGGGAACCAAGAAACCCGATACCCCATCTTCTATCAGCTCAGGAATCCCACTATGATAAGTGCTGATTACAGGTAAACCCATTGCCATCGCTTCTTTTAAAACGCTAGGAATCCCCTCTTGAGTGCCATTTTTTCCTAAAACGCTAGGGGCAATCAAAATATGAGCCGCGTTAATTTCTTCGATCACTTCCGGGCGCTGTTTCCAGCCTAGTAGCTTAATGTTATCATTAACCTGAAGTTCATTAATCAAGTCTTGCAGTTCTTGTTTGATTGAGCCATCCCCAATAATATGATACTGGAGGTTAGGAAATTCTGGTAGTAATTTAGCTACGGCCTGAATTCCATATTGAATGCCTTTATTTTCTTCTAACCGAGCAATAGAGAGGACTCGCACCTGTCCATCGCTTCCAATGTGGCGAGGGGCCACCTCAAAGCGACTCAAATCAATTCCATCTCGGTGGACAATAATCTTGTTAGGATCGCAACCGAGGGCGATTTTCTGCTCTCTCATTTTTTCACAGACGGTCAAAATCATGTCGCATTCTTCAAATAAGCGATCAAAATAGTTTTTGCCAAACATCTTCATGTAAATCATGAAGTCGGATCCTCGAAAAGTGGTCATTAGCTTACCTTGGAGGTTAGCCACTTCACGAAACAAGACTCCATCATACCCGAGAAAACCTAGTTGGCAGTGGATGATATCATAAGGCTCTTTTCCAATAAATCGGCTAGCGGAATAAATCAATCTTAGGGAAGTAGCTTTCTTCTTATACTTCCTAAAATTCAGAGAATTCACTATCACCCCTGGATCTTGCCAGCCTTTGCCAATGATTAAACCCAAAGCTTTGAGAACTTTCTGGGTCCGAGGCGTAGGCATTTGGGCATAGAAGGTCCGATTTAAAAGCTGATAGCTTTCGACTTCAGGATGTACTTTATCCGTATTTCCAATCAGGTTAGAGTAGATATCGACTTCGTGTCCTCGATCAATAAGACCAACGATTTGATCTAAAATAAATGTCTCAGACAAAGCGGGAAACTGATTAACGAGAAATGCGATCCGCATAACAAGATTAGTTGAGAGTATGAATTCATCAAATTACCCGGCGCTCAACGGAGTGTCTCCAGGGATGAACAGCTTGAAGGTGGCCTTGCTCAAGATGTCTTTAAATTCGCTTCACGAGAAGTTATTTATTCTCCCTTGAGGTTTAATATCCTTAACAAAGCTTGATCTGCATTCCAAGAGGACTTGTCATTATGACTTCTTCCCGGTCAAGAAGATGCAGCCGATCCCGGTCCTTTACGCTTACTCCGTAATTCTTTCATCAGCCCTATCATTTCTAAAAGGATCGGTCTGCCATTGGGTAAGAGTACCCAAATTCCCAAGTACAACAGACAATACAATACCAAGTCTACCCATAAAAGTGCGCCTCTATCCATCGGAAATCTGAGCAACTGTTCGATCGCATATAAGGCGGCAGCGCCTCCAGTTGAAGCCACGAAGGGTCGATATAAGTAAGACATCAACTCTTTTACGGTTAGGGGTAGGTTTTGATAGCAGTAAGCAATTTCCATGGGTTGAATAATCAGGCGAGACAGACTTAAGCCTAGGGCTACACCGAGTACCCCCCATCGAACTCCAATCATAAAACTCATTGTCGTAACTGCCGAGGAGAGGATGCTCCAACGAAACTGACGGTCAGTTCGACCAAAGGAAATAAAGACCCAACCCGAGGCCATGCTAAAGGTATTTAAAAACCCAGCTACTGATAACACCCGAAAGATCGGAACAACCTCCACCCAATTTTCACCTAACAACACTAAAATGAGTGGGTAGGCAGTGACAAAGGTAAAGGCGACCAAGGGCATCCCAAAACTGGTCATTAACAGTAAGGCTTTGTGATAATAAGCGCGGTATCGCGGCAGATCATTTTGTAAATGGCTCAGGGTGGGAATGGCTACCTGCTTGATCGGCATACTGATTTGGGTCAGAGGTAGCAAGAGAATTTGATAAGCTCGATTGTAAAGACCTAGGGGTGCAGCACCTAAGTAAGAGCCAATCAATAAATTATCCAGGTTAGTGGATAAGTAATTCAAAACGACAAATCCAGTATAGTTACTGCCCACCGCTAACATGGGGCGTACCCCAGCGCCTCGGACGGGGGGCCCGGGAATCCATCCCGATAGCAACCAACTTCCGGCGGCAGTAGCGACTTGTCCTGTAAGCTGGAGAACAGCTAGAGACCAATAGCCTGCACCATACCAGGCGGAGATGATCCCAGCAGCAGTCCCTAGAAACATCGACCCAATCTCGATCGCAGCTAAAGCTTTAAAGCGCATTTGCCTCTTCAGTAAGGCTTGGTGCTGGGCGCTTAATCCCCCGAAGATAAATCCAATGGAGAGAACAATGGTTAATTCAACTAGCCGTGGCTCCTTATAAAACCAGGCGATCGCAGGAGCCAAGGCCATTGTCATCACCATCAAAATGCCACTGATAGCGACGTTGATCCATAGAAGGGTACTGACTTGCCGATGGTCAATGTGGGCTTTTTGGACCGTTGCCAATGACAACCCTAAGTCTTTGAAAAGGGCCACAAAGCCCACCACAACCGTGACCATACCAAACAGACCATAGTCTTCCGGGGTCAGCAACCGGGCCAGAATAATGGTCAAACCCATTCTCAAGACAAACTTACCGCCTTGCCCAAGCATGGTCATCGCGCCACCGCGAATGGATTTTCCTTTGAGGTCCGCTTTCATGTCATCGGTGCGGAAGTGGCGATCGGGGTCGTTATGTTTGCTCTTAGACAAAAGACACCTGCACTGGGATAGGGTAGACAAGTGGACAGTGATAATTCAGCATTGGGAATGGGAATTGATTTACTTCAACCAATGAGAGAGGTCTCGCCCAATCATCTCCTGGAGTTGGATGATATCTTCTTGGTAGATCTCGGTCAATTTTTGCCGAACTTCTGGCGGTTTGGGGGGTTTCCCCATGTTCTTTTTAATCAGTTTTTGACCCAGAGGTTTGCGAATGTTCTCCGGCAATGCGATTTTGAGGAGTTCTTTGAGCGGATTGGGCTGAGTTAGCAGTTTATGCCATAACTTGTTTTGGGGAACAGCAGACACTAAATATTTTCGGGAAACATCTGGAACAAAGGTTTCATCCACTCCCAAAAACTGGAACGCATCTTTAACTAAATCTAGGGGATGATTTTGTAGGTCTTCATAAAGGTATATCTTAATTTGGCTGCGATCAAATCGATCGTAGTATCGTTTGAGTTGCTTGTAGTAAAAGCCGGTTCTGATCTCGTGATTAAACCCCCACCATTCATCATCAATATTATAATCCTCTTTTTCGAGGATTTTAGAAAAATCCGCTTCGGGATCAAGCCCAAATTGGGCGCGATGTACCATCGAAGAGTACGCCCGATCCGCAGGCTGGCGTAAAATGGCAATCAGCTTAACTTGAGGGATATAGTGATGGATGCGTTCTGGCGATCGCGAGAAGTACATATACCCAGGAGATGCCTCCCCGATCGCGATTTCGTCCATAACCCCCTCAAAAAGAGCTTCATACTCCTCAAGAGTCGTGATTGCCACTCGAACTCGTTCTTGATACCAATCCCGGGACTCCGGCGGGCGATCTCCCAAACCTCCCGCCAATGGTCCATTTTCGTAGTTCAGCTTCATCCCCTCAAAGGCAAAAAAAGCAGGTTCTTTCATCGAACTCAAATAGATTTGCGGATGCTCCTTGAGGTATTGATAAACAGAAGTGGTTCCCGCTTTGGGCGCACCAATAATCAGAAAGTTGGGCATCGTCATCTCGTTACTCCTTCCTTGGCCTTACCGCCGCAGTTTCCATCTCGCTTGTTGATTTCCCTAAAACGAACCCAGGCTAGAATCTGGGGTAAAGTTACAAATCTGAGATTTTAGGATATCCCGTATTGTATATTTGCGATCCTTATCACAAAACTTTGGTTCTTTCCCCCCCCGTGCCAGCCTCCCTTATAGGTTTTTTGTCTAGCACTGGCACTGATAAGGCTCCACTTTGTCGAACGCGAGTTGGCCAATTTTTATAGCTAATTGTAGGTGAACCCAAAACAAAAATCAAATGTTTGCCCGTAACTTTAGGGAGTCTTCATCGTTCCGGAGTTAAAATGTTAACTTTTGTTAAAGTTTGCCCTTCAATTGGGCTTTTGGAATTTACACCTTTCTGAGGCTGGGTTAAGATAGGTTAAAAAAATTCTCGGGTAAGCCCTCCGCCCTGGGAAGAAGCCACCCCCTTCTTTAATTGACCTAAGTAGGGACTTTGCCGCTGAATCATATTCTAATACCAGGATAACTACAAATGCAGATTTACCAGCCTAAAAGAAGTTGGGATCCAATTGTCACCTATTGGAACGGTGTCTATTTTCTATATTGTTTAGAAACCTCCCAAGAAGGGCCGCCATTTTGGTTAAAAAAGAATCATATCCATCTTTATAAATCCCCTAATTTAAAATCCTGGATTGATTGTGGACCTGTACTTTTTCCCAAAGACGATCAAGAAATTTTGTGTGCCGGTAGTATAATACTGAAAGGACCCTATTTATTTTATTTTTACTCGGTGGCTACTTTAATTAAGCTCGATAAAAATACTCCCCGAGAAAAATGTTTAGCCGATCAGGAATTAAGACTAGCACGTTCCACAGATGGGATTCATTTTGAAAATTGTGATGATTTTTACCTTCCTCCGGATCCACTCCTTTACCCATCTGGTAGACAACACCCAGTCGAAAAAAGAAGCCTCTATGCTTGGAGAGATCCCTATGTTCTTTATTGCGACTCCACCCAAAAATATTATATTTATATCGTGACAGGGGGGGGATTATGGAAAAATTCTCCCACAATTGCAGTGGCTCGCTCTGAAAACCTAGAAGGCCCCTATACCTTACTAGCACCGGCCCTAAAAGTAGCCAATTTTAAAGGATTGAGTTCTTCTTTTTGTGGGGAATTAGAAAAAATAGATATTAAATACTTGAATGGCACATACTACCTCTTCGGGTCTGCATGGCATCAAGGAATAACTCCTGAATTTAAGAGTTTTTTAAAAAGTAAAAAACTTCCGATCAGCAACTACAATACTTATGTGTTCCGATCTAATCATCCAGAGGGACCATTTGAACTATTCACCGAAAACCCCATAATAAAATATCGCCATAGTTGGATTTATCCTGGCATTTATGGAAAATATTTTTATGAAGATTCAGATGGATCGATACTGGTCTGCGGATGGCAACCTCCCCTGTTCCGAATGTGGGTAGAAAAATCTCTCAAGCTGACTTTCAATAAACGCCAAGAATTATTTATTTTAAATTATGATTTAAAAGTAGGTCTTGAGGCGCTACTCAATCATGGATTCAACACCCGACTAGGAAAATTTTTACACCGATTAAATCGATACTTAAAAATTCAGGGAGGGAATATTATTCTGGACCTCTTTGTTAAATTCAATAAAAAATTCAAAATCTAGAAGACTTTAACAAGTTAAGCAGAGCAATCTATTAGTTAGACTGCTCTGCTTAACTTGTATTTATTTTGTATGTATGTATTGATGTAGATCAACATTGTATTATCTGAAATTATTAAGGAGGTGGGCATAATTAAGCGGAATTTGAGTAACCGACATAACCCTTGCCGTAAAAAGGTTTTAGCTAAAACCTATAGAGGAATATTTTCGCCTAGCTACTTAGTAAATTCGATGGAATTGAGTCGGTCAGCAAAATAATTAAGCTACCACAACCTAGAGACGCGATATATCGCGTCTCTACATCTGATACAAGGAACTTCTGTTTAATTTCAAAAATGAATTTTTCACTCGTGTGACTCCTAGTTTTCAAAAAATACCTCTTCAAAAGTTTGCGCTATTTTTTGAAGAGCAATCAATCCTTCGTTTGGAGCGAGCTTTTTGGGAGGGCCATAAGGAGTGTTATTGACATCAACAACATATATGCGTCCATCCTTTTTGTCTCTAAGTACATCTAGTTCCCCGTAATCTAATCCTATCTTTTCACAAAATTTCATCAGTAGTGATACCTCATTTGCTGAAAACACATCATCAACGCATTGCACTAAGTCTACTTTCATATTGATATTGGCAAAACGTCTTCCAAGTGGACGATATTTCAGATAAACATGAGGAATTACGTTTTTGAAAATAGGAAATCGTAAATCCAGCACCATATCATTTTCCACTTGATTGTCTACAATTTTATTGTAAACAACTCCCGGTTCAACTGCAGTAATTGGACAAGACACAACCTTGCCATCATGCTGGGCGTTTAATTCGGACTTTACTACGCATTCTCCAATGTAGCTCAAAGGATCGATGGCAACACCGTATCCAAAAACGCTTTGAAATATTTGGTCAACATTTGACTTGCTAATATCGTTGCAGTTTATATTGAGGATATAATGGTTGGCTGACAATTCATATAACACTTCATCAACCGGGGATTGAGTGGTATTTTTCCATTTAATTCCTAGATCGAATTGTTGCTTGGGATTGTTCGTAATTCGATAGCCTAAAAGGAGTAGTATTTTGTATATAGCAAAGCTACCACTTGGAGGTTCCGGATAAAATAAAACTTGTTTTCTATTTCTGTTTAAATTATTTTTAGTCGTTTTGATAAAATGCTCTATAAAACTAATTTTTGTTTGAGTATTTTTCTGCATTGGATGGTATAAATAAGTTCTAATCCAATGCAGAACTGGAAAGGGGATATATCTGAGCATGAATTCTTTCATTATATTATTTCTCCCTGATTTAGCCATAACAAATTTTAGCGCTTGGATAAACTTCAGGTAATCAAAATCATTTTGATGCAAAACCTGTGATGCCCACCAGCTTAAAGTCAAGAGACTTCCACAATAATTTGAGATAGGGACTCAACCAATAAAAAGGCCATAAAACCCCAGGGTGGCGTTGACAAAAGACCCGCCATTCTCCTATCGGCAACCATTTTGGACTTAATATCATTTTTATTCGTTCACTTAGGGTCATATTCGGATCTGACCAACATTTGTCATGCCCCGAATGTTCCTGGCAAGTTCCGATATATTGAGGAGCTAACCAAACCGCTCCCCCTTTTTTCCTCAGTCGCAAACCATAGTTCCAGTCTCCTTTACTATGAATAAAGGCCGAATCTAAGTTTCCCAGAGTTTGGGTCACCCCTCGTGGAATCAAAACGCAGTTGCCACTCATAGTGTCACAACGCTTCACCTCTCCATCGGGTGGCACCACTCTGAATTTTAACGGATGCCACCAGCTATTTCGTACCAGCCCTCCGTAGGTAGCTGCACCTGTTTCCGGGTCACAAGTGGCACCGAGCGCGATCGCCAGTTCCTTCTCTGCCTCCGTTAACCCAGTGTATGTGTTCAGCAATTGACCGATCGCCTCTGGGTGCAGGGTCGTGTCATCATTGAGCCAGAGGTAGTAGTCATAATCATACTTAACGGCTTCCTCAAAGGCGACACGCATTCCTCCGTTCCAATATAGCGAACCATCCCCAGAAATAATTTTTACCTCTGGATAAGTTTGACTCACTCCCTCATATGTGCCGTCAGTGCTGCCATCATCCACGAGATAGGTACCCAGGGATACGCCATCGGGCAGTTCCTGCTTGAAGAGTCCGGCCAAACAAGCCAGAGTTGTTTGGCGTCGGTTATGACAAGTAGTCAATACAGCAATTTTACTAGATTTCATCGGCTTCCCACCCTTAATGAATTATTAATTTATGTTTAGCTATCTGGACAGTGAAAAGTTCTGTATAAACCCTCGTCGGTCGCTCTATGAGCCTCAAAAAAATGGACCGGCATAAAACCAGTCCAGAAGTCATACGGGTCAAGATTCTAAACTTAACCCATGTTACTATTATGCACTCAAAAGAGCGAGTTGAACAGACTCTCCAAAGTCGAAGGCTCGCATTCGTCCGTGAGGCGGCGTTTGAATGGTCACTGTTCATCGTCTGGGGCATCCTGTTATGCAACCGGGCCCCTATCATCACCAGTTATCTGAATGCCTCTTGATTAAATCAATATTACTGCGACCCTGCTCATGTTTTGGTACTCCAACTTTTGGAGTACCAAAACATGAGAACTCAGAGGGTATCACGGGTTGAGCGTTCATCACCATGTCAAACAGTTGCAGGACCAGCCCTACCATATTGAAGTGTAGACTAAGCGTCAGATCAAAGCCTATAAGTTGGTCGGGTTGCGTTTCAATCTAGTTTAGAGGGGTTCTCCACCACCTTTTCTGGTCGAGGCGATCGCCGAAACACGATGATAAATTTAAGCTGAACGAGCCGATAAGTTGGGAGAAGCCAACTTATCGGTTATTAATAGGGGTATAAAAACCCAAAACTATCGGACAAAAAGACCGCTTAAGCTTTTAATCTTTGTGTTGCAATCTTTTAAAATGGCTAATCTCGTAGGGGGTCAAAATTGGCTTAGTCTAAACTCCCCTAGGAATGGAAATGATACCGCGTGAACTAAGCTTCCTATTTCCTGGGTCCGTTGACGATAGGAATGGGTGAACCCCCTAAGCTTAAATATAGATCGACTCCCAGGTTATGGGCAAGTGAGCAGTAGAGGAAAAGCGGTAGGCAGGGAAGAATATCTATCAAAGAGGGTTTAATCGGGAGGGAGGGGACCTTCAATGAATTAGGTTTAAAAAAGCTGGTCATGATCCCTCTTCCTGCGTTAACTTTAAATAGAGATAAAGTTTCGCACGCGCGCGGGGTATCTATGTTCAAAGCAGGTGAGGCCCAAAAAAAACTCGCCAACAGCTTTACGAGTTTAACCTTGTTGAGTGTAATAGCTGTTGGGGGTTCTGCATCGGCTCAGGTCCAGGGGCCTGTAGAGTCTGTTCCGCCATCTGTACCACTCAATTTCACTCCCACAGTAGGAGATGACTATAGATTAGGGCCTGGCGATCGCATCCGAGTGAATAATCTTGAAGGACCTGAATTCAGTGGGGATCATCAGATAGCCCCCGATGGCACAATATCTCTCCCTCTCATTGGTGCTGTGAATATCCAGGGCCTGACCCTACAACAAGCTACAGATCTGATTATCGCTAGGTACACTCGCTTCTACAAATATCCTCAAGTTAGCATCTACATCCAAGCGATTGGGCCTTTAGAAATTGTCACCGCTGGGGAACTTAGGTTTCCAGGCCGCTATGTACTCTCCCGTGAGGACCAAACGCGACATCGAGGAATTCAAATCCCCACCCTATTGGATGCGATCATCCAGAGTGGAGGAATTACCCTCACAGGCAACCCGAGACAAATTCAAGTCCGGCGTAGGCAACCGACAGGAGATCAACAAGTTATCACGGTCGATCTGTGGAACTTTTTGCGGACTGGCGATCGCAGTGAAAACGTCACGTTGCAGGATGGAGATACGATATTTGTTCCTACAGAAACTGATGTCAATTTGGCCGAAAAAAGAGAATTAGCAATTGCCACCTTCGCAACGGATATCAACACCCCTCGAACAATCGCGATCGTCGGGGAGGTCTCCCGTCCTGGCTCCTATGTAATTCAGGGAGGAGACACCCAGTTAGACAGAAGATCCGATGGTTTACCCACAGTAATTAAAGCGATTCAACTCGCCGGTGGCATCACCTTATCCGCAGATATTCAGCAGGTGCAAATCCAGCGAATCTCCAAAACTGGAAGTGAAATCACCTTTGAAGTAAACTTGTGGGAATTCTTTCAAGATGGAGACCTTACCCAAGACACCATTGTTCAAGAAGGAGATATCATTTCGATTCCGACTGCAACCACCGCAAATCTAGAACAAATGCGTCAATTAAGTCAGACCAGCATAGCCACAGACTTAAGTCAGCCGCGTACCGTGAATGTGGTGGGAGATGTTATGCGTCCTGGCCCCTACGTCCTTAAAACCAGAGACCCCTTATTGCAAACTGTTGATGGACTTCCGACCGTAACCCGAGCTATTCAGCTAGCGGGTGGAATTAAGCCGACAGCAAACCTTCGCCTTGTACAAATTCGCAGACTGACAAGAGCCGGAGCCGAACAAATTATTAATGTAGACCTGTGGCAACTTTTGCAGAGCGGGGACCTAACTCATGATCCGATTCTGGCTCAGGGAGATACGTTGGTGATTCCTACCATGACAGATGTCAACCCAGCCGAAGCAAGAGAAGTCGCCAACGCTAGTTTCTCTCCTGGCACAATGACCGTTTATGTCGTGGGTGAAGGGGTCGGTAGCCGTAATTTACCCCCTAGGCCAGAGTTACAACTGCCACCCAATACCCCAATCAGCCAAGCTATTTTAGCATCGGGGGCATTTGACAAAGGTCGAGCCAGTAATTCTGTCCAACTGATTCGCCTCAACTCTAATGGCACCGTGAGCCAACAGACCCTAGAAGTGGATTTTACTGCTGGAATCAACGAACAGACCAATCCTTTACTCCGCGACAAAGACATTATTGTAGTCAGACAAACTGGGGGAAGCCGGGTAACGGATACCCTGCAAAGCATCGGAGAATCAGCATTACTAATCCCTCGGATAGAGACTTTGTTAAGAATCTTGAGCTTTTTGGGATTCATTGAGAATCGGTCTTTTGATGGGCCTTCTGAATAAAAATTGAGGGCGAGTAGAGAGTAGCCGTAACTAGCCTGGAGGAATCAAAATGAATCGAGAAAATTATTCGTCAGTGCGCTCTAGTAATCCAAATGAAAAAATACCTAGATCGTTTCCTTCCCCTTATGGAATGCAGCCATTAGGGGAGCGAAGCGATGAAGAAAAAGTCTTACGAGAAATCAGTAAGATTTTGGCAGCAGCTAAACGAAGAGCGTTGGTTATTATTGGGGTTGCTATTTTAGTGACCACTGCCATGTATTATCAAAAAGACCAAAAGCCTGCCAGCTACAAAGGAGGATTTCAGCTTTTGGTAGAGCCGGTTTCTAGCGCTGAAAACAGGCTTCAATCCATCTTGAGTCAAACAGAAGGAAGCCAGAGAGAAACGATTAACACGAGAGATTTTAGTTTAGACTATGGAACTCAAATTCGGGTATTAAAAAGCCCTAAAGTCATGTTCCCAATCACCCAAAAAATTCAAGAACGGTATCCTAAATTCACCCCAGACAAAATTAAAATAGATAGACCTTTTGATGAATCAGAAGGAACTCGTATCCTAGACATCAGTTACGCGGGAAGTACCGCCGAAGAAGTAGAGTTTGTCTTAAATGTTGTTGCTGAGGCATATCTCAAATATAGCCTGGAAGATAGACAGACTAATCTGAGCCAAGGAATTATGTTTATTGAAAATCAAGTTCCTCAGATGCGGGAAAGAGTGGATATAATTCAGGAAGAAATTAAAAACTTGCGTGAGCAGTATGACCTGATGATTCCCGAGTTTCACAGCAACAAGCTAGTGGACCAGTTACGCGCAGTTGAGATGAGAAGAATAGAGATTCAACTCAACCTATCTGATACCCGTTCTCTATATCAAACCATCAGGACACTCTTTGAGGCAGGAGATTATGCGGCGGTTTTAGGAGAAAGTGGTGGAACCTATGGCCCATTAATTTCCCAAATTCATAAATTAGATAGTGATGTTACCGCAGCCGCTTCCCGAATGCAAGAAGAACACCCCACTCTGAGGTCTCTTCGTGAACAAAAACAAAATTTAGAGGCTCCTGTGCGTCAAGAAGCTCAAAGCATCTTGAGCAAGCTTGAGGGTAGACTTCAAGGTCTACAAGAAAATGAAGAAATTTTGTTACAAAATGAGCGTCGATTGAAACAACAACTCGATTTGTTACCAGCAGTTGCAAGCAATTATGATCGCTTACAGAGAGAATTGCAAATTGCTAATGAGACCCTCAACAAAAATTTAATAAAACTCGATGGATTACGATTAGATGCCGCTCAACAAAAAGTTCCGTGGGATCTGATTGCTCCACCCACCAGTCTGAGGGTCCCAACAACCAATCGAAAAGCCATAATTTTAACAGCCGTGCTAGGCTTGATTTTAGGAATGGGAGTCGCTTTTGTTTTAGAAATACTCAACAATGTCTTCCATAATCCTGATGATATTGAAGAAGATACAAGATTACCCCTGCTAGGAGTGATTCCTTTCTCTAATAAACTCAAGAAACTGAAAGATTCAACTGCTGGCAAACCGAAGAAACTCTTACCTGTGGCATCTGGAAGTCTGGGTAGTCAAACCAGCCTAGATAATTTAAGATTGGCTAATAGTAGTCATATTCAGCCATCTGAAACTTCTCCTCTAGTGGAAGCTTTCCGCTCTCTGTATACTAATATCCGCTTACTCAATGCCGATACTCCCCTGCATTCTATGGTTATTAGTGCAGCGACTCCCGGAGAAGGAAAATCCACGGTTGCTGTCCATTTAGCGCAGACTGCTGCAGCGATCGGTCAGCGAGTCTTGTTAGTGGATGCGGATATGCGTTCTCCGAAGATTCATCTCAAACTGAATTTACCGAATCTTCGGGGATTGAGCGATACCATTTCTACAGACATGAGTTTGAATGATGCCATTCAACGCTCACCCATAGATGACAACCTGTTTGTGTTAACCTCTGGACCACTCACCTCAGATCCCATCAAGCTCCTCTCTTCTAAAAAAATGTACTCTTTAATGGAGCAATTTCAAGACTTTTTCGATTTAGTGATCTATGATACCCCTCCTCTGGTCGGTGTAGCTGATAGCTGTCTTTTAGCTGCACAAACAGATGGGTTAGTGATGGTGGTTAAAGTTGACAAGACAGACCGAACAATGGTCCTGAAAGCATTAGATGGGCTGAAAATTTCAGGGTCTTCTGTCTTGGGGGTCGTTGCCAACTGTAATAAAAAGTAAGCCTTTTCATACCAAATCCGGTATTCGTCGCTCTGTTAAAACCCACACCCATCAAGGGAGGAGGCTCACAGGATGGAAGCTTCTCTTACGGGGGCTAAAGAGTAAATAGGTCTTTGAGAAGCGGATTTGGTCTCACTCATTTTTTCCCTAAAGGGTCAAAGGCAGCTCATCACAGCGGCCCTGCCATGACTCCGAAGAAAAGCGGTTGCTTCTTCTTCTGATGTCCATGCACAACTTAAGAAAAGAAGAATATAGCAGTTCTCATCTCCATAAGGTACAGCGATGGCGGCCCCAAACCGTCGCCTGCCGGTGAACGGGCCGCCTTATGCTTTGAAAAGGACCTCATCAGTCCACCGAAACGCTATACCCCATATTTGGACATCTAACACTAAATTTAGGGTCCTCTAAGCAAATCTCCTTTATCTATAGATATAGAGGTGAGGTAATGCGTCCATGCCAGAAAAAATGATGCCACCTCCGAATGAGGTGGCATGAATCGATGTTCAATTTTCAGGATGGTACATTAACCTAGATAGTGGTAAGTAGAGTGTTAGGACCTACAGAATGGATTGAAGAGTCAAGCTGCTTGGAAAATTTGAGTAAACCGATTAAGGGAACTCCAAAAAATAAAATACCCAAAAAACCCGCACCCTTAAGGGTGGGGCTACACGGACATTAGCGGAGCCATGCCCGAAGGGCTATAGCCCGCCTGCGCGGGCTAATATAGTTAGGTGCTTAACCATCGGGATTTGGATGATTTATTTGTTGGAACACCCTAAGAAGCTTTGTCTTCGGTTTTACGACGACGTGAGGATAAGGCCATGCATCCAGCAAACATTCCTAAGCCTATTAGGGTAGCAGGTTCAGGGACAGCCACTTCGTCAATAACGGTCGCGGTGAATAAAAAGTCATTAAAGTCTCTATGGAAACCTTGGGTACTACCCGTCGAGGGGTTCCGAATTCCATTATCCTCGAATGCGATTAGACCCGTCATGCCCAGGGATAAGCTTGCGTTAGTTCCGGATGCTTGGGCCAAAAGACTTTGAGTAGAATCGGTCAGGGTGCTATTTCCAACGGGTCTGATATATTTGTAAGACTCATCATTCAGGACTGAGAGGTCGCTGAAAAACTTGGCTTGCTGTCCAAACTCTACCGACGGTTTATTTTGATTCAAGGAAGTGGTCGAGAAGACAGTGGGGCTGTTAACCTGGTTGGCTGAACCCAAGAAAAAGGAGTATTCGTGGCCCTGTAAAAAGGTAAACTGGGTCTTAATCGACTGGATATCTTGGCTGAAGGTGGCATTATCCAGGTCCCCTTTATTGGCGTGGGTTGCATTGCCGCCTACGCTAGAACCTCTTGTTTCTGTAAATAGGTCAAAATATTCGCCCCTGGTAACATCAAAGATCCCGACTTTTGACTGGAACCCACCGTAACTGCCTAACCACCCAAATTCGACCGTACTGCCGTTGCCTTGAATATAGTTGGTTGTGGTTAAGGTAATGGCACTGGCAGGTGCTGCAGAGGCCATGCCAATACCGACTAGGGTTGCGGTTGCTGCTACAGATAAAATTTGTTGTTGTACGTTCATTGTTAGCCTCGGTTGCCTATCGTTACAAGTTCAGAAACTCAACTGCTTTTAAAGCCCTGTTGTCTTCTTCAGTAGGTAGATAAAACTAGACTGGGGCCACATTTCTTACCATGAGGACCAAGCCGATTCCTTTGTCTACTCTTTTATTAATGCACTAAAGTCATAAGATTTCCACGATCGAGATCACACCTTTAACCAATCTTTAAATTTGTACTCCCAGGACTATTGAATTCTAAAAGGACTGAAGGTGTGTTTTGAGTTTACTAATTGTATTCAGCGCCAACATCATACTGTCGAAGGCTATTGACTGCCTCAAGGCGGGTGATGCGGGAGCATCTCAAGAAGGCTCATAGACCTAACCGCCGGTGGGTGCCCCCTTCCCACCCCGACCCTCCCCTGTCTAGGAGAGGGAGGTATAACGAATAAATGTCTTTAGCACCGAAGGGGGAGCAAGACGTATAAATTCCCCTTTGAGGCCAAATTGAGATGCTCCCGGTGATGCAAAGATTTTAGGGGTTGGGAAGTTCTCTGTTATTGGAATTCTGTGAAATTATGTTATCCGTGAAATTACGGTTAATCAGTAAAATTCCTGAGATTTTTTTCTTTAGAAAAAGAAAAATGTTTATGTTGGATAAATTTCTCTTAAGTTGATTTCACTCAGCAGGGAATCGATATATAAGCCCCTCTAAATCATGATGACAAGAGAATTTATCAGTTCGTCTGATACCCCATCCGGTTGTCTCAAGTCGGTTTTCTCTATGACGCTGCGTTTGTCTGCGCCTGCGTGACAGGGCTTAAGCCGGCTTGGTCTGTGAAGCCAGACCCTTGAGTCGCGCTTCTTTTTATAGACTTATCACAACCAGATTCCGTATGAGGCTGGCTATAGGGGGATTCTTTGGAGATTAGACTTTTGATTAGGTGGTGGAGGTGAAGCTCCCGCTCAGACAGAAATACTGTATAGCGTTGTTCTTAGGGATAGTGGCAGGATTGCTTTGCCTGAGTAGAAAGTTAATAGATCTTGCTCTATAGTACGCCAGAAGGGATGATTGACGGATTGACAGATAAGTGGAGAAGTTCTGGCAATTGTCTTCTTAAGGGGCAGGAGGTGCAACCGAGGAATAGCCTCAAAGAGGTCGCGAGGTGTGCTTAACGATCGCCTCTAGTAATGAGAGATCACGACAGACCCCGCATACTCCGCGACCTCTTTTACTTTTATCTGTTTTGACAGCTACTCAGTGACCGTCTCACTCTTTGCCGATCGCCGTTCCTGAGCCGTTGCCATCACCTCATCCATTTTCTCCAGAATCTCCCCTGGATAATTCTCCAACACCTTCGTCGTCAGAGAAATCCGTCCTTTCCACTCATCCAACTCCGCAATCACCACTTTAATCGGTTGTCCAACTTGAAACACCGTATGGAGAGACGCCACATACTTTTGACTGATCTGATTAATATGGAGCAACCCAGTCACCCCATTCAGGTCTACAAAGACCCCAAAGGGCTTGAGTCCCACCACTTCACCTTCAACCAGTTGACCCACTACCAGTTGACTCATCCGCTTGGCGCGAGCTTGGAGGCGCTGAGATAGCACCAACTTATTGCGATCGCGATCGGCCTCCAAAATCGTAGCACTCAAATTCTGCCCCACTAGCTGCTCCAAATTCCCCCGTTCGCTGAGGTGCGATCGCGGAATAAAACCGCGCAACCCTTCCACATTAACCGTGACCCCACCCTTATTCACACCAATCACCCGGACTGGCACCGATTCATTATTCTCTTGCACCTGAGCTAAATGCTCCCAGACTTTTCGCAATTCCATCTGGCGAATCGACACCTTGACTTGACCTTCGTCATTCGGTTCGCTGACGATCAAAAAGTCCCGTTCCTCGTTGAGGGGTACCACTTCCGCCAGATTGCTGACCGGCTTTACAGACGCTTCGGCTAAAGGGAGAAAAGCCGCCGCTTTACCCCCAATATCAATATAAGCCCCTTCCGAAACATATTCAAACGCTTGACCTCGGACCTTCTGACCTTTACGAAAGTCATAATCTTGTTGTTCGAGGGCTTTCGCAAAATCCTCAGCAGAAAAAGACGGTTGGGCCTTTTGAGAACGGGATGAGTTAGAATTCATCGTGATTAAAACAAAAAACAAAATTAAGATGAAGTTGAAATCGCTGGCACCGCGTCGCCGATCGCCGTGCCAACTCGATTGATTGAATCGGCGTATTCGTAGAAAAACTGGGCCTTGGGTTGCACCCCTCAAAATTGGTATTAAAGCGATCGCCTCCCAACGGATTGTCCGCTCGCTTTAACTCCTGATCCCCCAGGGCACACCCTCATTGTCCTCCCTTGACTCAATTCTGACGAACAATCTTGCAGTTTAGCAACTCTAGCTGCCGCAGCCAAAAATTCCTAAACCCACCTAGGACCCCGCTACAGTCTGGGGAAGACAAACCGGGCTTTTTGACAAAATCCGTAGCAATCACCAAGCAATAAAGCTCCCGAAACCCGGTTTCTTGTCCTATGGATCTCTAAAACTGTACCGAAGTTCTAGCAATTGCTCCTTTCTAACAAAACTCCGGCAGAACCCTTCAGGGATCTCGCCCGTCTTCCCCAAGCGGACCCTTTGAGTCCGGGACTGCCGGACAGATCCCAGGGCCTAATGCAATGGAAAACCACATTAACCATAGGGGACAAAATTAACGGGACTCAGGGTATTGGGGCTAACCCCAATCAACACAGCTAATACTTCGCCAGTTCCTATCACTCGGAGCAATGAATCGGCACCAGAAGCTTCAACGGAAACTCCCTCAAATGATAAGGGAGCCGCTAACGCAATCAAATCCTCCCCTGGATTAAAATCCGTAATCAGATCGGTGCCATCTCCCGGTGCGTAAACAAACCTATCTCGACCGGGACCCCCTGCCAAAGTATCAGGACCCAAACCCCCAATCAGCAGGTCATCCCCACCCCCGCCATTGATCCCATTGGCGGCAGTGTTTCCCAAAATCACATCGTTAACAGGACTTCCCTGGAGGTTTTCAATAGTTGTCCCGTATGCAATATAGGTTCCATAGCTGCTGGCACTGTAAGGGAACTGGGTCGGATCATTAATCGCCAGGTAAGTGGAGGCATTCAGTGCACTCTGGTTGGTACTGACCCCCCCTTCATTCATATCAAAAAAGTAGCTCCCGATCGCCGGTAACGCCGAAAAATCCAACGTATCGATTCCCCCGGCATCCCAAATCGTTTGCTTGACGCCAATAAAATTATTGCCATCAAACTGATACAAATTATTCCCGCTATTCTCCTCACTAAATCCATACAGGAACTGGAGCGCCCGAACATCATAAGGCATGGGCGTACTGGCTCCGACCCCAGCAATATTGAAGCTCATCGCCGTGTTGCTATTATTATCCTGGACAAAGGATAAAGAGGGACCCTGGGGCGGGAAGGTGGGCCGTTCTGCGAAGCCAAACCCGGCATAGTTATTAGGCTGCCTTAACCCTAGGGCATGACCAATTGCCTGAACTAATCTTTGATAGCCAAAATTACCCGGACTTTGAGAAAACGATAACTGCGGATCCTGTTCATAATTTCGACTGAGTACAATATCTCCCCCAGTTTCCAGTCCCGGTGCATAGCTATAGGCGTAAACCGGATCGTTCGCAAATAAGATCCGGATCTGACCGTTATCCGAGGGGCGGTCTGGAACCTCTACTAAGCTAAACGGCAGGACTTGATCATACTCCTGCATAATTTGGCGAACATTATTTTTAATCGCTTCGTTGACTTCCCCCACGCCGCTTTCAGGACCCGGATAACTCAGGGAACTTGCGGTGTCTACGAAACTGTAACTGAGGACCCCACCCACAGGAACGTTCCACTTGACAAAATTCTCCTCCAGTAAGGTCACTGAGGAAGCTGGAGGGGGTGCATCGGTGGCCGGAGGTGTTGCGGGCGGAGGGGCTTCCGGAATTAGTAAGGAATTAATTGCGATCGGGTCAAAATACTCAGACGATCGCCGGCCCTCTTCAAGTCCCTCTAGGAGATATTGCTCTACCAGTTGAGGGAGGCTTAACCCTCTAGCCTGTAAATCCAGGTTATTAGCTAAATAGAATGCAGGATTGAAGTTTAAAGAAGGCCGTCGTCCTTCTTGAATACCATTGAGTTGATAGTGAATGAGTAATTGTTCGCTAGTGGTTAATCCTGCCGCTACGAGACCTGGATTATTTTCCCGGTAAAAATCGGGGTCAAAAATCAAAGAAGACCGGCGATTTTCCCTAATCCCGTAGAGGGCAAAATGAGCGATCGCCTTTTGGCGATTATTGGGACCAAAGGCTTCGGCTAAGGCTGGATTTTGATTCAGATATAAAATTGGGTCGAAAAATGGGGAAAAACTGACATTCCGAAGCTGTTCGACGGGAACCCCAAGACCCTCCACATCTAAATCCGTCTCGACTTCTAGCTGAGTCTCCAGAAATAGATTGAACAGGTTTTCATTCAGGGAAGGGGGTTGAGGACGATTCGGGTCCAGAAGAATGAACGGAGAAACGGGTTGTTCAGCGACGGGAGTAAGCTGGGTAATAATCTCTGGATCGAGCTGTTCGAGATTTCTGCGATAAAAATCCAGGTCGAAAATCGGAGAAAATCGCCGTCCCTGATCAAGACCTACATTGATAAAGTGATCGAACAGTTCGCGATTATTTAACCCCGCCAGATCCGGGTTTGCGATTCGATAAAAGTTTGGATCGAAGGGGATGAGAACGCGACGTCCCTCTGCCACCCCTCGTTCGGTAAAGTGAGTCCGCAATTGCTCGGGAGTGAGTCCGATCAAGTCGGGATTGGCAAGGAGATAGAGTTCCGCATCAAAATACTCGGTTTCAGGGGGTGCAAGCGCCAGACCCGGTAAAACACCTTGAACCATGATTTTTTCCTCTTGATTACAGTTTCATTAAAGTTGGCGGATGTACGACCTGCCCCATTGGATACTGATCATGCCAATCGTGCCAAAAATTTCAAGTTTTGCGATCGCCCCCGGTGCTCCGAACCGATCGCCCAGTCGCCACTTCCCTGGTTTCATAGGCCAGCTTATGATACCCACGGATAGCTTCCCAACCCTTCACAGGGATTGGAGGGTTTCGTCGAACAGTTGCTGGATCTGAGTCCAAGCATCAACGGCTGCTTCGGGATTGTAGCTCGATCGCCGATCGCATAAAAACCCGTGGGTTGCCCCTGGGTATCGAATCACCCGGTGACGAACGCCCTGTTTTTGGAGTTCCGCTTCGATTTGGTTGACTTGCTCGTTGGGGATTAACGGGTCCTCTGTTCCAAACAACAGGGCGATCGTCCCGGTAATTTCTGGGGTAACACTCAAGGTGGGTTCTCCACCTCCGGGGGCCCAGTTGACAATCCCCGCCCCATAACAGGAGGCAGTCGCCTTAATTTCTGGAAGGGTAGCAGCAAGATAGGCCACATGGCCCCCAAAGCAAAACCCAATACAGCCCATTGCCGTTGTTTTAACTGAAGGGAGGGTTTTCAGGTAATCCAGAGTCGCTTGGGTATCGCTGAGGAGTTCTGAAACCTGGGTTTGCTCTTTATAGTGCCGTCCGAGGGTCAATTCTTCTTCTGAGTAGCCCACTTCAAACTCGGGTGCCGTGCGTTGGTATAATGCCGGGGCGATCGCCACATATCCCATTTTGGCGATTTTCTCCGTCACCGATCGGATATGTTCGTTGACCCCAAAGATTTCCTGAAACACGATTATTCCGGGAAATGGACCGACTCCAATGGGTTGCGCCAGATACGCAGAAATCAGTAAATCTGCATTCGGCACTTTGACATGAGCGCTTTTTATCTCTAAATCTGCCATATTCTTTCTGACTGGTTTGCCTGACAACCTGGTTTTTCCATTAACTCCTCTCTTGCCCTTAAATGAGTTGATTTCCATGTCTGAGTCCCCCTTTTACTCGTCCTACTTTATCGAGTAGCTAGGGTGCCTCCTTTGCTCCTGGGCGCAAGGGAACTCTTTGGACCGCATTCGGTGACCCGTTGTCACAACTCATGATTCTATCGCTCTTTTCTCCCCGATGGGTCAAGCATAACAGTTACTTCCCTTTAAAAAACCCTCAATGAGATTTACCGCTTAAAATGCTAGACTTAAATAGAACTCAGTGGCTTAGAACAACGATTTATATCCCGAATTTGAACCCTAAAATTTCAGCGTGCTGTCCCGTTAATCTACTCAAACCCGAGGCAACTTAAGCATGGAACAAACGACCCGATGCTTAAGTCGAATCCTCTTTCACAAGCGGGATTTGATCGGCCCCGTCATAACAAGTATCCCCTTAAGGGGTGACTGGTATGCTTGGCGATCCCCCACTCGACAAACAGGCTTCTTCCTAGCTACAAAAGAAGAGAGAGAACGCACAGCCGTCGTTGAAACGGTACGACGTCTCCCAAACCCCCGTCAGCAGCAGAATATCTCTAACCGTTTAATCCGAGTGCCTTGGAGTCCCTAGAATGCTTCAGTTTCATATCAAGACCGAAAGCGAAATCCCTGCATCGACTCAGTTGTTTAATCAAATCCGCTTCGCGATCGCCTCTCGACAAATTCCCCCCGGGGAAAAACTGCCGAGCACCCGCGCTTTAGCGATTCAAACGGGTCTGCATCGCAATACCATCTCCAAAGTTTACCGTCAACTCGAAGAACTCGGACTGGTAGACTCTCAAGCGGGTTCGGGCATTTACGTTCGCGATGAAAACCAAGAACGAGTCGTCCGCATGACCTCTCCCCTGTTTCAAAAATATCCCGATGCCTATAAAACGGTGAAACGGAGTTTAGATGAATTGCTGCAACAGGGATGTTCTCTTAATCAGGCGCGAGAGCTATTTTTAACAGAAATTGACTGGCGATTACGATGCAGTGCCCGGGTATTAGTCACGGCACCGACTCATGATATCGGTGCAGGGCAATTAATGGCCTTTGAAATCGAACAAGAACTCAAAATTCCGGTGCAGTTGGTTCCCCTGGAAGACCTCTCCAAGGCACTGGAACAGACTCCTACTGGAACTGTAGTCACGAGTCGCTATTTTTTCAATAAAGCAGAAGAAGTCGCGGGTCCGAAAGCGGTGCGGGTGATTCCCATCGATACTTATGACTATATGGAAGAGATGGAATTAGTCAAAACTTTACCCAAAAATAGTTATTTTGGGATTGTTTGTTTGAGTTTAGGAATTATGCGGGTTGCGGAAGTGATTATCCACAGTTTACGCGGGGAAGATGTCCTGGTAATGACCAGTCAACCGGATGATGCCTATAAGGTGAATGCGGTGGTCCGGACGGCCCATACGATTATCTGCGATCAACCCAGTTACAATAAAGTCCGAGGGGCCATCCATGCGGCGCGAGAGGAAATGATTCGCGCCCCTCGGGTGTTTAAGACGGAGAATTATATTGGGGTGGACTCCCTGAATATGCTCAAACGGGAATTGGGGTTTGAGTAAGGGTAAAGTTAGCGATCGCCCTCTTCTGATATCTGCGGCGATCGCATTGCTTCGCGTCCCAACATCATCAATCCTGCCACCCCCAACCCCACAAACCCCACATATTCAGACCAATATCTGAGCATCTGCTGCTTCACCGTCAGTCCCGGATGCATCGCTGTGATATAAAGCAACAGGGACATCAGCAGCAACGCTGAAACTCCCACAAACAGTAACCCGATTTGAATTCGCGCCGGTTTCAGGTCCTCATCCCCCACATCCTCCAGTTCCCGCTTAATTTGCTCGATTAGCGGGATTTGTGCTTCGGCAGCATCCGCCTGGGAACTGGATACAGAGAGATCCGCAAGGGCGATCGGCAAATTAGCATCTTCGGGGAGTTCTAAATCTAGATAACCCTCCCTCACCGGCATTAATTCTAACGGTAGTAAAGTTTCAGGTTCTTCAAATTCCAGCGTTTCAGGGGGTGTTTGAGAAATCCGTTCGGGTTGCCAATCCATATCGTCTTTATCGATAAACCTCTCCCTAGACTAACGCACCGCCAGAAAACTCGGCTAACACTTAGTCTGAGTCTTGACAAATTCTCTAATTTTTGCAGGACTTACGCATATTTTCCGAATAGACCCTAAATGTAGAGGCGATTCGCGAATCGCCTCTACAGAAATTGGGACCCTAAATGTAGGGGCGATTCGCGAATCGCCTCTACAGAAATTGGGCTCATGGGTAAGTCCTGTGTTGGTAAAAGAAAACCTCATCAAGCCCGCTTCTGCAACTCATCTAACCGCGCTAACACCTCGACGCTGTGAGTTGCGGGACGCACCCCGAGAAAGGTTTCGCGCAAAATGCCCTCGGGATCAATCATAAAACTATGACGCATGGACATGGGCGGCATCCAGGACCCATAAGCTTTGCTCACGGCACCATCAGTATCGGCTAACAGGGGAAATCGCAACCCTTCCGAATCGCAGAATTCCGCATGAGAGTCCACCGAATCGGCACTCACCCCGAGGATTTGAGCATTTCTGTCCATATATTTAGGTAAATCCTGTTGAAAGCGCCGCGCTTCTAAGGTGCAACCGGAGGTAAAGTCTTTTGGATAGAAATACAACACCACCCACTGTCCCCGATAGTCAGACAGGGAAATATTGCCATTGCCGGTATTCGTGGGGAGGGTAAATTCCGGTGCCGGTTCGCCGATCGCAGGCAGTTTACCCCCCATAGCATAAGCGGCAGGGACCCAGTTGAACCAGGCGAGGAAGGCGAGAGTAGCAGCGAGAAAGAGTCGGAAAAAATGGCGACGGGACATGATGATGATATCGAGAGAGGGGATGATTTTAGATTAGTTTAGCCTGCGATCGCTCCCCGCCTCAAACCTTTCTCGACCCCCACTCCGCTCAACCGTCAGGAAAAGTCTGCCTCGCGATTAACCCCGGTAGAGAGTGCAGGATTAGGATGGAAAAGAACGCTACAATCCTTCCATCCCCTATTCTCCAACCTTCTGCTGATTGATGAACACCCGATCCACCCCCTGCCCCTTTGTTGCTGGATCCATGATTACCGACCCTCGGTATTTTGTTGTACGTCGCGAGAAGACCGAGGTAGAAAAGGGAAAATATCAGGTCACCGTGCCATTGGTCCAGCACTATTTTGAAGGCGTGGTAAACGATGAATAGCCAAGTTTGTAGTAAAGACTTCAGTCGTTATCTTCTCTTATCTTCGTAGTAACGAATTCACTCGTTTGAAAAATGCTAAAAACTAAAATTATTAAGTATCTGAACTATTTAAACGACTCAGATTATATCGCTGAAATTGTAAGCTCACCGGGGGCAGACGAGACTTTAATTCAGCTTCTTCACAGTGAAGAGTTAGAAACCATTGCTGCAACTTGCCTGTTTATTACAGATGCTGTCCTATTGGGTTCTCAAAATCAGATTTGCCAAGAGGCTTGGGAAAGTGAGTCTAAGTTGGCGATCGTTCCCGAGTTAGAACGTCTTGTCCTATCAGATAATCATTTCATCCGCAAACAAGTCATTTATACCCTCGGAAAGATATGCAGTTACGATAGCGTCCCTATTTTACTCCAGGCCTTCCATCAATTCCGGGATCAAGACCCGATTCTGTTACCGAGACTGGTGGGAGAGTTATTTTGGCTAGGGGTAGATCATCCTGGGGATGTCATTCAGAGTATGATAACCAGTCCGCAGTACCTCACCCGATGGGCGGTTTTGAGAATCTTGGATGAATTTATTTATAACTCTCCCGATGAAACAGATGAAATATTTTTAATGAAATACAAGTTTTGTAAATCTCTGTATGATGATTCAAATTTTTTGGTACAAGCAGAGGCAAACTATGAGTATCAATTTTTAAAATTAAATCTTCGCTGGCGTCAAGAAAATTTGTCGAAGTCAGAATATAAAAAACAAAAAAAAGAGTTAAAACGATTAAAGCCCGTTTTATCTTTTTTTCAGGTTTCTGGACAATTCAATAATTACCTCTATGAGAACCGGCTTTATCACTACTCTATAGAAGAGTTAGAAACCTTTGTGGGACAGTTGATGGAAGAAACCACCTTTTTTAGAGGGTAATTTTATAAACGATTCGGGAACGACTGAAGTCGTTACTACGAACAAAGACAAGAGAACGACTGAAGTCGTTACTACGAACTTGGAATGCAAAAAAAAGGGTGGTGCAATGCACTACCCTTTTTTTTATTGATAAAAATGGCAGATAAGAGTTAAAATTATTTGCTCTTACCTAGGCCAATTTTTACAATTTAGGCGGTTACGGCCTTTTTGATGGTGGCGTCAAGTTCGCCTTTGGCGTACTTGGCGGCGAAGTCATCGAGATTGACTTGCTTGATCTTGGAGGCGTTACCGGCTGTACCAAAGGCTTGGTAGCGATCGGAACAGACTTTTTGCATATATTTGATAGAGGGTTTCAGAAAGTGACGGGGGTCAAATTCCTTGGTATTTTGGGCCAGGGCCTCACGGACTGCCGCAGTGATTGCCAAACGGTTATCGGTGTCGATGTTCACTTTACGGACACCGCATTTGATTCCTTTTTGGATTTCTTCGACGGGCACGCCGTAGGTTTCGGGGATGGTTCCGCCGTATTTGTTGATCAGTTCGATCAAGTCTTGGGGTACGGAGGAAGAACCGTGCATGACCAAGTGGGTGTTCGGCAAGCGGCGGTGAATTTCTTCGATCCGGCTGATTGCTAAGATTTCCCCAGTGGGTTTACGGGTGAATTTGTACGCACCGTGGCTGGTTCCGATCGCCACTGCTAGAGCATCCACTTGGGTTTGCTCAACGAAGTCAACGGCTTGATCCGGGTCAGTTAGCAGTTGATCGTGGGAGAGTTTTCCTTCAAACCCATGTCCATCTTCTGCTTCACCCATGCCGGTTTCCAAAGAACCCAAGCAACCGAGTTCGCCTTCGACGCTGACGCCGATGGAGTGAGCCACTTTCACGACTTCGCGGGTGACTTCCACGTTGTACTCATAGCTGGCGGGGGTTTTGGCATCTGCTTCCAAGGAGCCATCCATCATGACGCTGGTGAAGCCTTGTCGCATGGCCGAGTAGCAGGTGGAAGGTGCGTTGCCATGATCTTGGTGCATGGCAATGGGGATGTGGGGGTAGGTTTCCACTGCGGCTAAGATCAGGTGGCGGAGGAAGTTTTCCCCTGCATATTTGCGTGCACCACGAGATGCTTGCAGAATCACGGGGCTGTTGGTTTCGTTAGCAGCCTGCATGATCGCTTGGATCTGCTCCATGTTGTTGACGTTGTAGGCCGGAATGCCGTACTCGTTCTCTGCTGCATGATCCAGCATTAACCGCATAGGTACAAGCGCCATAGATGGTCCTCCTAATTACTTTTTTTTTTCAGCGATGGGGTATGGACAAGCTGAAATTGTTACAACAAGTTTAAGACAAATTTCAGATTTTTACGAATTATATCTAAAAATGAGAACTTTATAAAGTTTTTATCTCAGAATTTGTCGTTTGTCATTTGTCGTTTGTCGTTTGTCATTTGTCCTTGGTCATTGGGCCTTGGGGCTTGGTCCTTATGGCTTGGTCACTGGTCCTTGGTCCTTGGTCCTTGGTCACTGGTCACTGGTCCTTGGTCCTTGGTCCTTGGTCACTGGTCCTTGGTCCTTGGTCCTTGGTCCTTGGTCCTTGGTCCTCAATGACAAATGACAAATGACAAATGACAAATGACAAATGACAAACAACAAATGACAAATTTATGGGTCGCCCGGGATTCGAACCCGGAACTAGTCGGTTAAAAGCCGAATACTCTACCGTTGAGTTAGCGACCCGCGTGCTTTCTTTTTCAGCACCTTAGCTACATTAGCACAGGCTGTTAAAAAAAAGCAAGGGGTTTTTTAAAAAAAATCGACAGTGAGGCGAACTTGGGTTTCCCACTTGTCTCCGGGTTGCAGATTCAGCAGGTGTAGCCCGGTGTTGAGGGCGTTTCGGGGGGCGGTCCAAGGTTCGAGACAGTAGAAGTCTTTGTCTTTGAGGGTCCAAAAGACGACGTTGGAATAACTGGCCTTAAACAGTAACCGGACTTGCAAGCGGCGACTGTGGTCGATCGCCGTGGCAGCGAGTCCGGTAATTTTGGTAAAGGCGGCGTCGATTTCGTCTACGTTGAGGTCAAAGCTGCCGGTGAAGGGATGTTTAGTCTGGGTGATTTGGTCGCGGTATTGGACTGCGGGAATTTTAAATTGGAGTTTGGACTTATCCGGGGCCAAAAAGTAAGGATGGAGTCCCGTAGAAAAGGGCATAGGCCGATCGCCGGTGTTGGTGTAGCGTTGGTCGATTTCCAGGCTATTGCCTTTGAGCTTGTAGGTAAAGGCCAGTTCAAAATCAAAGGGATAAACGGCACGGGTGCGATCGCTACTGTTGAGAATCAGGGTAAGGCTGGCTAGGTCCTTGGTCACCCCCTCGGTGACTTCCCAAGGTAAATCCCGGGCAAACCCATGTTGTTTGAGAGTGTACTCTTTGCCTTGATAGCTATAGGTGTTATTCGGCAAATTCCCACATATCGGAAACAAGATGGGGATGCCGCCACGGACACTTAAATCCGGGTTGGCAAAGCGTTCGGCATCCAGATAGAGGAGGTCATGACCTTGAACTTGCCAACGGGTGATGATGCCACCCCGTTCGGGAACGACTTCGACCCGGGATTGCGCGAGTTGGTCGGAGAGGATGTAGGTCTTATATTGTTCTTCTTTCACGGCGATCGCAAACACGGTTTATCCTTTGTCCTTGAGTCGAATTAATCGGGGTCGGCAATTATCCTAGTCTTTACGGTTGTAACTTTACGGCGATCGGATAGTCAAGGGGAACTTGCCACGGGGTTGATTCAGAACCCTACCCTCAGACCCTGCTCCCCCTGGGGAAGATTGAGCGCCGTTGTCCTAGCTGGAAACCAGGCTCTTGGGGAACTGAGGCAGTTTGATTTTCTTGTTCCGACCGGCTACGCCGATCGCCCCCCCTGCCGCTGCAGCAGCCAGGGCTATCCCCACAGCCTGAGAGGTCCCATTTGATTGA
Organism: Oscillatoria sp. HE19RPO; assembly: GCF_024220515.1. Lineage (GTDB taxonomy): Bacteria > Cyanobacteriota > Cyanobacteriia > Cyanobacteriales > Laspinemataceae > Laspinema. The sequence goes on from NZ_JAMXOT010000012.1 coordinate 46,570, forward strand.
GGTGGAGATGCAGGTTTAGCCTCGCCCAATTTATCAGCTTCTCCAAAAGTAAGAGGCTCACCCAAGTCATTCGTAAAGGGGGAAGCATTAAACGCCTCATCTTGATCCCTGGGTAACTCTGCTTCCCCTGCTGGATCAGACTGAATCTCAGCCGCTTTTTGGGAGTCAAAGAACGTATCTCCCGAAGTGACCACTTTAGATTGACGAGCATCCAGAATCATCGGAGAAGTCATCGGTTCCTCAAAAACCCCAGAGATCATATCGATATGTTCGAGGATGCGATCGCCCCTTTCCCCTCTGACCACTTTAGGCTGATACTTGCGGACCTCAACGGGTAAAAATTCCACCTTCATTTGTTCCTCTCGCAAGGACACTTTCAGGACAGCGGTATCATAATCGCTGCGAGCATTCCCTCCAAAAATAAAATTCCCCAGAGAGTAAGCAATAGGCCGTCCCTTATAAATTTCTGCCCCCTGCAACACATGAGGATGATGACCCACGATCACATCGGCTCCTTGGTCAATCGTAAAATAGGCCAATTCGCTCTGCCAAATTTCCGGATAATTGGCCAGTTCTACGCCCCAGTGAAAATTCACCACAATCCAGTCTACTTCATCCCGAACGGCCTGGATATCCTCGGCAATCCGCTGTTCCATGCCGTGATTGGTCCCGGGTAAGGCTGCGGCTGCGGCATGATAATCCGCTGCATAGTAACCAAAGTAAGCAATTCGCTGCCCTTTAACATCAATAATTTGAGGACGTCGGGCTTCCGTGATATCCATCCCCGCTCCGATCGCATGAATCCCGGCTTTTTCTAAAGTTTTCAGGGTTTCCTGGAGTCCGGGACCCTGGTAGTCCATCGCGTGATTATTGCCCAGGTTGACAATATCAACGCCTCCAGAGGTGAGCACCTCCACCGAGGAGGGGTCGGCTTTAAAATTAAAGGTTTTTTCTAGTTTGGTATCGGCGGTGGTCAAAGTGCCTTCGAGGTTGACCATTGCCATATCTGCCTCGCGGTATTCGGGCATTTGGTCAAAAGCCCAGGTATAATCACTCCCGATCAGGTCTTCAAACCCATGACCGAGGGTGACATCCCCGCTCATCATCAGAGTAACCGTCGGGTCATTGGGGTTGATGACATCGGTATGTTCAATGACTGGAACGGGTTCCAAGGCCGCTTGGACCACTTTGGGCCGTTCCGGCGCTCCATTGACTGGATTGGAGGCAGTTTGGGGGGAAACAATCGGGTTAGTTTGGGATTGCTCGCGCAGTTGCAAGTATCCGATCGCACTGCCCATGATAAAGGCACTGACGGAGACGCCTGCGACTAAAAATAATCTAAAAACTTTATAGTTAATCCAAGCTGCGGCGCGGGAGACCCCATCGAGCAGCTTCTGTAAATACTGATTTCTGCGTTGCTGGTTGGCTGGGGTGACAATGCGGATGGACTCACGCCACAATAAGTCAGAATTTCCGAGGGGGTTAGCACCTGTGGCGATGATGCGAACGCCATCAATCACTTCGGAGTTGAGCCGCCAGATTTGCTGACAGATAAATTTGTTTAAGCCCGAACGCAGTTGCTGGTAGAAATCCGGTTGATGGTTTAACCCATTGATTTCTAGCCGAATCGGCAGGCATCCTTTTTGGACGGGTTCGACCCGGGCATAAATGCCTTGGGGGGCCAGGTATGAGTTAATCAGGTAGGCGATCGCCCGAAAATTTCCCCCTCGTGCTAAGTCGAGCATGGAGGGTTCGGCAAAGGTGCTGAAACTGGTCATCCTGTTCACTCCTAATTTATTGCTGGCAAGTTTAAATTTTCAATCAGGGATATCCCTGGATGATTGAGGTTTAGGGTTGATTTGGGGGAATTAATCCTGTTCAAGGATTGCCTCTACATCTCCCGAATGGGTTTGAGTGTTAACAGCGTTCTGCTTAAACCGCTACTCCCGGTGAGCTTTTTTAAAGTTGTCCTTTAATTTGGGGATGGATTGTTGTTTAACGAACAATTTTTTACCCCTGATCCCATTGCAGTTGAGGTCTAAAGGACCGGGGCTGATAGTCGCCCTCTTTTAAGTTAGTTTACTGTGAGAAAGCGGCAGAATCAGACGGGCTTGGGTGATTCAATGGGCGATTGCCCAAACACTAAATTCCACCCTTCTGCCGCCTGCGGTGTTCGCCCAACTCGGTTCCCTAAGATTTTCCCCGATTTTCTGCCATTTTCCCCGATTTTCCCCGATTGTCCTAAGTCATCCTCAAGAGAAGCAACCGGGGTATTTCCCGTGAAAGATTGGCTTGACGATTGTAGCCCAAAACTTCTATTTTTTGAGTCTTTGACTTGACAAAATCATCCCAGATATGCATTAACTCACTTTTGGGTTGTCAAGGCGATCGCCTTGGGGGGTTTAATGTGAGCCAAAGCCAGGAGAGGCGATTCTTTAGGGGTCTTTCTGAGTTAAAACTGATAAGTCACGCCCACTTGCAAAACAGGGTAAAAGCGGAAACGGTTCAACGAATCCTCTAGGTCTTCGCGCTCTCGCTCAAGTTCACTGGCTAGTGCCGGATTAGATGCGGCACCGGGGGCTGTTAACGTCACATCGGGCGATCGCTGAAACATCACCCCCAGGTCCATAAAAAATCCCCATCGCTTTCCAAAGGCCACCGGATTACCCCAACCGACCCCAATATAAGGTGCAAAATCTGGAAAATCAACTTCAGCTTGTAACGTCCCCACTTCTGCTGCGGCAAAGGTCGTGTTCCCAATTTGATAGGAAGGGATGCCATTAGTTGTGGAAGTCTGACCGACTCCTGATGCCTGATTCCCGTTATAAACCAAACCCCCGGTGATCCGAAATCCCGAGTCTTCGTTGGGAAAATAATCGACAAAAGCTGGAATGGTCCGCAAATCTACATCGGTATCATACTCAATGTCGCTTTCTGTAAAGTTGCTGTTGAAGGATAACCCACTAAATCCAATTCTCGCGTTTAAATTAGGGAAAATCCGACCCGTAACCTGAACCCCAATTCCCGGGGTTCCCACATGACCGGAAACGGCAATCCCACTGCGTTCTTCCAGCAATCGTAGGGTACGCGGTGGCAGGGGGGCGGGTTCAGACGGGGGAACGGGACGAGGTACAGGGGGAACGGGTTGAGTGGGGGGAAGGGGTTGAGTGGGGGGAAGGGGCGCGGGGGCCGGTGGGACCGGCGTCGGTCCTGGGACTTGTTGACAGCGAGAATTCAGAGGAAATAACCGACACAGGGTTTCTAAATCGGTATCTTGCGCTTGGAGGGGTTGGGACAGACTGGCATCGATCGCCATAGTGGTTAAAATACCAACCACGCCATAAAAAATTTTTATAGATAAACCAAAGTTGTGAGCCATGAGCTTTTGTATTCGGCTGGTGTTGGGCTGTTTGCGTTTGCCATCGCATCATATCCCATCCCACTGATGCCCGGGTAATGATTTTATCTGGGACTAGGCGATCGCCCCTGACCCCAGGATTGCCCTGGCCCTTTGCCTTTGCCATCCCTTATCTCTATACTGTTTAAAATACTGTGTAAAATTTTGATAACTTTTTTAACGATTATTAACTCATTTGGGAGTCGGCGATCGCTCCTGAACCCCCCACTCCATCACCCTCTTGAGGCCAAACTATGACCGTTCGTAAAGACACAATTTTTGAGCAGTTTTTAGCACCTGTCGTCTGGCTATTCGTCGATGAAAAGGCGATGCAGCAGGTCAGTCGTAGCATCGACTGGGAAACCGAAAGCGATCGCCTCAGTCGGCCAGATTTGCAGTACCCCAACTATTACATCACTCAAAATTTTCACGGCATTGAAGGCGGTTACCTGAATCGGGGTGCAGCAGTCAGTTACGACCCGATTACCCAGTATGCGCTTCCTCCCCATGAAGGTTGGGTCCGTCAAGGGCTGATCGATGCCATTCGCACCCATCCACGCCGCATCCTGGACCTGGGTTGTGGCACGGGTTCGACGACGCTTCTGCTCAAACAAGCCTTTCCCGACGCGGAAACGATCGGTTTGGATTTATCCCCCTATATGTTGGTGATGGCGGAATACAAGGCTAAACAAGCGGGTTTAGAGATTCAGTGGGTGCATGGCCCTGCAGAACAGACTGGATTTGCCCCCAATTCTTTCGATCTGGTAACCGCTTCGTTACTCTTCCACGAGACGCCCACAGAAATCGCCTCGGCGATCGCCCAAGAAAGTTTCCGACTCCTGCAACCTGGGGGACAGTTTTTGATTCTCGATGGCAATCAAAAAACCCTACGCCAGACCCCGTGGCTTACCCAAATTTTTGAAGAACCTTATATTCAGGAGTATGCCGGTGGCAGTGTGGATGCCTGGATGGGTGCAGCAGGATTTGGTGCGGTCCAGACAACCGAAGTTTGGTTACTCAATCAGGTAACCAGCGGGATCAAACCTTTGCCTCAATCCCCGGTGGCGTCACCGAAATCGACGGAACAAGAGGAGTCCTGGGTTGTGGCTCCTAGCTACTAAGGAAAGACACCATGAGTTTAAAAGCGATTTTATTTGATTTCAATGGGGTCATCATTAATGATGAGTCGATTCACGAGGCGTTAATCAATGAGTTGCTGCTGGCGGAGAACTTGCGTCCGAAAAAGGGAGAGTTCTGGCAAATCTGTTTAGGACGCAGCGATCGCGCCTGTATTGCAGAATTATTTGCCAGTCGGGGTCGGTTCCTGACGGAGGAGGCCCTGAATTCCCTGATTGCTCGCAAGGCGATCGCCTATCAGGAACGACTCGCTACCCTAAAGAAACTGCCGATTTTTATCGGGGTGGAAGATTTGATTTATAAACTGCGCGGCGCTCAGTTAAAATTAGCGGTGGTCTCCGGTGCTTTGCGCTCGGAGGTGGAACTGGTGTTAAATCGGGCCAATATGGCCCAATATTTCTCGGCGATCGTGGCGGGAGATGACATCACTGCGAGTAAACCGGAACCCGATGGCTATTTGTTGGCGGTGGAACGGTTGAATCAGCAATATCCGGAGCTCAACCTGACGCCGAGAGATTGTTTGGCGATCGAAGATACTCCGGCAGGAATTCAGGCGGCTCAACGGGCGGGGATTCAGGTGGTTGGCATCGCCAATACTTACCCGTTTCATATGCTCCAACGGCAGGCAGACTGGACGGTTGATGATCTGCGCGATGTGGAACTCGATCGCCTCAAAGAGTTCTTTCAGCGCTGTTGGTCTCAACCTGTACCGGGTTAAGGATACTCTACTGCCAGGGGAGTTTGCGCCATTTTGAACCCCGCAAAAATTTATCTGGGATTGCCTCTTCCCTTTCTGCCTGGGTTCATGTTATGATGGTTCTACGAATGACCGGGGAATTAGCTCAGTTGGTAGAGCGCTGCGATCGCACCGCAGAGGTCAGCGGTTCGAATCCGCTATTCTCCATTGTTAGTGACAAACTCAGACAGCTAGAGCAAGTAAGGTTCAGAATTGCCTTGGTGGGATAACGTTACAATCCGGCACTAGGCGATCGGTTCCACCTCGTTTAGAACAAAACTTAATCATTTTGAAGACCCCACCATATATGTAGAGGCGATTCGCGAATCGCCTCTACATATATGGGTCGATATTATAGATTGCGTAAGTCCTGGCTAGGCGATCGGGGTTCGGGTTAGGGTATTCCAACAAATAAATCATCCTTGCTTTGATGCGATCGCACCTAACAAGGCTCTTTTAGCCCGCGCAGGCGGGCTTTGTCCGTGTAGCCCCACCCTTCAGGGTGCGGGTTTTTTGAAGGTTTTATTTTTTGGA
>NZ_JAMXOT010000194.1 GCF_024220515.1 Oscillatoria sp. HE19RPO
CCCCACAACACCAACAACAAACGACCAATGACAAATGACAAATGGCAAATCCCGATCGCATTCTCCTCGTTGAAGATGACCCTAAACTCGCCCAGTTCATTGCCGACGAACTCACCCTGGAGGGATATCAGGTAACCGTTGCCGGGAATGGATTAGATGGACTCCGAATCGCCCGAGAGTCTCAACCGGACTTGTTAATTTTAGATTGGATGCTGCCCGGACTTTCGGGATTAGACCTCTGTTTACGTCTTCGCAACACCGGCATTCAAGTCCCCATTGTGATGTTGACTGCCAGAGACGAAATCAGCGATCGCGTCTTGGGGTTAAATTCTGGGGCCGATGATTATGTCACCAAACCCTTCAGTATCGAAGAATTACTCGCCCGAATTAAAGCGCGTCTGCGTCGCCTTCATCCCCATGACCCAGATATTTTAGAATTTGAAGACCTCAGTTTAAATCGCCCAACTCGTGAAGTGTATCGCGGCACTCATTTAATTGAACTCACCGCCAAAGAATTTGATTTGTTAGAGTTTCTGCTGCGCCATCCCCGCCAAGTCCTCACCCGAGACCAGATTTTAGAACAGGTTTGGGGATATGACTTTATGGGGGAGTCCAATATTATTGAAGTTTATATTCGCGCTTTACGAATCAAGCTAGAGGTTCATAATCCCAAGCGTCTAGTCCAGACTGTACGCGGTGTGGGGTATGTCTTGCGGGAGTATGCTTAGGCCCTATTCGGCCTTAAAATCCCTCATTTTAAAATGAGGCCAGGGGACTTTTTTTCTGTTGCTACATCTGGCAGGGAGCGGGGTTCTGTCGGTGAAGAATTTATAAAAATAGCCAGAATTGCGATCGCAAATGTAGCGTATCCGGTTGATATTCAGGGGCGATCGCAATAGTTGTTCAGCGTCTGGTATTTCCCTTTTCCGGATTGACCTACCCCTCGAAGCCATTGATTGAGCGGCGATCGTCCGCTAAAACTACAGCATTTTATCCGCCACTGATTCAAGAGGAATACTCCACATGACGGAAGTAATTTCTAATAGACTCAAAAAGCTCTCCCAATGTATTCCTTAAGTTTTATCTCTGAATAGAGATATTTATGTCGATAGAGAGAATTTAAACTTTATACTCGACATTTTCCTCTGATTAACGACAAAATAAGACATGAAAACCTGATAGCGCATTTCTGAGAAGCATCATTAATTTCAAATGCCCTCTAATATAAAGAAATTTTTGTAAGTTTGAATTTTTAAATATTTACAAGGGTTGAGGGCAGAGTTTTGAATGGCTTAATGCGCTCAAAAAATCTACTGTCTTGAAGTAAATTTAGATAAAAATATGACTCCAAATATTATTTTTGGCCCAGAATTCGGTGAAGTTATTATAGGCTCCGAGGAAGCCGATTACATTCTCGCCAATCAAGGAAACGATACCGTGCGCGGTGTTCCCGGCGATGACCTGGTAGAGGCTGGTTCCGGTGAAGATTGGGTCTATGGAGACCAAGGCAATGACACCCTTTTAGGGAATGAAAACAACGACACCATCTTTGGCGGTCTCGGCAGTCCGGTACCAGTAGGACCCTTACTCGACCAAGACTTAGTGTTTGGGAACACCGAAAACGACTATCTCCACGGCAATGAAGGAAACGATACGGTTTACGGGGGAAAAAATGACGACCTGATCCACGGTGGCAAAGATGATGATTGGTTACATGGGGACCTGGCTAGCGATACAGTGTTTGGGGACCTAGGCCACGATACTGTCTATGGCGGCCCTGCGGATCCGGTCCGGGTCCTGTTAGATGGCAATGACTTACTCTTTGGGGTCAGTGGTCAGAACTTGATGCAAGGGAATGTCGGGGATGACACCATCTTCGGGGGGACCGAAATGGATGTGATTTATGGCGGTCAAGGTAACGATCTAGTCATTGGTAATGTCAGTTCTGACATCATCTTTGGTGACAAAGGCAATGACACCATCTACGGAGGGACCGGCAACCCAGACATCAGAGACCCCGAGAGTGATGATTTCATCGTGGGTGGAGAGGGTAATGACCATCTTCACGGCAATGAAGGGGATGATACCCTCGTCGGAGTTAGTGGTTCCAATCTCATCCGTGGGGGTCAAGGAGAGGACCTGATGTATGGAGCGGACTGCAATGACCTGATTTATGGAGATAAAGGGTCAGATACCCTCGTTGGGGGAGGCGGTGCCGATATATTTGCGATCGGAGTGACCACCGGCAGTCCAGTTTTGGAGGAAGCTGACCATATCCTGGATTTTGGAAATGGGTATAACCTGATTGGATTAGACCAAGGTCAAACCTTAGAGAATCTGAATATTTTCCAAGGAGAAGGAGAATATGCCGCCCATGGGATCATCCAAGATCGGACCAGCGGCGAATATTTGGCGATCGTTCATAACACCGATGCCAGGACCCTAACCCCAAATCGGTTCACAATGGATGTGGTCCTTAACGTAGGTTGCGATGGGGATGTTCCCCCAGTGGCGACCCTCGGTGATGGAAGCCTTCCACCAGGACAGGTCCCAGCAGGAGAGCCGGTGGAAGAGGAACCAATGCCCCAGGAAATTCAAGACCAAATCGAAACCGGAGCACCTGGGATTATCTTTGGGCCATTACCCCAGGATCCAAGCGTCACAGAGGAACCGCCCACAATTGTCTTTGAGCCACAGCCTAGCCCCATACAACCCCCTGTGATTCCTTCTCCGGAACCGGACCCCACACCGCAACCAGAACCGGGTTCCAATCAACCGCCAACGGTGACTAATCCCCTGGCGGACCAAACAGCCACCGCTGGAGAAGAATTTAGCTTTGCAGTTCCCGAGGATTCCTTTACGGATCCTGAAGGGGAACCCTTGACGTTCACGGCCACCTTGGCCGATGGTTCACCGTTACCGGATTGGTTGACGTTTGACCCGGCAACGGGAGAATTGAGTGGAACGCCGGATGATGGAGATGCTGGCGATTTGGAAATTGCTGTCACTGCTGAGGATGGTCAAGGGAATACCATAACGGATACCTTTGCTCTCGGGGTTGATGACGGCATTGGGGAGAATCAGCCGCCAACGGTGACGAATCCCCTGGCGGACCAAACGGCCACCGCCGGAGAAGAATTTAGCTTTGCAGTTCCCGAGGATTCCTTTACGGATCCTGAAGGGGAACCCTTGACGTTCACGGCCACCTTGGCCGATGGTTCACCGTTACCGGATTGGCTCACCTTCGACCCGGCAACTGGGGAATTGAGTGGAACGCCGGATGATGGAGATGCTGGCGATTTGGAAATTGCTGTCACTGCTGAGGATGATCGGGGGAATACCGTAACCGATACCTTTGCACTTGGGGTTGATGACGGCATTGGGGAGAATCAGCCGCCAACGGTGACGAATCCCCTGGCGGACCAAACGGCCACCGCAGGAGAAGAATTTAGCTTTGCAGTTCCCGAGGATTCCTTTACGGATCCTGAAGGGGAACCCTTGACATTCACGGCAACCTTGGCCGATGGTTCACCGTTACCGGATTGGTTGACCTTTGACCCGGCAACTGGGGAATTGAGTGGAACGCCGGATGATGGAGATGCTGGCGATTTGGAAATTGCTGTCACTGCTGAGGATGATCGGGGGAATACCGTAACCGATACCTTTGCTCTCGGGGTTGATGACGGCATTGGGGAGAACATTCGGCCAGAGGTCAACCTAAATTCGGAGGAACCCGGGGTGGATACGACGGTGACCTTTGCTCCGGAAGCGGAGGGAGTGCCGATCGCCGAAAATGCTCTAGTCACTGACGCAGATCCTGACAATAACACCATCTCGGGTGCCACGGTGCGGATCGCTAACCCACTCGATGGGGATGCGGAAGAACTGCTCGTTGATACAGAAGGGACAGATATTATCGCCACCGTTGAAAACGGTGTAGTGACCCTCAGCGGCGATGATGAGGTAGAAAATTACGAACGAGTGCTGCAACGGATCCGGTACAACAATACCGCTGAGAATCCCGACCTCACCCCTCGGGACATCGAAATCGTTGTGAACGATGAGATGAATCAGAGTCCTCTAGCAGTTGCCACGGTAGAGTTTCCTCCTCCGGCTGCTTTGGAAATCACCAAAACTGTGAGCGATCCAGAGGCAACGATTGGAGAAGAACTCAGCTATACCGTGACCTTAACGAATCAAGGTGGAATGCCAGCTACAGGAATCACGGTGGCTGAATCATTACCCAACTGGCTGCGTGACATTACCTTCACACCGACGGAAGGGAACAACTATGACCCCACCGCCGATGAATGGACCATTCCTCGGTTAGAAGGGGGAGAAACCACGACCCTGACTATCTCGGGTATCCTTGCACGGTGGGGAACGATTCCCAATCGCGCCCGGGTCACAGCTTTTAACCAAGGGGAACCAGACCTAGAGGTAGCATTAGCCTCGGCCATTTCGCCCCTTCCTGTCCCAGATATTAGCTTAAGCAACATGACGTTAGGTAACGGGGGATTGGTTATCTACGGTGAGAACGAAGGTGACTTGAGCGGGAGAAATGTCTCTTCTGCTGGGGATGTCAATAGCGATGGCTTCAATGACATCTTAATTGGGACGCGCTTTGGCGATCGCCCTGACGGCACCGCAGACGCAGGTCGAGCCTATGTTCTCTTCGGTGGTCCCGACATCGGTCCGCAAATAGACCTACGGGACCTGGACGGAAGCAACGGCTTTGCAATCTACGGTATTGATGCAGACGACGCGATCGGACGAGCACTCAGCAATGCCGGGGATATCAACGGAGATGGCTTTGATGACATTATGGTGGCCTCGCGCTTTGCCGATGGGCCTAATAACAACAGGTCAAACGCGGGAGAAACTTATATCATCTTTGGCGGTAATCAGTTTGATGACCCCATTGACCTCGCTACCCTGGACGGTACCAATGGCTTTACTATTTTTGGCCGCGAAGCGGGTGACCAGAGTGGCCGGGATGTCCACGCGGGTGATATTAATGGTGATGGCGTGGATGACCTGCTGATTGGCGCGTTCAGTGCCGATGGGCCTAATAATGAAAGGCCGGATGCCGGAGAAACTTATGTCATCTTTGGTGGATCTAACTTTACCTTTGACGCCGAGATTGACCTTGCTAACTTTGAACTCGATGGGACGAATGGCTTTACGGTTTTCGGCGCTCAGGCAGGTGAGCGCAGTGGTCGATCGCCCCGGAGTGCGGGAGATATCAACGGTGATGGTTATAATGACTTGCTGATTGGCGCTCCCCAAGCCGATGACGAAGGCGGTGACGAGGTTGGCGAAACCTATCTCGTCTACGGGGGTCCCACCTTTAACCCCACGATTGACCTCGCAGACATAGACGGCACGAATGGTGTCCGCATCTCGGGTATCAATGCCGGTGACTTGAGTGGCCGAGCATTGAGCAACGCAGGCGATGTCAACGGCGATGGCTTGGATGACATGATTATTGGCGCGCAAGGAGCCAATAATGAAGCGGGGGAGAGTTATGTGATTTTTGGCTCGACTAACTTACCCGCTAACCTTGACCTGGCAAATCTAGATGGAACCAATGGGTTTACCATCTCCGGTATCAATGCCGGTGACTTGAGCGGCAGGTCCGTCTCTAATGCCGGAGATATCAACGGCGATGGCTATGATGACCTGATTATTAACGCTTCTCTAGCACCGGGTTTTGAGGGTGAAGAGGAAGCTGGACAAAGTTACGTTCTCTTTGGCGGCACTACCTTTAACGCATCCCTCGATTTGGAGCAGATTGATGGCACCGACGGGTTTACCCTGTACGGGATTGAGGCTAACAATCGGACTGGGCGATCGGTCAGCGCTGGCGATGTCAATGGCGATGGGTTCGATGATGTCCTGGTTGGTGCTCCGGAAGGGGATGGTCCCAACGGTACCCGGGACAATGCTGGGGAAACTTATGTCATGTATGGTGGCGATTTCACAGGTGCTGTCACCCAGCATGGCGGACTCGGTAACGATTCGTTGACGGGAACTGCTGGAGCAGATGTGATCGTTGGCGCCCAAGGGGACGATACCCTCATTGGTGCCGGGGGTCCTGACGTCATCTATGGCGGTTCTGGAAACCATCTCATCACCGTTGCTGATAGTGACTTCCGTCGCCTGGAGGGCGGCAGTGGAGAGGATACTCTGCGTCTGGATGGGGATGATTTTGCTTTCGATTTGACGGAGATTGCCGATAATCGGATTCACGACATTGAGATGATTGATCTGAATGGTGGCAGTAATAGCTTGAACCTGGATCCGATTCATGTTCTCCACCTTTCGGACCGGCGCAATCGTGTGATTGTGAGTGGGGAACAGACGAACGCTGTGACTGCATCGGGCAATTGGGTTTCTGGGGGTACGGAGGCGATCGGCAACGATACCTACAATGTTTATATCGCGGACCAAGCCCAGTTGTGGGTGGAGGATGCGATCGCTCAAGATGGTATTTCCGTAATCGGGTAATGATCGCTGCTTGAGTTGTAATGTTCGGGGGGGTTCCTTTAAAGAAGGAACCCCCCCGATTTGCTGATGTTTAATGTTAGGAGTCTCAAAACAACATATCCTCCAGGCGATCGCGAATCAATCTGCAACCTTCCGTCCAGATTCCGAGGGCGATCGCCCGTGAGACTCGGAGTTGATTGAGGTTGAATAGATGGATTTTAACCGTTCTTACGGGGTGATTTGATTGGGGGTATCCGGATTAGCCGGGAGTTCCTCTCCCGTCGGGAAAGACGCCACCAATAGTCCCAAAAGGACCGCCAGAATCAGCAGTAAAAATCCCCCAATCATTTGGGCTTGTGTGACCAGTTTTCGCCCCGTCGGAGTTTCTGTAAAATTGGCTTCTTCGTGAGACATGGCTTCCTCTGCCACCTGGCGATCGCCTCTCGTTGGGTTTTTAGGTCGATTCATAAAATGCTGTCCCTCTATTTTATCTGAGAATTTACTCTCAGTTTCTCTACTTGACCCCTTCCTGTCATCTATCCCCAGAGGAATTTTAAAAACCCAATTCGCTCATCTTCAAGTTAATTGAAACTTTTCTAAAAAAGAATTGATTTTTAGAAATTTTGGCTAAATTAATATACGAATTACTCCCTCTATAGCGCAGCATTATTACACTTAAACAGGACTTCAAGCCTTTCCTCAAAGCCACCCATCAATGTAGGGGCGATTCGCGAATCGCCTGCCCTCCAGATTGATTTTGGTGTTTTTTTACTAAAACCCGTGAGGCTTTTTAACAACAACAAACCGACTATTTTTATCCAATTCCGTGACATAGCAAGGCTTGATATCCATCTCCTGATTTTTGATAAAATCATCCCCAACAGGCTCTAAACCTACGGTTCATCGATAACTTTTTCATCCAGAGCTTGGCGAGCAATTCGGGTGACATAGAGCGTAACTGCAACCGTGGCGATTAAGCCTAAAATGCGAATGCTCCATTGCAGGGTTGGATTAGTTGGCTGGTTTTCTGTGCCAATTCTTGCCAAATCCCCAGCTAAAGAACCAATATAAACATACATCACCGTTCCCGGAATCATGCCAATTGAACCCAATGCATAATCTTTCAAAGAAACCCCCGTAATCCCAAAGGCATAATTCAAGAGATTAAAGGGAAAAATGGGGGAAAGACGAGTCAGCAGGACGATTTTTAACCCTTCCCTGGCAACTGCTTTATCGATCGCCGCAAATTTTTGATTGCCCTCAATTTTTTTGCTAATCCACCCTCTTGCCAGATAGCGCCCGACTAAAAAAGCTGCGATCGCCCCCAAAGTTGCCCCAATAAACACATACACCGAACCCAGTACCACCCCAAATACCACCCCTGCACCTAATGTCAGAATCGACCCCGGTAGAAAGGCAACCGTTGCCGCAATATAAATGGCGATAAATGCAATACCGCCCACCACCCCCAAACCTTCAATCCAAGTTAACGCATTCAGGAACAGTTGTTGCAGGTTGAATCCGGCTGAATCTCCCACACTTTCCGCCAAAGCAGGAGTGGTAACTAAAAAATAAATGACTGCACTTATACCCACCCAAGATATCCTCTTAATTCTTCTCTGTGATCATATCCGATTTGGGGGCATTATCATTTTTTTTTAGCAGCATCCGCCGCCACTGTAATACCAACTAGACTCTGTAATCATCATCAGATTTGGGGGGAATTTTCGGGCTAAATTAGCCGCAGTTTTATCACAAACTGCCACGGGAATTCCCCGTTGTAGCAAATGTCCCGCCCCATCATCTAACATCGCCTCTTGTCCAGAATAAATGGCCGTTTTGCCGGTAAAAACGCAAGCGCCATCGTCAGGAATTGGCACTTTGAAGGAGACAGAATCTAAACTTTCTAAGAGGAGAGGTTCATCCAGATTGTAATTCTGGGTATCCAACAGCCGATAAGGACGACGGGCGCGAATTTCAATTTGACCAAACCCAACGCCAATCAAGTGCTGAATGTAGTCTTCATAAGAGAGTGCACCGGATAAGCAGAGGGCGCGTAACCGTTCATCCTGTTGGAGATGAGGGGGAATCGGACGGGTGGCGATCGGGTCACTCATAATCAATCGTCCCCCGGGTTTCAAGACGCGATAGGCTTCCGATAATGCCTTTTGCAAATCTTTCCGTTCAAAGATATTAAATAAACAGTTTTGTGCTACCACATCCACAGAAGCATCTGGCATCGGCAAGGTAAAGGCATCTCCCGCCAAAATTTGCACAAACTCTGGATTAAACCACCCATTCTCTTTCGCCGCAAGCTGTAAATTTCGCGTCGCTGCTTCACGCATTTCTGCTACCGGATCTACGGCAATCACGCCTCCCGGTTGACGACAGAAATAAGCAAACTGTAGGGCTTCAATTCCACCGCCGACGCCAATATAAAGGACCGTGGGTTCTCCAAATAACTCCGTGGGATGAACCGTGGAACCACAGCCATAGTTCATCTGCTGCATGATTTCGGGAATTTTTAAACCCGGTAATTGCAGGGGTGGAGTGCTGACACAACAGAGTCCCTCTTGAGGGGTTTCGGCAGCTTCGGCATAGAATTGGGCAGTTGTTTCTAAATAGCTCATAAATTAGGTGCAGGTGAATGAATCAAAAATCTCAGCAATTAACTCCAGAATAGCTGATTAACGGAGATAATTTAACTGAATTTGGTTAACAATTTCAGCAAGGATTTAGTGCGCGGGGTGAGTAAGGTTCGGCGATAGGCATCGGCGGCTTTTTTAATGGCTTCTGCCTGAGTGGGATAGGGATGAATCACGCCGGATAAGGCACTGAGTCCCTGTTTAGTGACGATCGCCAAGGTAATTTCACTAATCATTTCCCCAGCATGACGCGCCACAATGGTTGCCCCTAAAATCTGGTCAGAACCGCGTTTATGGAGGATTTTGACAAACCCTTCGGTTTCCCCATCTGCCAAAGCGCGATCGACATCGTTCAAGGGAATAGTAATCGTATTTGTTTCCATTCCCTGCTCTTGCGCCTCCCGCTCATACAAGCCCACATGAGCAATCTCTGGATCAGTATAAGTCACCCAAGGCATGACTAAATGACTCAGTTTGCTTCGTCCTAACCCAAAGGGAGAAAACAAGGTATTTTTAATCACAATTCGCGCCGCCGCATCCGCTGCATGGGTAAATTTCCAGTTCATGCAAATGTCGCCTGCCGCATAAATACGCGGATTGGTGGTTTGCAAATAGTCATCAACAACAACACCGTGACGGGCATCATATTTAACCCCAACAGCGTCTAAATTCAAGCCATCAACATTGGGAGTCCGTCCAGCCCCAACTAATATTTCATCCACAACAACCGTATTAATTTCATCATTTTGCCGGTAATGGATGACTTTACCGGCATCGGTTATTTCTACCTTCAATAAAGTGCAATCCAGAACCAACTTTAGATTATCCTGTAATAATTGTTGTTGGACAATTTCTGCTGCATCTGCATCTTCGCGATCGAGGAGATGTCCATGCTTATGAAATAAAGTAACTTGACTGCCGAGGCGTTGAAATGCCTGGGCGAGTTCACACCCAATTGGACCTCCCCCAATCACTGCTAATCGTGGGGGACATTCGGTGAGGGAAAAGACGGTTTCATTGGTTAAATAGCCAGCTTCTGCTAATCCCGGAATTTGAGGACGAGTGGCACGTGCACCCGTGGCAATCACGGCTTTTTTGAACCGGAGGAGATTGGTTTTGACAGCGATCGCCCCACTATCCACAAATTCCGCCGGTCCTAAAAACACATCAATGCCCAAATTCCGAAACCGTTCCGCAGAATCATGAGGGCTAATTCCCGCCCGAATTCGCCGCATTCGCTGCATCACTGCCGCAAAATCAATCTCAATGGCATCTGGAGACTGAATGCCAAAGTGTCTCGCCTCTCGCATCTGCGCCACCACCCGGGATGAGCGAATCAGACATTTGGAAGGGACACAACCGACATTCAGGCAATCTCCCCCCATCAAGTTTTTTTCAATCAGAGCAACTTTTAATCCTAATCCTAACCCCGCAGCACCTGCCGCTACCACCAGTCCAGCAGTTCCCGCGCCAATCACAACTAAATCATAACTGGCGGCAGGGGAAGGATTCACCCAATCGATGGGATGAACATGAGACATTAAGGATTGATTGTACTCATCCAAGGGTTGGAGAGCCGGTTCTTGTTGAATTGAATGGGTCATGGTTATTGGTATTTCTAAATGAGTAAGAGTTCCATGATGTACGATTCTTCCTCAGTTTGGCAAATAACAACACTAGATTTAACCGCGCCAGCTTCGGACCAAAAACTGGGGTTTTGGTTGAAATATCTACATCCTGTCAATTACTCTAGCCACAAGAACGGGTCGCTAAATGAGGGAGAGATTAAATTTCACGGAAACAAGGCTAAAATTCTCTCTCAGAGTTCAAGCTTTATCTAATATCCATCTGGGATTCATCTCCCACTCATCTTCAAGGAATTTAATCAAAATAACAGCAAACGAGAGACCCTTGAAAGTCCACTCCGCTGATTGTTGGTCCTAGATTCCCTGTATTTTTGAGGTTAAATCGATGCGTAAATCGTTACTATGGCTGAGTCTGTCCCTGGGTAGTTTAATGTTCACCGTTTCCCTGGTGGCGGCAAACCCTCTGAACAGTTCTGCTTCTACCCATCCGGCGATCGCCCAAGCAAATCCCTGTGCAGGGAAGAAAGAGAATGTCGGAGGCCCCTTAGCCCCTCGCCTCCAAGGAAAGCCGGTTGTTGTCGATATTTACGCCAGTTGGTGTGCTGCCTGTCAAAATATTGCCCCCACCCTTGAAGAACTTAAAACACAGTATGGGGATGACATTCATTTTATCGTTCTGGATGTCAGCGATCGCGCCAAAACCCGTCAATCTGAAACCCTCGCTACAGAACTCGGGTTAAGTGATTTCTTTGCCGCCCAGCGATCGCAAACGGGCATGGTTGCCATCATCGACCCAGCAACCGGCAATATTCTGGCACAGCATCGGAATAATGCCAACTTAACTGATTATACCTCCGTCATTGATTCAGCAATTTCTCAACAATAAGTCAAGAATTTATGGGTGAAACCCGGATATTATCATGGCCCAACTCCCTCAGTCATCCACAGAACATCAACCGCCTCGACTGTCTAAAACCGCTAAAAAATGGCTACTTTATGGCGGATTAGGATTACTCTCCCTGATTCTAGTCATCACCCTCGGCCCGGTCCTCAGTCATCCCATTGAACAAGTCATTTCCCGGATTGAAAACCGCTATCAACAGTGGTTTAGCCAGCAAGATACTACCAATCCCTTAATTTTATTACCCTTGGCATTTCTAGGGGGTGGAATTGCCAGTGTCTCCCCCTGCATTTTAGCCCTGTTGCCCGTCAACCTCAGCTATATCGGCACCTTAAAAATCACCTCTCGTTGGGATGCCTTTAAAAAAGCAGGCTTATTTGTCCTCGGGGCCGTTACCATTTTAAGTCTGTTTGGCTTGGTTTCATCCTTCGCCGGTGCCGTTATGGTGGATTACCGAGGCTATATCAATATCACTGTTGGACTGATTATGGCCGTGATGGGATTGTGGTTAATTGGAGTCGTGAAAATACCTCTCCCCCAAATGGATATCAATCTCCCCGTCGCTGGACCTTATGGAGTCGGTTTAACCTTTGCTTTAGTGAGTTCCCCCTGCGCGAGTCCAGTGCTCTTTGCAGTCCTCGCAGCGGCAGCAGCAACCGGGTCTCAACTGTTAGGAACACTAACGATGGTGAGCTATGCTTTGGGATATACCCTTTTAATTTTCTTGTCCAGTTTATTTACGGGTCTCGCCAAACAAAGCAAACAGTTATTGACCCATTCTGAGGGAGTCATTCGCTTTGGTAGTCTAGCCCTAATTTTGACGGGAACCTATTACTTATTGACTGGCACTCAATGGTTTTTGGGCAGTTAGGCAGATATTGCACCCGATCGCGACTGGGGGAGTCAGTTCAGGACTCCCCCAGATTCTCGTCCAGCCAGTCGCCTTATTTGACGATGGCGATTTTGCTGTTGTCAGTGGGGAAAATTCCCCAAAATCAGAAGATTTCTACTGAATTCAGGATGCCTTACGCCTCTCGATGGTGTAATAATCAAAGACCACTCAATCCAAACCACAATCACAATCAGGAGCGATTCATGGTTCAAACGGTCATTACTCCATTCTCTCATAAAATCGGTTCCCCCTTAACCAAAAATGAAATTACCGTTTTACAAATTAATTTAGGAAAGCGATGTAACCAGGCTTGCATTCACTGTCATGTAGAAGCCGGACCGAATCGCACCGAAGAACTATCCTCAGAAGTCTGCGACCAATTGATTGAATTAATTCATCGCTTTGATTCCATTCAAACCGTAGACATCACCGGCGGCGCACCAGAAATGAACTATGGATTTAAACCCTTAGTTGAAGCATCCCGCGCTGCTGGTAAACAGGTAATTGTTCGTTCCAACTTAACCATCTTTTTTGAACCCGGTTTTGCCGAATTACCCGCCTATTTCGCAGAAAATAAATTACAAGTCGTGGCCTCTCTCCCTTGTTATTTATCCAGTAATGTTGACAAAATGCGCGGCAATGGCGTCTATGACCGCTCGATTCAAGGAATAAAGTTACTCAATGATTTAGGCTATGCCTCGGATCCGCAGTTAATTTTAAACTTAGTCTATAATCCATCCCTACCCACCTCTCGCGACCAATTTTATTTACCCCCACCCCAGGAGAAATTAGAAGCGGATTATAAAACTTACTTGGCTGAACATTACGGCATTAAGTTTAACCAATTGTTAACTCTGACCAATTTACCCATTGGCCGCACCAAATTATATCTTCAACGCCAACAACTCCATCAACCTTACTTACAGTTTTTAGAGGATAACTTCAATCCCGAAACAGTTCCCCATCTGATGTGTCGCAATGAACTCTCTATCGACTATTTAGGTAATATTTATGACTGCGATTTTAATCAAATGGAAGGCATCCCGGCCAAAACTGCGGACGGCGAAACGCTCACCGTAGCAAAACTGTTATCCGCAGGCAGTTTAG
>NZ_JAMXOT010000195.1 GCF_024220515.1 Oscillatoria sp. HE19RPO
CCAAAAAATAAAACCTTCAAAAAACCCGCACCCTGAAGGGTGGAGGCTCACAGGACAAAGCCCGCCTGCGCGGGCTAAAAGAGCCTTGTTAGGTGCGATCGCATCAAAGCAAGGATGATTTATTTGTTGGAATACCCTAACCGTAGAGGATCGTCGCGGCTATTTTGCCAATGTCACCACTCCGGAGGGTCGCCGGGGTCAAATTGTGACTCAGTTTTTAATTTGCAATTAGCCAGTTCCCCGAATCCTTCAGACAACGGACCTCAAAACCATACAACTCTGAATTTATCTTGCCAAAATTCCGCTAAAATTCAGTTAAAAACCTCAGTGGAGACCGATACAATGGGACGAAAAGCTAAACTTAAAAAACTGAGACGAGAAGCGCCACCCCCAGGGGAAGCACCCCCGGCAGAACTAGAGGAACCGACTAATTTTGTGCGAGAAATGGACCATCAGGGTTATCACCTCAAACAAACTATCCCCGCGCCGGATATCCCAGAATCCCAAATGGAACCGAAAGCACAAAACCCCAGACTGTAGCATCGCCTCTGGATTCAGGGTGGGGTTCTGTGAGGGCTGACCACAGTAGGTTTTTTACGCTTAAGAGCACCTCCGGTTCCCTCCCCTTGGCAAGGGGAGGGTTAGGGTGGGGTCCTCTTCGATGCGCGATCGCCAGAACCCGGATTTCTGACTCGGCTTTGTGGCCCTCGAATCCCTATTTTGCGGAGGGCAACCCGGTTAAAACTGGATGTCCACTGGAGCAAACAGTTGGCTCTCGGTCCTCTTAAACTCTACAATCAAGAAGGGAATCGCGCTTTGATCTCAGGGGACAGTTGCTGACCGTTCCTTTCAAGCAGGCGATCGCGACCCGACCCCACTTTAGGGTTATTCTGCCGCACGATTTAAGGTTTGATTATGTTGGAAATGCTGCTATTAGATATCTTCGTTATTTTTGCCGTTCTCTGGTTCATTGCGGACCCGAACAAGCCCAAACCTGTGGTGCGTCGTCCGAAAAAAACTCGCTCCCGGGGACGTATCCCCTCGGTTTCCCCTGGGATTGGGGATTCTGAACCCAGAGAAATGACTGCCGAACTGATACCGGAACTCTCAGAGTCGCGATCGCCTGAAGAATCAATCCCTCCCCATCCAGACTCCACTGGATCCGAGTCAGCCACCCCCAGGGCACCTCGTTGGGAAAAGAAATCCGTGCGAAATCAGAGCAAACAAGTCACCACGCAACCGATACCCGGTGAAGCTCAATGGGGTTCACTTTCTACCAAGTAACTCCTGGAAGTTCGCTCTAGTCGCCCAGGTAGGGTCCTGATACCAAATCCGGTTGTGAAAGACCTATTTTACTCTTCAGCCTGCGGAGGCAGGCTTTGTCTGTGTAGCCCCACCCTTGAGGGTGTGGGTTTTTATAGACCTTTAACAACCGAATGGAGTATGATTGATCTTTTTCCATGACAGGCGATCGCCCCGTCCCCCACTTCAACCTTAAATCTATGAGTGAATCCTTTCTGGTTAATCTTAAAGAAGCCTTCCTGAATGCACCGGGGTTTTGGGAAGGCAGTCTTTCCGAAAAATCAGGGAACTGGTGTAAGCGAGTTGAGGGAGTCGATACCACCGCCACCGATGGGTATTCGATTCTGGGTGATTTTGTCAGTAACCTCAGCGTCCAAACCTTTCAACAACCCGGACTCTATCTGCATTGCGAGAAAAAAGGCAGCAAAAAATCCACTCAGAAGCGGTTGTACAGTTTATTTGTACTCGAACCCAATGGCACGGTGCAGATTATCAAAGAATACCGGAGTTCCAGTAAAGATTGGGCGGTGGAATTATGGCCGGATATTGAAGCCTTTCTAGCTTTGCAAACCGATGGGGTAGAACAACGACGACAGCAACTACTTTCGGAAATCGAATCCTTAGAGTTTCAACTCTCTCAGCGTCGGGCTCAATTAGCTGCTTTGGAGTTTTCTGACCTCCTAGACTAGCGCAATTTAGCTCAATCCTGAATGATTAATCTGTAATATTTACTTGAATAGGGTGAAATAATCCCGAGCCCGTGAACGAGATTTGGACCTTTTCGGCGACTTTATAAATTTTTGTTAAAGAAATGTGGGGTTACACCCCTCATGGGTTAATATAAGGTGCATTAGTAGATGCACCCTGATGGCTTCCCGTTCAACTTGAGCGGGATTTTTTTTTGCCCAGTCAAAAATCAAGGCTGAAGGATTGACAATTGAGAAAGGACAATCCCTCTACAATCCTCAAGGCTCAATTCTCAATCCTGGGGTGGCGATCCAGCTCAACTCGGTGCTTCCAAGGGACGTTAGCGGATGTAAGGTCGGCCCTTCCAGAAAATGCCCACCACCAAAGCGATAAAAGAGATTTGGGAAAGATCCACGAGTAACCCGGGGATGGGGAGGAGGGACTTAATCCAGAGACCGAGGAGTAAGCAAAAGGCTAGGGCCCAGAGACTCCCGGTGTTGAGCATGGACCGATTCCAGAGTTCGCATCCATAGACAGCGATCGCCCCCATTCCCATCCCCAACGCAAATAAAACCAAGGTTCCTAAAGGAGGTGCATAGAGTAAAGTCAAGGCATCCCGAAGGGCGCTGGATTGGGTGGCACCATACGCCAACCAGACCTCAATTGCAGCCACAAGTTGAGTCGTGAGGCCCGCAACCGGCAGTAGGGAAGTCCAGGGTAAATATTTTAAGCGTTCTAAGGGATTGCTCATTATGGAAAAATGCCGCTAAATTATCTCTTAATTTTAAAAGAAATAGATGCAAATCAAAGATTGATTTGTGCTGATCCAGTGAGAGAAGAAGGATAAATCAGGACGTTAACTCACCGGGGAACGAATTCCCGCATCGGTGGCGATGGATTCAGTGGAGATTTCCTGATTTTTTTTACAGACAAGTACAAAGGCTTAAGTTAAACTGAGAAAACAAAAGCAAGCAGGGTTCCTAACCCCCCATGCTTCCGAAGGGCGATCGCCACCCTAAAACCCGGTTGAATCCACCCCGAGAAGACTGATTTGAACCGTTCTGGGGGTATTTTAAATTTTCCCTATTCTGACTGGACCAACCCACCCACTGGACCTATGATAGAAAGCAAAATACTGATCCGAGCCCTCAACGGTTTTAGAATCATTGAGCAACTGAGCGAAAATGCACGCTCCAGCGTCTATCGCACCATCCGATCGCGAGATAACTTACCGGCGATCGTCAAACTGTTGCATTCCGATGGAGCCAGTGCAGGAGATTTCAGTCGATACAAGCAAGAGTATGAAATTTATCGGCTCAATTTAGACGGCGTAGTCCAGACCTATGGCCTGCAAAAGTATAACCAGGCGATCGCCTTAATCTTAGAAGACTTTGGCGGACAATCCTTAAAACAATTTATCAAAAATCGGACCTTAACTCAAGCGGAATTTTTAACCCTAGCCATTCAAATTGCCGAAGCCCTGGGTTCCATACATAGTGCCAACATCATCCACAAAGATATCAATCCAGAGCATATCCTCTTCAACCCCGAAACCGAGGAAGTCAAGCTGATTGGATTTAGCATTGCCACCATTGTTTCCCAAGAAAATCCCCCCTCAAAAAATCCCAACCTCTTAGAAGGGACTCTCGCCTATATGTCCCCGGAACAAACCGGCAGGATGAACCGCACCCTGGATTATCGAACCGACTTTTATTCCCTAGGAGTCACCCTCTACGAACTCCTGGTCAACCAACTCCCCTTTACCAGTCCCGACCCGATGGAACTGGTCCATTCCCATCTTGCAAAACAGCCGCTTTCCCCGCATAAAATCGACCCTTCCATTCCCAAAATCATCTCCGACCTGGTGATGAAATTGCTCTCCAAAACAGCAGAAGACCGATATCAAAGTGCCTGGGGACTCCAAGCGGATTTAGTCGTCTGCTTGATGCAATTAGAAGCAACCGGAGAAATCGAAGAGTTTATCTTAGGGGAAAATGATATTTGCCGAAAATTTAATATTTCCCCTAAATTTTATGGACGACGAGCTCAAATTCAAACCTTAGGCTCTGCCTTTGAGCGCACCGTCAATTCCCAACGAGAAGTGATGCTAGTCGTCGGGGAAAGCGGCATCGGTAAAACCGCATTAGTCCAGCAACTCGAATCCCCCATTGCCAAAAGAAATGGCTACTTTCTTTCAGGAAAATTTGACAAAAATCAGCAGGATATTCCCTATTTAGGCTGGATTAAAGCCTTTGAGGAATTAGTGGCCAACCTGCTCATGGAACCGGACGATCGCCTCAACCACTGGCAAGAGCAATTAAGAATAGCACTCGGAAACAATGGACAAGTAATTGTTGAAGTGATTCCCGAAATGGAGCTAATTTTGGGCAAGCAGCCGCCCATCAACAGTTTACCCCCCGCCGAAGCCGAAAATCGCTTTCATTTGACCTTTCAAAATTTCATCAAAGTTTTCGCCCATCCTCACCATCCCCTGACCCTATTTTTAGATGATATTCAGTGGGCGGATGCCGGGTCTTTGCGGCTGATTGAACGGCTGATGACCGTGGCCGATCCGGGACTTTTTTTAATTTTATCCTATCGCGAGATAGAATCTCCAGTTCCCTTCCGAGATACCGCTTCCCCGGTTTTAGAACGGCTGGCCCAAATTGAGCAAACCGGAGGAATTGTCAATCGCCTGGAATTAGAACCCTTAAGATTAGTGAGTATCAATCAGCTTTTGGCCGATACTTTTCAATGTTCCTTACGACAAGCGGGACCGTTGGCGGGATTAGTGGTAGATAAAACCGGAGGGAATCCCTTTTTTATTCAGGAGTTTTTGACCGGGCTTTATGATGATGGCTTAATTGAATTTGATAATAAAAGTTTGGCATGGCAGTGGTCGATTGAAAAAATTAAACGGTGCGCTATTACGGATAATGTCGTGCAACTGCTGGCGGCAAAAATCCGGAAGCTGGGGGAACGAGAGCAGTCCGTACTCAAGCTGGCAGCTTGTATTGGTAAACGCTTCGATCTGCAAACTTTAGCGGCGATTTCCCAGCAGTCTGTGAAAGAAACAGCAGCAAATCTGCGTGCAGGAGTCACCCAAGGGTTTGTGTTACCGGCAACGGAGAGTGCGGATTGGTCCGTGGCGATCGCCGAGTGGAAATCCGGCACTCACGAAGAAGCCAATCTCGATCGCCTCACCGCGCACTACAAATTTGTACACGATCGCATTCATGCGGCGGCTTACTCTCTGATGTCCGATTCCGCCAAGTCTGCGGTGCATTTGAGCATCGGACAATACTGGCTCAACCAGACTCCCAGCGATCGCCAGGATGAGGTCCTGTTTGAGATCGTCAATCAACTCAATAAAGGCATCTCACCGAGTGATTCTCCCAGGGAACGCGAAAAACGCGAAAAAATTGCTCAATTAAACCTCAGCGCCGGACAAAAAGCCAAGCGATCGGCAGCCTACAAAACAGCGCTCAACTATCTGAATCAAGGTCTTAAACTCTTAGGAAACGACCGCTGGCAAACGCACTATGGCTTAACTTTAACCCTCTATCAAGAAGCCACAGAAGCCGCTTATTTATGTGGTGACTTCCAGCAAATGACAGCATTAGCCAATCCGGTCATTGAGTCCAGTAAAACCCTGCTTGATGCCGTCAACATTTATGAGTTCAAAATTCAAGCTTGTATGGCCCAAGCCCAACCCCTTGAAGCCGTAAAAATTGGCGTAAACATTGCCCAACAACTGGGGATCGATTTAATCGATCATCCCACCCGGGCCGATATCCAACGGCAACGGGAAAAAAACCAAGCGGCAATGGGGGACAAAGACCCCACAGACTTACTGGCATTGCCAGTCATGAAGGAACCCGAGAAACTCGCCGCCATGAGAATTCTCTCTAGCTTGATATCTGCCGCCTATCAAGCCGATCCTCCCTTACTGCCTCTGATTGTATTTGAACAGGTGAATCTCTCCATTCAATCTGGAAATTCACCCTGGTCCGCCTTTGCTTATGCCACCTATGGCGTAATTTTATCCGGTGTATTTTGTGAAATTGAACTCGGGTATAAATTTGGACAATTAGCCTTAAATCTGTTATCTCAGTTCGGTGCCGGGCAAGCCAATGCCAAAATTTTAACAATGGTAGAAGGGCTCATCAACCCTTGGCGCGTGCATCTCAAGGAAACCTTGATTCCGTTACGGCAAGCGGAACGGAGCGGGATTGAAAATGGAGATTTAGAATGGGCCTCTTACGCGGCCAAAAACCGCTGTCAAAACTTATATTTTATCGGCACAGAACTCAATGAGGTAGAACGGGAAATGGCATCTTTGAGCCATTCCCTGACCCAATGGCAACAGATGACCGTGGTGCAATGGAATGAAATGTATCGACAAGCGGTGTTCAATTTATTGGGACGAAGTGAAAATCCCGGGGAGTTAGTGGGAGAAGCCTATAATCGGGTGCAAGCGGTTCCCTTGATGATTTCAGCTAATGACCGCAACGGACTACACGATTATTTTGTGAATCAATTAATGCTGTGTTATTGGTTTGAAAATTACACCGAAGCGCTAGTTAATGCCGAACAAGCGCAGAACTATTTAGACGGGGCGATCGCCTTGCCGGTTGTCGGACTGTTTTATTGGTATGATTCCCTCACTCGAATCGCCCTGTGCGATGATCGCACGCCCGAGCAAAACCGCAAAAATCTCCTTAAAAAAGTCGCCACGAACCAAAAGAAACTGAAAAAATGGGCCGCTCATGCCCCCATGAATTATTTGCATAAATGTTATCTCGTTCAGGCCGAACGGGACCGCGTTCTCGGTCACAAATTGCAGGCGATGGACGGGTACGATCGCGCGATTCAACTCGCCACAGAACAGGAGTATGTGCAAGAATCCGCCCTCGCCAACGAACTAGCGGCTAAATTTTATTTAGGATTAGGAAAACTCACCCCAGCTAAAGCCTATATGCAGGAAGCGCGGGAGGGGTATAAACAATGGGGAGCAACCGCAAAAGTGCAGCAGTTGGAGTCTACCTATTCCCACTTGTTGCCCGTCCCCTCAGAGCAATTTCATCCTACCAACGGACAGAAACCAACCCCGGTGGGAGTCTCAGTCCCTCGGGAGAGCAGCGATCGCCTAGATTTGACCACCGTCTTGAAAGCCTCACAAGCGATCGCCAGTGAAATCGTCCTCGATAAATTGCTGGCGACCCTGATGAAAACGGCGATCGAAAATGCTGGCGCTGAAAAAGCCTTTTTAATTTTAGACGTGGAAGGCAAACTATTCATATCGGCCTCCGCTTCTACTGCGGCTGATGCAGTGACGGTTGAACAATCTATTGATATCGAAACCTGCTCCGATTTACCCGTGGCGATCGTCAAATATGTGGCGCGAACGGGTTCTAATTTAGTTTTAAGCGATGCCGCTTGTGAAGGGGCATTTACAAAAGAGCCTTATGTGGTGGCTCATCAGTTAAAGTCCTTGTTATGTACCCCGATTGTGAATGGGGGAAAAACATTAGGCATCCTGTATTTAGAAAATAATTTAACCCGGGGAGCCTTTAGCCGGGACCGCCTAGAGATTTTGAAAATTCTCTCCTCCCAAGCGGCGATCGCCTTAGAAAATGCCCTGCTTTATGCCAACCTGGAAGCCAAAGTCCAAGAGCGCACTCAGGCTGTAAATCAGGCCAATGATGCCTTAAATGAAAAAAATCTCCACTTGTCGCAAACCTTAGAAACCCTCAAACAAACCCAAACCCAACTGATTCAAACCGAAAAAATGTCCAGTCTCGGCCAAATGGTGGCGGGAATTGCTCATGAAATTAATAACCCGGTGAGTTTTATCTATGGCAATCTGAATCATGCGGAAGAGTATCTGGATGACTTGTTTAACTTAGTCTGTCTGTATCAGAAGCATTATCCGACTCCCAACCCGGAAATTAAAGCAGTCATCAAGGACATGGATCTAGAGTTTTTACTGGAAGATTTACCGAGGTTGCTCTCTTCCATGAAAAACGGGGCCGATCGCATTCGTCAAATTGTTCTGGGATTAAGAAATTTCTCGCGCCTGGATGAATCAGCGATGAAAGAGGTGGATATTCATGAAGGAATTGATTCGACGCTGTTAATTTTGCAGTCTCGTCTAACGGGTAAAAATGGGCGTCCAGGAATTGAGGTGATCAAGGAGTATAGCAACCTGCCGAAAATTACTTGTTATGCGTCTCAAGTGAATCAGGTGGTGATGAATATTTTAAATAATGCGATCGATGCGATGGATGGGTTTGAGGGATTCGGCGAGGAAAGTCACGAAGAATTTCACCCTGATTCTAGCGTTTCGGTAACCTCTACCGATGTCATGCGATCGGATTTAGACCCGGGGAAAACCCGTTTACCGAGGATTATCCTGCGTACCGAAGTCAGCGATCGCCATTGGGTTCAGGTTCGGATTGCGGATAATGGTCCGGGTATCCCTGAACAGGTACGATTGAAAATTTTCGACCCCTTTTTTACAACGAAACCCGTCGGCAAAGGGACGGGTTTAGGACTCTCAATTGCTTACTCCATTGTGGTGGAAAAACATGGGGGAAAACTGCGCTGTCGTTCCACCCCGGGAGAGGGGACAGAGTTGATCATCACTTTACCGATTACCCCGCGATCGCCTGGTGAAATATCCCCGGGACAAAAGAGCGAGTTTTGATAAGAAGGGAACAAGCCCAGGTTTCAAAAATCGGGTGCGTCTCATCCAAAAATTGCCGAACCCGGTTGAGGATGAATCCCTTGACGCACCCGCACGATTACGGTTCACGAGTCATACCCGCTCACTCCCCTAGTCCAGAGGGACCCGGGGTAAAGCGAAAGGGATTTGGGGGAGTCTCGGCATCCAGGGGCGGTGTAAGGTAACGTAAAAAGGTAAAGAACATCACAGAGGAATCATGGAACCAGATTCTTTACCCACAGAGGTGATATTAACCAAACCCTCGAAATCCTTGGGGAAAGTGCATTTAGATTGGAATCCGCAACCGGGTCACTATCTGGATCTCGAAGGAAAAACTTACGCCGTTCTAGAACGCCGCCATCGATATCAACTGAAATCCGGTCGTTATCGCTTGCAAAATATTGCTCTGTACGTTCAGTCAGCGCAGCGACCGATTGAAAAAAGCCTTGTAGAGGGTCGTTGGGTGATTGGAGAGGCCAGTTGCCGCTTCAACGCTAAATCCGAACTGATTCGCTGTGCCGTCAATCCAGAAGGACCCTGTGCGGGATGCCGCTTTTTTGAACCCTTAACCGAATCCGAATCCGAAGAGACGCGATCGCTTCCTAGTTAGGCATCGATCGCGTTTCTATCGGCATTCAGGCATTCCCATTACCCAACATTTCGCCCATGAGTAGATGCATCCCATTTGCAAAATCCCAACCTGATTGAGCGCGTTTACCCGAAAGCTGGACTTGTTGTAAGAGTAAAAAACCGTCGCCGGTTTGAACAATCGGCCCGATATGTTTGGCAATACTGACAATTTCACCGGGTTTGCCCTCTCCAGGATAGAGGGCAGGCCAATTATGTTCAAGAACGCTAAACGACGGGGGAAGCTGTTCCCAGTAGCGATCGCCCACAGGCGCAGTGGCCATAATTTTGAGGTCCTGGCCGCGAAACTGAGCGATGCAGTTGGGAAAAAAGCCGCGAATTTGGTTATGGAGGGCGACTGCACTGCGGGACCAATCCAGCAGATAATCCTCCTTCTGAATTAACGGCGCATAAGTCGAGTCCGCATCATTTTGGGGGATAGGTTGAATTTGCTGACGGCCTAACTTCACCACCGTTTTCAGCAACAACTCCGCCCCTACCGTAGAGAGGGTATGCGCCACGTGATCCGCATTGTCCAACAGTTCAATCGGCACAGAAGCCTTCAGCAATATCGGTCCGGTGTCCAAACCGGCCTCCATTTGCATCGTGGTGACTCCAGTTTCCGTGTCCCCATTGTACAGAGACCATTGAATGGGAGCAGCCCCTCGGTATTGAGGTAAGAGGGAGGCATGGACATTCACACAGCCCAAGGCGGGCATATCCAGAATTTCCTGAGATAAAATCTGTCCATAAGCCACCACAACGAATAAATCCGCCTGAGTCTGTCTGAGAAACGCCAGAGTATCAGGGTCTTTTTTGACTCGTTGGGGCTGCCAGACGGGCAGATTATGAGCTAAAGCTAAACTTTTGACCGGGGAAGGGTCCAATTGGCTGCCGCGACTGCGACGTCTATCGGGCTGAGTGACCACAGCTAATACGTCAACCTCGGGAGTGGCTAACAGAATTTGCAATGTGGGAACAGCAAAATGGGGAGTACCGAAGAATACGACTTTCATGTTGCGTGAGCGCTCAGTGATAGGTGGTTAAGGGGGGACTCGTCAGAATTGAAGGCTCCGGAGTGGATAGCAACTGACTATTGCCAGTTAACAGATTACATTTAGCAGCGATCGCCCTCCCTTGGCAATTGGGAGTTGCCCCTTGCCGGAGTCAGAACTGACCCCACCCACCTCAACCCCTGGGTTGTTTCCCCGATGTCTGGGTTGAAATCAAAAGCTGGCGTTCCCTTTTATCTTCAGGAAGCAGCCAGTCGTCCTATCTCTGTCTGCTTCGGTTGGCCATCGGACTGACTCCCTGCCTGGATCGCTCAGGGTAACCCCGGGGTAAAATTCCCGATTTTAGGGAAGGCTCGAACCCGTTGCGGTAACGGTGTTAGGACTGGACTGAAGCGCCCGATCGGTGAGCGAGAATCAAGGAGGGGAAAGGAGTGGGGGCGGGGGCGGCCCCGGACCCTGCCTATCGAAAACCCTTCCAGGGGCTAATCTGCAAAATGCCACCGGAGGTAAAAACCACGCGGAATTCAGCCAAAGAGGAATCGCTGCCGGTGGTGTTGCGGACATAATCGGCGGAGGGTTGATGTAACTCCTTCAGGGGCGTTTGATCCAGAGCCGTTTTTGCCAGAGAATTCGTTCCTTCATAGTCCACGATCGCCCCTTGAGCATTCACCCAAATCCGATAGATCAGGTCCTGCTCAAACTCAGGATTTTGGGTCCAGGCTCGGTCGATCGTGTCGTAAACTTGCTGTTGTAACGATTCTAGGACTGTCGGATCTTGAATATCCGCCACGGGAGTGACTTCCGGGACCTCAGAGCGATCGCCGACTTCAGAGCGATCGCCTTCCCAAGGACTCACCTGGACTGTATTTGAGGGTTCAAACACCACTCTAAACACAGCCACCTCTTCCGCCGTTGCCGTCCCCCCATCAACGGGGATGTACACCAAATCCAACAGGGGAGTTTCATCTTGATAATCCCTTGCCGCTTGGTTTTCTGGTTTATATCCTAAAATCGCCCCATCGGTCCCTGCGGCGACTTGATAAACTAACGCCTCACTAAACGTTGGAGGGGTTCTCCAGGCGCGATCAATCTGGTTATAAACCTCCCGTTCGAGACGCTGCAATTCACTGACATCAGTAATCTGTCGATTGCTCACCAGGGTGGTGCCGAACTGGGCGGGACCCGGGGGGGAACCTGCCGGACGACTACCGGGACCATTGCCACTGGCGATCGCTTCAGTTCCCTGGCGCGACTCCTCGGAACTCTCTCCCGGGACCGCTTCGATGGGACGTTGATAGGTCGGAATCGGCATCCAGAAAAAGGCCAGGGCCGCTACTGCTAAACTCGATAGTCCCACCGTTGCCGGTAAGGCTCGTTTGGCGACAGGTTCATGAACCTTGGCTTCTTGGCGACTCAGAGAGCGTAAATTGCCGTGGATCTGGGGTAGAGTCTGGCTATCGGCGCAGAATTGATCCACCGCCTCCACCAAGTCAAACAATTGCACCGAACTCAAATCAATCTCAATCGGCGCACTGTTATAAGACTCCTGGGGTTGGACAATCAAGCGGTGCAAATTGGGATTAATTTTTTGCAACTGGACTGGGGTGGGCACCCCATCCCGGGGTTCCACCGGAATGGTATAGAACGAGAACCGCTTGACCCCACTCAAAAATTCTTGGGCATAGTGACTGACGACATTCACTAAACTTTGAAAAAACTCCTGTCCCCCAGCAATGGGTTCCTTCCGGGGGGGTAAATAGCACTCCGCACTGACCAAAATCGACATCAGAGGTCTGGACCCGTCCTGGCGATCGCCCGAGAGGTTATCGTCGGTTAACCCCTCTAACACCAGCTTGCAAGTCGGTAAACTATATTGACGTTGAATACTCATTCAACCTCCCCATCAAACAAACTGAACCACAACCGTTGCATCCCTGCTGTTCCGGTACAAAACAGTAATTCCCCGAGCAGTTCCATTGCCAGGTCATTTAACTTTTCATTGGTATTATAAATCGCTACCCCCGCACGGCGCGGATTCATCCGACTCCGGAAATGCGCCCGGAAACGTTCTAGGTAATGGGATAAGCGCAAATGATGCTCCAGGGGAATTTGTTTCTGTTGCAATTGCTGATAGTCCGTGAGCAACTGCCGAATGGTGACGGTCATTCTTCGAGCTAATTTACAAGCGATCGCCACCAATGCCTTGGCTTCTTCTAAACTCAGGGGACGACGTTGACTATAACGGCGCAGGGGATTCGTGCTGCGTAGCATCCAGAGGAACACCCGATTTTTAATAATATCTTGCAGTTGTTCTTCTTTGGCGACGGCTAAGATCGATTGAGATGCGTTCAGATCCAAGGCTTCGATCGCCAACAGCAGCAAGTCAATTTGCAACCGTGCGCGTCTGGGGCATCCCCGCCCGGAAAACCCGGGGGGTTCGGGCAGATGCTCTAAAATTATCGGAGTGGTCGTTTCGGGTGGATGGGTTGTTTGCATTACGCTTACCGGAGCATTCATTATAATTCGCCTTGATGGATGACTGACTTGAGTGCAATTGACCGCCAGGTTTCTTTCTCTAACTTTGATTTTAGTATTCACATAAAGGGTTCAGCTTTGATCTAGCAATCCCAACGATCCTGTTGCCTCACCTTTCACAGCAGAAGCAACCGCTACCGGGGAGAGCCCAAATTTTTTATTCTACCAATCCAGAGGCTTACCCCAAAAAAGATCCTGGGTTTTACCGGATTTGGGGACGGATGTCCCTTGAATAGGGTGACGGGGATGACGAACCCCCGGGCTGAGTTCCCCTGGGTAATAATGGTACGATTTAAAGCGCGATCGCACCCTTGCCGGTTTTATTGTAGCGATCGCCATCAGAGGCGATCGGTACTGTAGAGGGCAGACCCCCGGTTTCGGGGCCAATTCTTTGCCAATTCGTCACCAATCCGGTCTAAAACCGCGAAGTCCGGTCCCCTGATTTAAGACTAAACCCACCTCCTAGCCACTCTTTCATCTTCTAAACTTGTCTTGTATGGATATAAAATCTCTGGTTCGTGACATTTCCGACTTTCCTAAACCGGGCATTCTGTTTCGGGATATTACCACCCTCCTGCGAGACCCCCAGGGTTTACGGTATGCGGTGGATCTCATGACGGAAAAATGCGCCCCTCTCCAACCGGATTGCATCGTCGGCATGGAGTCTCGGGGGTTTCTGTTTGGGGTCCCTTTAGCTTATCAACTCGGCATCGGGTTTATCCCCGTTCGTAAACCCGGGAAATTACCCGCCCCTTGCCACGAAATTGAGTATGAGTTGGAATATGGCAGCGATCGCCTTTCCATGCACCAGGACGCCATCCAACCGGGGACTCGCGTCTTAATTGTAGATGACCTGATTGCCACCGGCGGAACTGCCGTTGCCACCGTCCAACTTTTAGAACTCGCCCAAGCTGAACTCGTGGGCTTTTGCTTTTTAATTGAATTGCAGAATTTGAACGGACGACAACGACTCCCCAATGTCCCCATTCTAACTTTGATAGAGTATTAAATAGAGGATTAGAACTTTCCCGGGCTTGATTCCCCCCAAGTCTCTCGCGCTCTCCCTCCTTACCTGAAAACCTCAACCTTTAGGGAATGAGCGAACAATCATCACCCCTAAAAATAACAACTATGGCTACTACTAAAGCACCCTCCAGTCGCCAACGCCTAGATTCGGCCAAAAACAACCTGACTAATGCCTTCACCAGCGAGACCTTTTTTTATGTAGTTAAGCGCTTATTACAAGCCTTATTAACCCTCTTACTAGCCTCTGCGCTGAGTTTTTCCATTATTCAACTTGCCCCGGGGGATTACTTAGATACCTGGCGGCAAAATCCCCAAATTTCCCCCGAAACCTTAGATGCTTTGACCATCAGATTCGGTCTCGATCGCCATCCGGTTGAACAGTATTTCCGCTGGCTGACCCAAATTATCACCCAGGGAGATTTTGGGTATAGTTTCAAATATCATCGCCCAGTCACCGAATTATTATGGGAACGCATCCCCAATACTCTGCTATTGTCCTTTTCTTCCTTAATCCTGACTTGGGCGATCGCCATTCCCCTGGGGATTATCAGCGCGGTTCGACAAAATACCACCCTTGACAAATTATTACGCACCCTCAGTTACATGGGACAAGGGTTTCCCAGCTTCATTACCGCCTTGTTATTCCTGTTTTTAGCCCAGCGACTCTCTCCCCTCTTTCCCGTGGGCGGCATGACCAGTATTTATCATAATGAACTCACCCCCTTTGGCAAAGTTGTGGATATTGCTTGGCACATGATTTTACCCACTCTCGCCCTCTCAATTACCAGTTTCGCCGGGTTGCAACGGATTACCCGGGGGGAATTATTAGATGTTCTTCGTCAAGACTACATTCAAACCGCCCGCGCTAAAGGATTGCCGGAAAATCGCGTCATTTACGTTCACGCCCTGAGAAATGCTATCAATCCCTTAATCACCATCTTGGGCTTTGAATTTGCCGGTTTACTCAGTGGCGCATTTATTGCGGAATTCTTCTTTAACTGGCCCGGTTTGGGACGGTTGATTTTAGATGCAGTCAGAAGCCAAGATATTTATCTGGTCATGGTTAGTTTGATGATGGGGGCCGTGATGTTAATTATCGGCAACTTATTAGCCGATTTACTCCTGAAATCCATTGACCCGCGCATTAAGTTGGCCAACTTGAAATAAACTCAAATCGGGGATAATCAGGAAGAGAATACTCCTGATTATCCCCTGAA
The DNA here is from genome assembly GCF_024220515.1 of Oscillatoria sp. HE19RPO. GTDB lineage: Bacteria > Cyanobacteriota > Cyanobacteriia > Cyanobacteriales > Laspinemataceae > Laspinema. The sequence goes on from NZ_JAMXOT010000195.1 coordinate 15,135, forward strand.
GGGATGACAAGAAGGCTAGAAAGTCGATGGGTAGAAAATGGATTGGATAACCGACATTGCTCTTAAGCCCCTTCGATAAAAAAGTGGTGTATGGGGGTGGAGTTTCATCAAAACGATGCTCAAATCCTGCAATTTTTTCAGAGAATCAATCCAATTCAATCCATCAATTCCTATCCCCCAAACATTATACGCAATTCGGTTAGGGAACTCCAAAAAATAAAACCTCCAAAACGTTCGTTCGTAGTGAGGAATCAACGGAATAGCCCCGTCAATGTAGGGGCGTACAAAACGTTCGTTCGTAGTGAGGAATCAACGGAATAGCCCCGTCAATGTAGGGGCGTATTGCATACGCCCCCAGGGCGCAAGCATTGCGCCCCTACACTTCTTTCAGTTGAACGGTTGGATGATTTATATTTTGCAATCCCCTTATCAAAGTCTATAAAAACCCGCACCCTCAAGGGTGGGGCTACAGGGACGAAGCCCGCCTGCGCGGGCTGAAGAAAAACCCGAATTTTGACAACCGGATTTGGTATTATTAGGACGGCGTGGAGAGCGCCCTGATTCAGTTATCTGATAGTAGCGATCGCCTTGGCAAAATTATCAGCTCAAGCTTCATCAGTCTTGGTGTTAAACAACCGCATGGCGTTGAAAGTTACTAACAGAGAAGACCCCATATCTTCTAACACCGCCATTGGCAGTCCAATTACCCCCAAAGTTCCCAGGAGAATGAACGTTCCGTTCAGCACTAAAGCAATGACAATACTTTGCTGAATTACTGACATCGTGCGGCGACTGAGTTGGATGGCATAAGCCAAACGTCTGAGGTCATTCCCGACTAGCACCACATCAGCCGTTTCAAGGGCAATGTCGATGTTACCCACTGCAAAACTAACATCTGCGGCAGCTAGAGCGGGAGTATCATTAATACCGTCTCCAACCATGCCTACCGTTCCTTGGTGGCGAAGGTTGTAAATGGCCTGAAGTTTATCTTCCGGAAGTAACTCGGCTTGATACTCATCAATGCCAACCTGTTGAGCGATTTGAGAGGCAACGGAAGCCCGATCGCCGGTCAACATCACCAATCGCTTCAAGCCAATTCGTTTCAACAATCGTACCGCTTCAATGGATTCCAAACGCAGTCCATCGGCTAAAGCGATCGCTCCTATTAAGCCCTCTCGGTTTCCCACTAGCACAGGAGTATGCCTGCGAGATTCAATCTCAGCCAATAAAGATTCTGCTGCTGCGGACAGCGGAATTTCTAACTCGGCAAACAAACGTCTATTGCCAACAAAATAAATTGACGGTCCGAAGTTTGCCCAAACTCCCTTCCCAGGGATAGCGGTAAAATCCTCTGGAGTCTCTAATTCCATCCCCTTTGTTTTCGCTGCTGTGACGATCGCCTTTGCTAGAGGATGTTCCGATTGTTGTTCTAGGCAAGCCGCAATCCGCAACACTGTGGACGCTTCCATTTCTCCCAGGTCGTAAACCTGTTGTACGACTGGCATTCCCTGCGTAATCGTGCCCGTTTTATCAAAGGCAAGGGTTGTTAGTTTTCCGGCTGTCTCTAGCGCATTTCCACCCTTGAATAACACACCATTTCGGGTTGCCGCCCCAATCGCACTCACCAGGGAAACGGGTGTAGCAATTACTAGAGCGCAAGGGCAGGAAATGACTAGCAATACCAGTGCTTTGTAGACCCAAACATTAAACGGTTGCGCCAACAATAACGGAGGTATAAACGCAATTCCTACAGCCAAAGTCAGAACAATCGGCGTGTAAATGGCAGAAAAGCGATCGACCCATTGCTGGATTGGAGCGCGGCTTTCTTGGGCTTCTTCCACCAGATGAATGATGCGGGAAACTGTGGTGTCTTGGGCAGTATGAGTGACTTGAACTTCCAAAAAGCCGGTCTGGTTCAGGGTGCCTGCAAAAACGCGATCGCCCTTCTCTTTGTCCTCTGGGATCGCTTCTCCCGTAATCGGAGATTGGTCAACGGCACTCATCCCAGACACTACTATGCCATCTAGTGCGATGCGTTGTCCCGGTCGGATGGTGAGAATCTCGCTAACTTGAATCTCTTCCACAGGAACGAAAACCTCTTGCTCGTTCCGTTTGACCGTGGCGGTTGGTGGAGTCAAGTCCATCAAGCCGCGAATGGCATTGCGGGTGCGCCCGAGAGTAAATGTCTGTAACGTTGTTCCCAAGGCAAACAGGAACATCACCAGTGCCCCTTGGAACCATAAATTCAAAATAGCCGCTCCAATCGCCGCCAGCGACATGAGCAAGTTCATGTCTGCTCGACGCAGTTTCAAGGCAATCCATGCAGCGCGTGCGATCGGCAGAAAAGCCACCAGCAAGCTCATGACATAGAAACCTTGGGCAATCCAACCGAGGGATAACAATTGTTCGGCAATCAATCCCAGAACTAGGCCAATGCCACTGAAAAGAACGGTTTGTCCTCGTCGTGTCAATAGCCAGAATTGCCAACCTGTCAAGTCAGACTTGGACGATCGCTGGCTAGGTGTCGCCTGAGTTTGTGCCACCGCATCAGAACCACTGCCCGTATCCCCCACATTCGTGGTTGTCACGTCCTCAACTGTATAGCCTAAAGCAGTAACTCGCTCGGCGATCGCCTTTTCGCTGACCTGGCTCGGGTTGTACGACACCTCCAACCGCTCAGTGGCAAAACTGACTGAAACTTCATGAATTCCTGCCGTCTTCTGTAGGCTGGCTACAATGGTTTTAGCGCAACTGCCGCAATCCATTCCGCCCACCTTGGCAATCAGTTTTTTAGCAGCAGTCTTTTCCTGCACCTGCTCAACGCTATAGCCCAGGTCTGTCACACCCTTGATGATGTCGGCTTCACGGACTTGTTCGGGGTGATAGGATACGGTCAATCGTTCTGATGCAAAGCTGACGGAGACCTCACTGACTCCAGCCAACTGCTGCAAATTCGCTTCAATGGTCTTGGCACATCCCCCACAATCCATCCCGGTGACCTGGGTTTGAAGTGTTTGAACGGGATGGGTTGGAGCGATATCAAAGGTGTAACCCAGAGCCGTGATGCGATCGCCAATCACCCTTTCCTCAACTTGAGAAGGGTCATAGGAGACACTCAGCTTGCCACTGGCAAAGTTGACAGCAGCGTTTTCCACACCAGGAAGATGCTCCAAATTCGCCTGAATGGTTTTGGCGCAGCTAGGGCAGTCCATCCCATTCACGATTGCTTGTAAGGTCCTCTTTGAGGGAGTTGTTGACTTCATAAGACCATTGACCATTCAAGAAAGAAACATGACCTGGACTATGATGTAGGTACTGAGGGGATTCCAACAAATAAATCATCCTTGCTTTGATGCGATCGCACCTAACAAGGCTCTTTTAGCCCGCGCAGGCGGGCTTTGTCCGTGTAGCCCCAGGCTTGAGCCTGCGGGTTTTTTGAAGGTTTTATTTTTTGG
>NZ_JAMXOT010000479.1 GCF_024220515.1 Oscillatoria sp. HE19RPO
AATGCTTGCGCCCTTAGGGCGCAAGCATTGCGCCCCTACATATAAGGGGCTACTCCATTGATCCGTCACTACGAACGAACGTTTTGGAGATTTTATTTTTTGGAGTTCCCTAATGGAAGTCGTTACACACAGAATCATAGCTCAGAGGCGCAACTGAGGATCTTCAGGAAGCTCTGATCGCAAAGGGGATATTAATTTTTTATATTTGGGAACTTTCAGAAGATAAACGGAATCTACGATGAGCTGCTAACCGGGAATCATGTCAACGTGAAAGGATTCCGCTGCGATCGGGCTGTAGATAATAGAATATAGGGAATCAATATATCCTAAAATCTAAAGAGGAATGCGCCTGAAGGGGAGGACCAAGGGAGATTTAAGTCTCAGGGATCCGAAGACAGGAGAACCCACCCCTGCACCTTGAGGGCAGCAGATGAATGATCGGCTACCTTACTGGGGTAATTTAGAGTTTAGAGTTGTGGAGTAGCAATGGGTAATTTTTTGTCTATATTTCCCCATCCCCTCAATGATTACAGACCCCAATACTATGATTGAGATATTCGGAGATTTCATTCAGAATCCGCCTCTGGGCACCGAGTATTTAATTCTGGGATTCTCCCCAAGTTCGGCTTCTATTAAACAGCGGTGGCGAACTAATGGCTTATCAGCAGACTTTGTAGCCAATTACTTGTCCACCTTTTTTGGAGACAATGGAAACCCGCAAAATCCATGTCATAAAAAAGCGGAAAGCGCTCATAGCGTCAACTATATCGCCAATGAGTTATTAGAAAACGCAATGAAATTTAGTGATTCTACATTGCCGCATCCCACCACCCTTCAAATTCATTTATATGAAGATTCGATTATCCTAATGACCAAGAATGGTATCAACGGGGGACAGGTGGCTGATTTGCGGGCCTTCATTGAGCGATTAAGTGTCGGCGATCCTGAAGAGTTGTATCTGGAACAGTTGGAAAAGAATGCAGAGGCAGACGACCAGAAGAATTCAAGGGTAGGTTATTTAACGATTCTCAATGATTATCAAGGAAAAATAGGGTGGCAATTCGAGAGCTTTCCAGAAGCATCTCAAGGAATCTCTTTGACCACGATGGTGAAATTATTCTTATAGGGAAAAATTATCCGTTCAAAGACTCGTAATTGGTTTTTGGGAGAGAGGAGCAAGTCTATAAAAACCCACACCCTCAAGGGTGGAGGCTCACAATACAAAGCCTGCCTACGCAGGCTGAAGAGTAAAATAGGTCTTTCACAACCGGATTTGGTATGATTTCATTTGATCAAGCTAAAAAATAAAAACCCGGGTCGAAAAAACCGGGTTTTGAGGTTCTCAGGGAGTCAGGAGGGGATTGCAAACAACTGAGTTACAACTTAGTTGAGTTGACAGAACTTGCGATCGCGGTCCGACTCTGGTTCTTGCCAAGAATAGGCAAAGTGACTGACGGAGTTAATCCGGGAAGAATAGCGCCGTAAGGCATACATTTGGTCTTCTAAAGGCGGTCGATTGGTAACTGCAACGCCCCAATCACCAGCTAAAGCCGGGATAACCTGAGTGCCTTCAGGAGCCATGCTTAAAACCCGCTCAATTTCTTCCATAATACAATCGGAATTTTGGCAATTGGCATAAGCCATTGGATGCCATTGCATCTCCGGGGAGAAGCGATCCCAAGCTTGTAACCGAGAATCAAATCCCCCTTGACCAACGGGACGGTTACCACCGGGGAAAAATACAGCGCCAGAAGGGATTCCTTGAGGATCAACTTGATCGACTGCCAGGTGTACAAAATCAATAATTCCTTGCACGGCATGAGCGACACTGAGATACCAGAGTTGCCATTGCAGGAGGGGTAGACGTTCCCCAGGGGTTCCCATTGTTTTAGCGCCAGGGGGGATATTCCGCCCTTGCCACATCGGTTCTGCCTCATCGGGATAGAGTTCATCGACGGCAGCAATATCGTTGGCGGTAATAAAGCCTTGGGTAACATAGCGCCGGATTAATTCCTGACCTTTTTGGTTGAGACCTCGTTGCAAGAGGGTTTGCTGGGATGCCTCACTGTAGATCCAGAGGTCCGATGGCTTCGTGACAACGGAAGCAGGGCCAACGCCGCGTAGATAGCGGACATAATCGAATAACATCCCGTCCGGTTTGCGCTTGAGAAGTTGCTGGATCATCCCAGCATAGTCTTGACGCGCTTGAGGACTGTAGGGGTCGATAAAGGCGTGATTGGCATGACTTTGACCAACCTGTTCATGCAAGCTGGGGTCCTGCATGACGGTGAGGGTGGTGTGCCCTTCCCCATTCCGGGCGAGGGTCCCTTGGCGGTCCGGCAGTTGGCTGTAGGTATAGCCAAAGTTGATGGTGAACAACCAGGCATAGACCTTGAGGCCGCGTTCTTGGCCTTTTTGGATACCTTGGGCTAGGAGGTCAGCATTTTCATAGCCAGGGATCCGGACGACGGAAGGCCAAGGGGTGTTATTTTCGGACTGCGGTAGGAGGACTTGGCCGTCATAAAAGGCTTCGAGATAGACTTGGTTATAACCCTTGTTAACGATTCTATCCATGAGAGCGTCTAAGGCTCCGGGTTGAAGATCGCAGGGATACAGGCGTAACCAGAGGGCTTGATTTTGGGGCCAAGTTTGCTGGCGACATTCCTGTAAGCGTTCGGCTTCTTTGACCAGAAAGGCTTGATAGCGATCGCGAGCAGCTTGATCACCTTCCAGGGAGGCTTGGCGCAGTTGTTCTTTTTCGGCGATATCTGCTGGAGAAGCCAGACAGGACCCTTGCACTTGGGAGTAGGCCGGTTGGCTCCAGAATGTGGGACTCACGATCGCGGTTAGAAGCGTTGCCAGGAAACCGCGATAAAAATGCTGCCAGTCAAGCGTCATCGCTGTTTTAGGTTTAAAAGTTTTTTTGAGACGATTAGACATCAGGTACCCGTACAGAATCCACGCAGAAGTTTCTCAGCACTGTTCAGTTCTATCTTAGTTTTTCAGCATGATTGCCAGCCTTTGATTAGATTTGGGTTTTGGGTTGGCAACGATCTCTAAGTGCCCCGGGTTCCAGGTCATACTCTTACCCCGGCTCAATTGGGGGGCTGATAGATTAACTCATTATTTTGGGCGAGGGCAATGTTGCGATCGCCCAAAAAAGACCCGCACAAGAGGAGTTCACTCTCAACTGAGCAACCCCTACCCGGATGGGAAATGGCTGGGTCAAGTTCCTCGATTTAGAGCCGATTCTACTTGTTTGAACTCTTGTTCAAGACGGTCTTTCAACTTTTTAGGGACCGGGCGGTTGGGATAGGAATTATAATGTCCAGCTAATCCATTCAATGCGGTTTGCATGGTGGTAAATGAGGCCAGCTTCGCTACTGACTCATCCCGACGATAGCGGGCAAAAAATTCGTTGATTCTTAGACGGGCATCGGCCTGGGCTGAGGATTTCTCTGGGGAATCTTCCGGCAGTTCGATCGCCGTTCTCATACTATTAACCAAGGACAGGGTATCTTGGCGATAATCGCCAGTGAGCAGCCCATTACCTGAACAGCCCACCAAGGCGATCGCCATGACCAAGACTAGGGCCAGGAGGCGGGACCAATATTGTTTTAGGGGGATCATACAAACCAATCGTGCTATCAAAATTAACGTCTATCGTATCCTGAATCGTATCTTGAATTGAGGAGTGGCGATCCCATCTAGGATTGGAATTTTTTGGGGCATTCATCGACTCAACCCCGGTCATAAGGCTCCACCTTCGGTGCGATCGCCAGCCAGAACAGTCCCCTCAATTCTTCTGGCTTCATCCTTCCCATCCTTAAGCGTTTGAGAAAGTTGTCCTTGATTGTAACAGATTGTTAAGAACAGTTCTCATCAAACTTTAGATGAGCTGGGAACCCAACTTCAGAGCAAACGGCGACAGTCATGGCCTGCACCCCGGTCACAAGTTGCCCTACCGATTAGACGTTACAATAGAACCATTAACTGAATGTGGCTCACCCAAATCCACCAGACATTGCCAGCGTTCCAAGCAACGGGTGATCTGCGATGGCAGAATTTTTAGTACCCTGGGGTACAGGGGAATAGAAAATACCTGTAAAGTCGAAGGGACAAGGATGCCGGTAACGGAATCGAGTCAACAGGCTATTAAGCAGGAACTCCGGATCAGAAATCCGGGGAATCTCCATCTCCATTGCATAGCAGTGGGAAGCAGAGAAGTCAAATGATTAAACAGAAATCACGAATCAAAAGGTCAATGAATATGGCACAAGAGCCTGTTTCTCCAGTGGTGCTAGTAATTTTAGATGGTTGGGGAGTCAGTGAATTAACCACAGGAAATGCTATTGCTGCTGCCAAAACACCCGTGATGGACAGCCTGCGGGCCGCCTATCCGAATACCACAATTCGCACATCCGGGAAAGCAGTGGGACTGCCGGAAGGTCAAATGGGCAATTCCGAAGTCGGTCACATGAATATCGGTGCCGGTCGAATTGTCAAACAAGAACTCCTGCGGATCACCGATGCAGTAGAAGATGGCTCCATCTTGAACAACCCAGCACTGGTTAAAGTTTGCCAAGAAATTAAAGCCAGAGGTGGAAAACTCCACCTCATGGGGCTTTGCTCCGAGGGAGGGGTCCACTCCCACCAAAATCATTTAATTGGACTACTCCACCTCGCCAAAGCCCAAGGTTTGACCGACGTTTGTATCCACGCTATCACCGATGGTCGGGATACCTCTCCCAGAGACGGAGCAGAAGCCCTGGGAAAAATAGAAGCAGCCGCCCAGGAAATCGGCGTGGGTCGCATCGTTACCCTCAGTGGTCGATATTATGCGATGGATCGAGATAACCGCTGGAATCGGGTAGAAATGGCCTATAAAGTCATGACCACCGATGGACCCGGTGACGGTCGTTCGGTCATCGAACACTTAAAAGAGTCTTACACCCAGGACCTCACTGATGAATTTGTCCTACCCGTGCGGATTGCACCGGGAGCCGTAGAATCGGGAGATGGAGTCATCTTCTTTAACTTCCGTCCCGATCGCTCCAGACAACTCACCAGTGCCTTTGTAGACCCCAATTTTCAAGGATTTGAGCGGGATCAAATTGAACCCCTCTCCTTTGCCACCTTTACCCAGTACGATTCAGAACTCCCCGTGTTGGTGGCCTTTGAACCCCAAAACCTCAGCAATATTTTCGGAGAAGTTGTCTCCAATCACGGTTTGCGGCAGTTGCGGGCCGCAGAAACGGAAAAGTATGCTCATGTCACCTATTTCTTTAACGGCGGGTTAGAGGAGCCCTTTGAGGGCGAGGACCGGGAATTAGTGCAGTCGCCAATGGTGGCAACCTACGACAAAGCCCCAGAAATGTCTGCCGAAGCAGTCACCGATGTGGTGGTTGCCGCTGTGAAAAAACAGATTTACTCCCTGGTGGTGGTGAACTATGCCAACCCGGATATGGTCGGTCATACGGGAAATATCGACGCCACCATTACCGCAATCCAAACCGTAGACCGATGTTTGGGCCGCTTACTGGAGGCGATCGGACGCGCCGGAGGCACCACCTTAATCATCGCCGATCACGGCAATGCCGAATATATGATCGATGAAGAAGGCAACCCCTGGACTGCTCATACCACCAATCCAGTCCCCTTAATTCTCGTCGAAGGAGAAGGGCGAAAAATTCCCGGACATGGCACCGAAGTCAAACTGCGAACTGATGCCTGTTTAGCCGATATCGCTCCCACTCTCCTGGAAATATTACAACTCCCGCAACCCGAGGAAATGACTGGACGTTCTGCCATTGAGTCTCCAGCTTTCAACCTTCAGTCCTCTCGCGAACCCCTGCGAATTCCCGTCTAGGACGCTCAGGATCATCCACGGCGGTTTGTTCAAAGTCATTTTTTAATTAAATTGACAAATGACCTAGAACAAATCAGAGTAAATAAACAAGCATTCAATTTCAACGATTTACCCAGGTATCCCTGTACTTCAATGAATATCTCAACCCTCGTCCAACTCATTTGGCTATTTTCGGCCATCAGTTTAATTATTTTAGTCCTACTCCATAGCCCGAAAGGAGATGGAATTGGTGGGATTGGAGGACAAGCCCAACTGTTTACCAGTGCTAAAAGTGCAGAAACCACTCTCAATCGCATCACTTGGGCATTGACGATTATTTTTATGGGCCTAACGGTCATTTTAAGTGCCGGATGGCTTCCTTCTTAAAACGCGATCGCCCCTTGCAAAACTCACTCAAATTTAACCCGGTTTCCCCTCAGAAGCCGGGTAATTTTTCACGGATTTTCCACCGATCCCACCACTCTAGTAAAAACCCACACCCTAAAGGGTGGGGCTACACAGACGAAGCCCGCCTGCGCGGGCTAAGGGAACTCCAAAAAATAAAATCTCCAAAACGTTCGTTTGCAGTGACTGCTCAATGGAGTAGTCAATGTAGGGGCGCAATGCTTGCGCCCTCCGGAG
>NZ_JAMXOT010000196.1 GCF_024220515.1 Oscillatoria sp. HE19RPO
TATTGCCCCCGGGAAAAATTTTCCTATTGTCTACAACAAAATCCTGTAGGGGCGATTCGAGAATCGCCCGAAAAAACCCAGACCAACATATAGAAAATTAGGGAAATTTTATAGACTGGCGATTCGAGAATCGCCCCTACCCCAGGACATCGGGGAGGGGACCGGAAGATTTAACGCCTTCCTTTAGGGGGAGAATTGGCAAACTCTCAGATTCTACCTAATGATAGAGTGCGAATATTAAACCTGCCGCTAACCTGGATAACAACGTTCTGCGGTCAGGACTTACGGATATTTTTAAGCGTCAACCCTCAATGTAGGGGCATCCAAACAAATCTGCCTTCCAGACACAGAGGTAATGCGTAAGTCTTGCCTGTGGAATTTTGAGGGAGTATTGACCGATAAACTCGACCCCCTCAGTCAAGCGTTGTAATCTAAATTAAGAGGACAAATTGATGACGGTAACACCGAAAAAACCCAACCTTGGGCCTGAAATTTCCGTCGAACGAGTCCGAGAACATCATCATACGGAATTAGAAGCGATCGCCCGGTATCGTCGGGCTACAAATTACCTGGCGGTGGCACAAATTTATCTAAAAGATAACGTTTTACTGGACCAACCGTTAAAACCGGAACATATTAAAGACCGATTACTGGGACATTGGGGAACCAGTCCCGGAATTAATCTCATTTACGCCCATTTAAACCGCCTGATTCGCCGCTATGATGTGAATATGTTTCTGGTAACGGGACCGGGACATGGTGCACCGGCTAATTTAGCAAATCTCTATTTAGAAGGGTCACTGTTAGCGTATTATCCCGAGTTAACCTTAGATAAAGCGGGATTGGAACAGTTTGTCAAACAGTTTTCTTGGCCGGGAGGATTTCCCTCTCACTTATATCCGGGCATCCCCGGAACGATTCATGAAGGGGGAGAACTCGGATATGCCTTGGCGACCTCATTTGGCGCAGTCATGGACAACCCGGATTTAGTGGTTGCCTGTATTGTCGGGGATGGAGAAGCGGAAACTGGACCGACAGCAACGGCATGGCATAGTTACAAGTATATTGACCCGGCTGAGTCCGGTGCTGTTTTGCCTATTTTACACTTAAATGGATATAAAATATCCAGTCCCACGATTTATGGGACAATGAGTGACGAAGAACTGATGCACTTGTTTACCGGATATGGCTATCAAGTGAGAATTGTGGGAGATTCCGACCTGGATGCGGACCTGTATGGGTCAATGGATTGGGCGTATCAGGAAATCAGCCGAATTCAACAAGCCGCGCGATCGGGCGATCGCATCTCAAAACCCCAATGGCCGATGTTAATTTTGCGATCGCCTAAAGGCATGAGTGGGATTAAAGAAATGGATGGCAAACCCATCGAAGGGTCTTATCGTTCCCATCAAGTTCCTGCTAAAAATGCCACCACCGATGAGAAGGAATTGCAACAGTTAGAACACTGGTTACAGTCGTACCAAATCCACGAATTAATCGATGAATTGGGACAACCCAAACCGGAAATTTTGGAACTCTGTCCCAAAGGCAGTCGCCGGATGGGATGCAATCCGCATACCATTGGGGGAAAAATCCGCAAAGATTTGAAACTGCCGAATATTTTTGACTTTGAAGTGGCGATCGAGCATTCCCAAACCCCGGATTGCTGTAGTCGAGGAGACAATCAAATTGGCAATACTCACCAACTCGGTAAATACCTCAAATCTGTTATCGAACATAACCCCGATAATTTCCGAATTTTTAGTCCCGACGAACTCGAATCCAATCGACTCACCCCCGTCTTAGAAGCCACCAATCGCGGTTATCAATGGCCGACAGATCCAGCCGATGAACATATTGGACCTGATAATGGCCGAGTCTTAGAAATTCTCAGCGAACATACCTGTCAAGCCTGGTTACAAGGGTATTTACTCACCGGACGGCATGGATTATTTCCCTCGTATGAGGCATTTTTGGGCATTGTCACCACGATGATGGATCAATATGGCAAATTTATTAAATTCTCCAAAGATTTCTCCTGGAGACTGCCTGTTCCTTCTCTAAACTATCTGGAAAGTTCCACCTTATGGCGACAAGAACATAACGGATTTTCCCATCAAAATCCCGGATTTATTAATAGCGTCCTGGATGAACAAGCCGAATCCGCCCGAGTTTATCTACCCCCAGATGCCAACTGTGCCATCAGTACCCTAGACCACTGTTTGCAGAGTACCGGGTACATTAATTTGGTGATTGTGAATAAGAATCCCATGCCGCAATGGTTGTCCATGTCTGAGGCAGTCGCCCATTGTCGCGCTGGGGCTTCAGTCTGGCGGTGGGCAAGTATTGATGATGGGGTGAATCCGGATATTGTCCTCGTGGGAATTGGCGATGTGATGATGGTGGAAGTGTTAGCAGCAGCGCATATTTTGCGGTCACAATTGCCTGAATTGCGAGTGCGAGTTGTGAATGTGACCGACTTGCTGATTCTGGAAGAAAAATCCGCCCATCCCCACGGATTAGATGCGGATATGTTTGACGCCTTGTTCACCAGCGATCGCCCGGTGATTGTCAACTTTCATGGATATCCTTCCGTGGTGAAACAATTAATCTTTGGACGTCCCAATGTTCGCCGTTTCCACATTAATGGCTATCGGGAAGAGGGTACAACCACCACCCCCTTTGATATGCTGGTCCGCAATCATGCCAGTCGCTATCATTTAATCATGCAAGCCATTCGATTAGCCGCTGCTTATAATCCCCGGGTTGCTGCCCAAGCAAACGAACGAGTCAGTCAATATGAATATGTTCTCGCCGCCCACGGAGATTATATTCAAGAAAAAGGCACTGACCCCGAGGAAATTAGCAATTGGCAGTGGTGTTAATCAGGCCATGAAAAGGGGAGCATCTCAATTTGGCTCATAGACCTAACCCCCGGTGCCCCCTTCCCTCTGAGGGAAGGGGGAGCAAGACGTATAAATTCCCCTTTGAGGCCAAATTTGAGATGCTCCCATGAAAAGGCATTAATGAGGCAATCATGCCATGTAGAGGCGATTCGCGAATCGCCTCTACATTATTGAGGGTTGGGTTTTATAGATTGCATCATTTTTATCACAAACCTAAAAATTTGTCAAGCAAAATAATATGAAAATATTGGTTTTAAATGCTGGTTCAAGCACTCAAAAAAACTACTTATATGACGTTAAAGAAGGGCTTGTCAATGAAATGAGCCCGCCTTTATGGTCTGGTAAAATCGATTGGTCTCGCCAGGAAGGAATGGCGGAAATTGAAGTAAAAAGCGGCAACCAGAAGTTAGCCGAAACTCGACCCAGTGAATCGAGGGAGAAAGCGATCGCCTCCTTATTAGAAACTTTATGGCAGGGAAAAACCCAGGCGATCGCCAATCCCTCAGAAATTGATGTCGTCGGACATCGGATCGTACATGGCGGGGAAAAATACCGCGAAGCAACCCTAATTACGCCTGAAGTCAAAACTGCGATCGCCCAGCTTGCCAAACTCGCCCCCGCCCATAATCCCGCTAATTTAAAAGGCATCGAAGTCGTGGAAAAAATCTTCCCCAACGTGCCCCAAGTCGCCGTTTTTGATACAGCATTTCACGCTAATTTACCCTTAGAAACCGTAGTCTATCCCCTGCCTTATGAGTGGTATCAGCAAGGAATTCGCCGCTATGGATTTCATGGAATTAGCTATCAATATGCCACTCAACGCACCGCAGACTTGTTAGAAAAACCCTTAGAAAGTTTGCGAATGATAGTTTGTCACTTAGGCAATGGATGTTCTTTGGCTGCGATTAAAAACGGCAAATCCGTAGAAACTACAATGGGATTTACGCCTTTAGAAGGGTTAATGATGGGAACGCGATCGGGAAGTGTTGACCCGGGGATTTTAATTCATCAGATGCGATCGCAACAATTAAAAGTAGACGAATTAGACTCAATCCTCAATCGCGAATCCGGATTAAAAGGAGTATCGGGAGTTTCCTCGGATATCCGCGATATCAAAACAGCCATTCAAGAGGGAAATGAACGCGCAAAATTAGCCTTTGATATGTATGTGTATCGACTGCGATCGCAGATTGGCGCAATGTTACCCATCCTGGGAGGTTTAGATGTCTTAGTCTTTACCGGAGGCGTGGGAGAAAATCATCCCAACCTGCGATCGGCAGCTTGTGAGGGATTCGAGTTTTTAAAATTACATATCGACCCCCACAAAAACCAGAATTCCCCCATAGACGCCGATATTGCCACAACAGACTCAAAAGTGAGAGTATTCGTCATCCAAGCACAAGAAGATTGGGCGATCGCCCGCGAATGTTGGCATCACCTGACCAAAAACCAGAGTTATACTAAATCCAGTTGTTAAACGTTGATTTTCTCTTCAGCCCGCGCAGGCGGGCTTCGTCCGTATAGCCCCACCCTTGAGGGTGTGGGTTTTAACAGGCATTACTTCGCTTCCATCCAATTATCCCCCGCATGAATATCCACCATTAATGGTACCGAAAGCGGAACTGCCATTTCCATCGTAGACTTAATTTTCGGTTGCAACTCCTCCCATTCATCCCGAGGAATTTCAAACACTAATTCATCATGCACTTGCAGCAATAACCTCGCTTGATATGCCTTTAAAACCTCGTGCATTTTCACCATTGCCACCTTGATAATATCTGCACTCGACCCTTGAATTGGGGCATTAGCAGCCGCCCGCAAATTCTGCGAATCTTGCATTCCCATCTTCTTATTCAGCTTATCTAAATCAATTTCTTGCCAAGCGGTTCCTTTAAGCTGATTGAGACTCTCCCCTTGGAAATCAAAATATCGACGCCGCCCTAAAATCGTTTCCACATATCCTTGGGCGATCGCCTGCTTCTGTAACCCATTCAAACATTCAAAAACCTTACCATAGCGTTCATAAAAACGCTTGATAAATAGCTTCCCTTCCTGAGAAGTTTTGCCGATCGCCCGCGCAAACCGGACCGAACCCATCCCATAAATCACCCCAAAATTAATCGTTTTCCCCATCCGTCTCTCTTCTGCCGTTACCGTTTCTTTCTCAAACAGTAATTGCGCCGTCACCGTATGCACATCTCGGTTATTCTGATACGCCTCAATCAACACAGGTTCTTGACTCAAATGCGCCAAAATCCGTAACTCAATCTGAGAATAATCGGCAGATACCAATAACCACCCCTGTTCCGGCAAAAATGCCGACCGAATTTGTCGAGAAAACTCCGTTTTAATTGGAATAGTCTGCAAATTTGGATTAGAAGAAGACAATCGTCCTGTTGCCGTTGCCGATTGATTAAAATTCGTATGTACCCGCTGAGTATCTTGACGCACCATCTTCGGTAGTGCATCCACATAGGTTGATTTTAATTTGGCTAACGTGCGATTCTCAATAATTATATCTATCAGAGGATGTTCCCCTTGTAATCGTTCCAACACTGCTATATCTGTCGAATAACCCGTCTTTGTTTTGCGAGATTTACTAATCGGCAACTCTAATTTTTCAAACAAAATATAACTCAGTTGTTTAGGAGACCCTAAATTAAATTCTTCCCCCGCTGCTTGATACGCTTTAGTTTCTATTTCCTGCAATTGTTCCTCTAACTGCTGGGAGAAATTACTCAAATAGTCGCTATCAATTCTAATTCCCGTATATTCCATCTCTGCTAATACGGGTTCTAAGGGTTGTTCTACCTCTAGCAGCAGTTGATGCAGTTCGGATTTATCCGCTAGTTCCCCTTGCAGTTTCCCGACTAACTGATAGGTGGTAAATACATCTAATCCGCAATATTGGGCCGCTTTGGGAATGGCTAAATCAGCGATGGTTTGGCCTTTTACTAGGTCTAAATTTTTATAACTTTCTGCGGTAACCTCTAAATATCGACTGGATACATCGGTGAGATTATGCGTGGTTTCTGGATTAATCAAATAACTCGCCAGCAGGGTATCAAAGACCACCCCAGCGAGTTTTATTCCCTGACAGCGCAACACGAGACGGTCAAACTTTGCATTATGCAAAGCTTTGGGATAGTCACTACTTTCTAAAACAGGACGCAATGCCTCTATTACCTGATTTAATGGCAAAATCTGGCCGGTTTTATGTCCAATCGGAATATAGGCTAAATCCGCCTCGCCACTTCCCCAGCAACAGCCAATTCCCACTAATTCTGAGTCTCGCGGTTCTAAATCCGTGGTTTCCGTATCCCATGCCACCGGATGCGCCGAATCCTTGTAAGTTTTCAGTCGCTTGACTAATTCTTCCAGCTTATCAGGAGTATCGATAATTGCCGGATTAATCGGCGAGGGGGCTAATTCTTTGGCCGCTTCTGTTTCTTCTGCGGTCCAAAAAGAGGTATCATCATCCTGGAATGAATGGGTTATTTGGACCGCCTGGGTTTCAGTTTTATAGACTTCGGTAGTTTCCGCTAAAGATACTCCCCCAAATCGTTGCTGAATTTGCTTAATTTTAGGGAGAAATGACTTAAATTCTAGTTCTTCTAAGCGCGAAATAACCGATGTTTCATCAAATCCGCGTAATTGGCACTGGTCTAATTCCAGTTCTAAGGGAACATCGACCACAATTCGTGCTAAATGTTGGGAGTGATAGGCATCGTCTTTCCCTTCCTCTAATTTTTTGCGATTCGCGCCTTTAATCTCTGCGATCGCCTCATAAATTTTGTCCAAACTGCCATAAGTCGTCAGCAACTTAATCGCCGTCTTATCCCCAATCCCTTTTACCCCGGGAATATTATCCGAAGTATCCCCACAAAGTGCTTTATAATCCACCACCAATTCCGGCGGAATTCCCATCTTTTCTTGCACCTGTTCCGGGCCAAATTCCTGGGATTTTGCCCTTCCCGAACGACCAAACGCATCCCGACCCAAATAGAGAACACTAATTTGTTTTTCAGCATCTACAAGCTGAAATAAATCGCGATCGCCCGTTAAAATCTTCACCTGAAACCCCGCCTCACTTGCCCGAGTTGCCAGAGTTCCTAACACATCATCCGCTTCATAACCGGGTGCCGTTACAATTTGTAGATTCAGCGCCGTCAGTAACTCTTGTAAATATTTAAGGTCCGTAATAAAATCTTCTGGAGTTTCCGCACGATCGCTCTTATAGGTATCATCCGCTTCATGGCGAAACGTCGGCAACCCCAAATCAAAAGCGACTGCTAAATATTGCGGGTCCTGGACCGCCATCACCTCAATCAGTGACTTGAGAAACCCAAACGACACACTCGTAGGAATGCCGGTTGAGGTACTCAAACCCCCATCGCGACTTTTTGCCAAGGCATAATAGGAGCGAAAAGCCAAAGAATGACCATCAACCAGGATAAAAGTAGGAGAAGTTTGAGACACGAGGGACTTACCAGAAAAAGACATCCCTCCATTTTATCGGCTGATTCGACAGTTGCGAGCAAACAAAAAAGTTCGAGGTTAGAGTTCAATGCTTCCCCTCGAACTATAGCAATCCTCAATGAGTTGTAACATCTATCTTCTCCCCTCGGATGTTCACCGGCCGCCGTCGGTTGGGGGCCGCCATCGTCTTCCACAACGGCACGCAAGGATTGCTATAGAGTGTTATCACGAGAACAGTTTCTCATCCGTACTGACGAACCCTCCTACTGTTCCCATAGATTGGATCCCTTTAGGCTTTCTGAGCCTTCTTGCGACGACTAGAAACCAACAGTCCCGAGGCGATCGCCCCTAAACCCATCACCATACCCGGTTCCGGAACCGATGCTGCTGAACCGACCACTTTCCAGTCAGGTCCATTAAAAAACGACGTCCCCTCAGCACTGACGCGAACCCCAGCAATTGCCGAAGACAGACCTAAATCAGCTAGAGATACCCCCCGGGAACCCACTTGTTGAGTACCATCAATTTCCACCGTATCGATGCCAAATCCCGCAGGATTCCAGTTCCGGGAGTCGATCGTCAGGAGGTTACCGATACTTTTCCCAGATTTATCGATCGCCTGAATTTTCATCGCACTGTTGCGACCCCGTTCCCAGAAAAATAAATTATCGACTGCCTTATCAAACCACACATTCATCGAGAAGGCCCCACTGTCTTCCCCGTCGATAATATTATTCAGGTTGGTATTGCCCAACGCCATCACCGCCCCTTGGTCCGTGAGCAGTTCCTGAGATAAGCCATTGGCCAAATCCCCCCTATCTGCACTAGCCGCCCCACTGTTGCCCCCAGTCCAGAGGTCATTGTAGAGAATATTCGCCCGATTCACCAAGCCAAAATTGCTGACGGTGGTGTCTCCAAATGTCACCGAATTCAGCAAGATATTCCCCTTCGCCGCATTACTCCCTAGTAACTCTGCTGTATAGTTCGTGGTGAAGGAAAAGGCTTGGGCAGAAGTGGCAAGGCCCATACTGCCTGCCATTATCCCGACACATATCGATAGACTTAATTTAGCGTTCATGGTTGGCCTCTTGAGAAAGTATAAGATGGAGTGACCCGTTCTCGGAAAGGGTTGATATTCTGGTTCTAACCTAAGTTTTTGAAGAAGTCCAGGAAAAAGTTTGCGTTTTACACAAACTTTATAGAGTTGCCCAGTTGATTAAGTTTCCTTAGTTCTCCCTCCCTCCTTCCCTCTAAGTTTTCAGCAACATCAGGACAATTGTCAGCAAAAACTAAATTATCAATTTAACATATAAAGTCTTACAGTAAAATCAATGGAGTAATTTTTGACTACAAACTATTCCCTTTCACCCGAAACCCTGACCAACCTTGGGTTCCGGACCCAACCATCACTGGATAATCGTACTGACATCCACATCGGTGAGATTAGCGCCATCCAGGTTCGCCCAATGTAAATTAGCCTTAGTCAAATCCGCCGCCCTTAAATCCGCCCCGCTCAAATTGGCCCCGCGCAAATCTGCCCGGGTTAAATCCACCCCCCGCAAATCCGCCTCCACCAAATTGACCTGATTTAAACTCGCCCCAGTTAAATCCGCTTCTCGCAAATCCGCCCATTTTAAATTAGCCCCGCGCAAATCCGCCCGAGTTAAGTCCGCCTCTCGCAAATCCGCCTGAGTCAAATTCACCTTATTTAAACTCGCGCCAATCAGATCCGCACCGCGCAGATCCGACCCTTTCATATTTGCATCAGCTAAATAGGCTTTTCTGAGGTTCGCCCGGGACAAATCCGTTCCCGTCATATCCGCTTCGCTTAAATTGGCACTACTTAACATTGCCCCTCTCAAATCCGCCCCACTGAGGTCCACCCCCACCAGATTCACTTCCGACAAGGAGACATTCGGTGCAATCCAGTAAGCTCCTGCCAAACTCAAGTCAATCCCTTCGCTGACAATCGTTTTTAAATCGTAAACCGCCTTTTGCAGGTTCGTCCCTTTAAAATTGACCCCAGTGAGATTGGCCCCACTCAAGTTAGCCCGAAACAGATTCGCCCCCTCTAAATTTGCCCCGATTAACTTGGCATAGCGCAAATTTGCCCCGCGAAGATCGGCGCGTTTGAGGTTAAATCCGGTCAAATCTACCCCACTCAGATTGGCTCCCGGGAGGACAACATCTGCTCCAATTAAGTAAGCGCCGGCTGTTTCGGGGTCGAGACCCTCACAGAAACTGGTCCTTAAGTCATACACCGCCTTTTGCAGAATCGTCCCCCGCAGATCGGCTTCACTGAGATCCGTTCCGCTCAGGTTGGCTCCACTGAGATTCGCTTCCGCCAGTTTGGCTCCAATTAAATTAGCGCCTTTGAGATTGGCACCGCGCAAATCCGCCTCACTCAGATCGGTTCCGACTAACAGTGCCCCTTTGAAGTTAGCCCCAGTTAAGTTGCTGTCGCTGAGATTTGCTAAGTTTAAATTGGCATCGCTCAAGTCTGCTCCACTGAGGTTTGCCCCTTTTAAATCGGCTCCAATCAAGTCGGCATAACAGAGAATCGCTTCGCTTAAGTTAGCGCCACTGAGTTTGGCATCTCGGAGGTAGGAACCCCTCAAAGATGCGCCAATCAGGTCTTTGTTGCTTAAATCCGGGGCCCGAAAGTTGGGGTTTTGGCTTTCCGAGCTTAGGGGATCTCGATTGGGTAATTCTGGTGGGACGCGAAAGAAATTTTGGCTATTGTCTTGCATAAATCCCGAAGCTTGGGAACCGATCGCAGTTATCTACCACTGTAAATCAATGGTGCTTGGGTTTTGAACTGAACCGAACTGCTGACAGAACTCGGGCGATCGCCCTGCTGTGCCCTTGACCCAAGTTACGCTCTCCTGACGCCTTAAAATCTTGAGAAGAACTATTGCAAGAGATGGAGTCATCAAAGTGGCATTAAAACTATATGGCGGTGCCCGTTCTCGGGCCTCAATCGTCCAGTGGTATCTCGAAGAGTTGGGGGTTCCCTATGAATTTGTGTTGTTAGATATGCAGTCCGGGGAACACTTACAGCCGGAGTACCTGAAGATTAACCCGGTGGGCAAAGTTCCGGCGATCGTGGATGGAGACTTTCAACTCTGGGAATCCGGAGCAATTTTAGTCTACTTAGCCGAAAAGTATGGCAATGCAGGCAAGTCCCCGGAAGACCAAGCGACCCTCATCCAGTGGGTACTTTTTGCCAATGCCACATTTGGTCCTGGAATTTTTATCGAATCCAATCGCGATCGCGAACTGGGTCGATTAATGAAGCCCCTCAATCAAATTTTCGCCTCCCATCCCTTTTTATTGGGTCAAGAGTTTACCGTCGCCGATGTTGCCGTCGGTTCAATGTTGGCGTACAGCCAAATGATGCTCAAGCTCGATCTGAGCGAATATCCTGCGGTGGTTGAGTACATCAAGCGCATTGGCGATCGCCCTGCATTTCAGAAAACCATCGGTTCCCGTGCTCAGTAAAATGCTGTCCTAAAAGCTAGGCCATTCACACGTAGGAACGGGTAAACAGAAACCTTCTGTTGAAATCGGGAAAGGGGCGCTCAACTGAGCGCCCCTTTCCTTGTTGATGGCCTTTCCGTTGGAAAGAAGTCGGTAATTTATCTGAAACCGACTGCTGCTTGCCACACGAAAGCCAGCAACAAGAAAAATACGGGGATAATCGGCAAAACATCTACCAGGGGATCGAAAATCGAGTAGGCTTCCGGTAGTTTTGCCAGTAATAGTGCTGCTTCCATGTTGATATCTCCCTCTCAAACAGAAATTTCATAATCGACACAGATTTTAACATAAGGGAGGATTGGGATTTCATTTTTCTGCTCGGGAACTCTCATCTACCCCCATTGATCCCGCAAAAGTTAGAAACCGGGTTTCTTGACCCCAGACTGGCACTTCGCCGCCGATTAGGTCAGAAACCCGGTTTCTGGTCCCTGGGAACTCAATCCCTCAGACCCTAGGATGTCGGTTGCAACCAGTGAGCAAAGTCGGTGGTAAAGCGATCGCTCAAAATCGACTCCCGAATCCGCTTGGTAAACCGAATCAGTTCCGTTAGGTTATGAATCGAGAGTAAGGTATAGACCAGGATTTCCCCAGATTTCCACAAATGATTCAAGTACGCCCGCGAAAAGTTCTGACAGGTGTAACAAGAGCAAGTCTCATCTAGGGGGGTAAAATCTTCCCGAAATTGAGCATTTTTAATATTCCACCGTTCCCCTTGGACCATCACGGCCCCATGTCGCGCCCATCTGGTGGGGATTACGCAGTCAAATAAATCGACCCCGGAGGCGATCGCCTGGGCCATTTCTCGATAAGTCCCGACTCCCATCAAATAGCGCGGTTTCTCCACCGGCAGTTTGGGTGCAGTGGCCCTGACGATTTCTGAGATGGTTTCCCCCGGTTCTCCTACGCTGACCCCGCCAATGGCATAGCCCGGTAAGTCTAATTTAGTCAGGGCCTCCACGGCTTGCAATCGTAAATCAATGTAAACTCCCCCTTGAACAATCCCAAATAAGGCTTGATCCGACCGAGTATGGGCCTCGATACAGCGTTCCAACCAGCGGTAAGTCCGGGCGGTTGCCAACTCCACCGCTTCGCGGGAGGCGGGGTAGGGGGGGCATTCATCGAAGGCCATAATCACATCAGCCCCCAGTTTGTTCTGAATTTGAATCGAACGTTCTGGGGTGATTTCTATCTGGCGTCCATCCCGGGGCGATCGAAAGGTCACCCCTTTTTCCGTAATGGTCCGCAGTTCACTTAAACTAAAAACTTGGAACCCACCGGAATCGGTGAGAATCGGGCCATCCCACACCATAAAACGGTGTAACCCTCCCGCTGCCGCGACAATATCCTCTCCGGGTTGGAGGTGCAGGTGATAGGTATTCGCCAAAATCATCTGAGCGCCCGTTGCCTCTAACTGGGCCGGTGTCACAGTTTTTACGGTAGCTAAGGTTCCCACGGGCATAAAGATGGGCGTTTCTACCGGGCCGTGAGGCGTCATCCAGACCCCTGCTCTAGCATGAGTGTGGCTGCATTTACCTTGACAGTGAAACGTAAAATCGCGACCCAAAATTAATGATTACTCTGTAAATTTTCGACTCATTATACCAGCATATTGGCAATATGTTATTTTTCTGGCATGGCAAAGAGAAACTGCGTTTAAGAACTAGCAGAATGGGGAAAAATTAAGTTTAAATACTGACGAGCGATCGCCACTCAAAAGGGCAGCATTCCCTCATCATCAATTTCAGCATCTAATTTAGCAATCAGCACCTCTCGCAAGACCGCCTCTAACGCCGCAGCGCTATCGAGGGTTCGAGCAGATTGCTCCTGAATCGGGTTAGAGATGGGAAGTAAGCGTAATTGTCGGTCATCTTGAACAAGATCGAAGTAAGATTCACATTCAGACGATTGTTTCAGTTCTAAACAATCAAAACTCTGGACATTCAGATAGAGACGATGATTGGCGATCAGGGTGGAACGGTGAGGATCAGCAAAAACTTCCATCACATAGCCTTCCCCTTGGGTTTGGAGATGACCCTCTTGGAAATGTGCATACCGGACTCGGCCTAAATCAGCCAAGAGTCTATACATATCTTGCTTATTGACCACAGTACCCGTATCGACTATGCAGGGAGCAGGCAGGCTATTAGGAGATTGATCTGGCATCATAGAGAAACCGCCTTTAATTTACAATCGAAACCCTCTGTTGGAATTGAGACCCTCTGATGGGTGCCCTATAGAGGGAATATTAAGAAAGCTTTGCGTTTTATGCCGACGGAGTGCGGCACAGGATAACTCTCATCCATTCAATTTTGGCACAGGTTTTCAAGTGGACGTATCAGTAGAATGGCGGAAAAAATATAGATTTTGACGATAAGGGAGAATCGCCGGGTGAGACGGATCGTTGAGTTTGTAAAGACAAAAGTAGCCCGATTGGGAACTCTCGGTTCGGGATTGGCAGCAGCGATCGCCTTCTATACCTGTTTGCCGGTTCCGCTCAGTTGGACCCTAGAGTTTCGCGGCATTGCTCGGTATGCGCCGTTTGTCGGCGTAGCGATCGGGGGGATGCTGGGTCTGTTGGATATCCTGTTGCAGGTTTTAGCCATGCCAGGACTGACGCGCAGCACCCTGGTGATTGTGGCCTGGATTGGAATTACCGGCGGATTACATCTGGATGGGGCGATCGATACCGGGGATGGGTTGGCCGTCCAAGAACCCCATCGCCGCTTGGAAGTAATGGCCGATAGTGTCACCGGCGCATTTGGCGTCATGGCAGCGGTTGCCCTGATTGCCCTAAAAGTGGCAGCTTTGAGCGATTTAAGCGCCAATCGGGCAGTGGTATTAATGGCCGCCGCCGGTTGGGGACGGTGGGGACAATTAGTGGCGATCGCCCGTTATCCCTATTTAAAAGTTTCAGGCAAAGGAGCCATTCACCAGGATTCTCTGGGGTCTCCCTGGGACTTACTCCCCGGTTTTCTGTTTTTGGTCGCCTTGAGTGGCGTGCAACTCTTGCTCGATGGCAATTCCTGGATTTTAGCCGCCGGAATGGTCACCGGCGGCAGCGCAGTCGCCATCCTCACCGGGGCCTGGTTTAATCACAAACTCGGAGGTCATACCGGCGATACTTATGGTGCTGTGGTGGAATGGACCGAAGCCCTTTTGCTCTGTCTATTAGCGGGATTATAAACTGGCGATGAGAAGCCGGGTTTCTGGTCCTATTAATCTAATAAAGAGACCTAACCCCCCAGCCCCCTTCCCTCAGAGGGAAGGGGGAGAAATAGGCAAATTCCCTCCTTAAGAGCAATAAAAAAATTTCTTTATTCTCCCTCTCCTCTATAGAGAGGGCCACCGGAGAGGTCAGAACAAGGGAAAGGGGAGAAAGACGTAAATTTCTCCCTCCCCGCAATAAAAAAATTGCTTTATTCTCCCTCTCCCGCAAAGAAATTCATTCCTTATACCTCCCTCTCCTCTTAGGGGAGGGCTGGGGAGGGGTGGAGAGGGCCACCGGAGAGGTCAGACTGGTTTTTAGGCCAAATTGAAATGCTTCCCCGACGCCCTATTTGCGATCGATGTGGATTTCAATGCCTTCCACCCGCATCCCCGATCCACGCCGTCCACAGAATTGACCGTTAGAAAACTCCTGGGTATCTCCGACTCGCTCAATATGCGCCTTGTAATAAACCGCATAATTCGGTGCTTCCGGACCCGTTAATTCGATCGCCAACCCCTCAATTCGCAAACCCGAACCGCGAGCACCAACCCACTCACCCTCGGTCACCCAAGGCGTATCCCCGCTACCTTGGATATGGGCCATATAGCGAATCCCCAATCCCGGAATCGGAGGTTTGATTTCCAGCGCAAAGGCTTCCAGGCGCAGTGCTTTCCCCCGGGTTCCGGCAAATTCATGTTCATGAAACTGATGATCGCCGACTCGTTCGATATGAACCAAGACATTTAATCCCACCTCGATTCCCACACCGGAAAGCCCTGACATCTTGGCCGGAGTTGGGGCAAAATTAGGCGCGGGGGGAGCAATCTGATTCCGGGAGGGGGATTCATCGGAACTGGGGAGAATAATCACATCGGGCAAGTTAGACGGAGGTGCAACGGGTTGTTGCGAGAGTAAGCGTTCCACTTCCGCTTCAGTGTCCGTGGGTTCGACGGATTCAGTAGACCCGGCAATCACGACCATTTCCGGCGATCGCCGGGGTCGTGGTGGAGCCGTTGGGGCCGTCACCGTCGGGGCTGGGGCCGTCACCGTCGGGGCTGGGGCCTCGACTGTCCCAGAAAATTGCAGTTTTCCTCGACTCGCTGCTAGGGCTAAGGGTTTGCCAAAAGCTCGTCCGCAAAACTCTAGCCTTCTTTCCCACTCTTCATCGGCAATATTGGCATCCGGTTCAATCAGACTCAGGAAGGCACAACAGGGATGTTGACCCGAAAGTAACGCCGGGACATCCGGGGGAAAATTACTCGGGGAGGAGTTGAGGATAATGTGGCGCAATTCCCGCGCTTTGACTTTCGCCTCCTCTAACGGGGCAAAATGCGGTTGATCGCGATGAGTCAGGGATAAAAACAGATCGATGTAATGGAGGGCTTTTTGGGATTCGTTGACTTGTCCTCCCGAACGGGCGATCGTATGTAAAATTCCCTGGATATCATGCAAGGAAGAAATCTGCGTGGGTGCTACCACCCCTGGCACTGCATAAGTTTTTGCCAGCTCGATCGCCCTTGATTTCAGTCCCGCAAACTCCTGCCGATAAGCTATCAGTTGCTCGCTGAGTCGTTCGTCTACGGGTACTCCTGCTTCTTTCAGTTCCACAGCCGCTTGTGAAAGGCGACTGCTCAATCCCGGTAAGCGGTCTTTAAGATGGTTGAGTTGTTGTTGCAACTGTTGATGATCTGCATTCATGGTCAATAGCGTCTAATCGGTTCCCATCTTATTTTGCCCGATCCTTAGCCTTTCACCCGTTTAATCCCCAGGGTTGATCCCCAATTGCTCCATTGATGGATAAGTCTGGTTTATTAGTCCAGGGATAAATCCCTACAAATCAAGAAGACGGACTCTAATCTGCTCAAATTCCCTGGATTCCTTTATAAAATCAAGGCAACATTGCCACAAAAGAGATCTTTTGCTCTTTAACCGCAAAATTCCCACCCTATAAGCCTGTGGGACTGATTGAGGTCTCATCGAAATGGCTCTGAACCCGGAATTTCACCGATCGCAATACCTCTGACAGTTGGCAAACTGCTCCGGTCACAAGCTACGATCCAGTTATTGTTCGTCAAGGAAAACTATTTTATGAATCCTAAAACTGAAACGAAAGCAATCTCCAGCGAAAAATCTGCCCAGTTAGCTGATGAAGCCGAGCAACTTAGAATCGATATCAATGCCTCAGAAGCCGGTGCTTTGGCTCCTTTCTCTCCCGCTACTCAAGAACCAACTCGATTCGAGGAAATCGTGGATAGCGTCACGGCTATCTTAGGGGATCTGCCGATCTATGTCACCAGTTTTGTCAGCGAGTACCAACGACCGATTGTCACCGTTGGACTGTTTTTGTCTGCATTGGTGACTGTCAGAGTGATCCTCGCCGTGGTGGATGCGGTGAATGATGTTCCCCTGCTTGCGCCGTTTTTTGAATTTGTCGGAATCGGATACTCCGCTTGGTTTGTCTATCGCTATTTACTCCGGGCCTCTAACCGTCAGGAGTTAGTCCAGGATATTTCTGCGCTCAAAGACCAAGTGGTCGGTCACCATTCTTCCTAGTAGTTTTCCAAGTCTTCCCTGGTCATGGAAGTCTGGGAAATTCTGGGGTTGGCGATTCCCTACGGGATAGCTCCGCTTACCGCCAAGGCGCGTTAACTTTCAATGAATTGGGGCGGTCAATTTGTCCGCCCTATGGCCCGATTACCTCCAACTCTAGGTTTGATTGGGTTATTTTTGAACGCTTGGAATGATCAGGAAGGCGGACAGGTCAGACGATGGAGGCAGAAGACCAAATCTTCCACGGTTCCCATCGTCTGTAGGTCAAAGCGATCGCCAATATCTATACCAAACTCATCAAAAAAATCATCACAGAGATAAAGATTCCAGTCAAACCAGGAAACAAGTGTTAACTGTAAATCTTGCTCTAAGCGATCTCCAGGTAACACTCTCCCCATTTGTAAACCGGAATATTTTTCTAACTGAATATAGACAAAACTCACCACTGAAAAAGAAATTTCACGCGATCGCCAAAAACAGTTAAACCACTCATCAAGTGACAAGTTAGCCCGGTCACATAATGTCTGATTTACCTGCTTCCTCATGTACAAATCTGGACTGAGATCAGAATAAGTCCGGACAGTCCAGAAAATATGTTTGATCTGGCGCAGCATAATTCCGTGCGCTCCATTACCTTACCTTTTTCCCAGTATTCCCATCTTTTCTAAGGGTTTCTCATGCCTGCGTCAATTTGTATATTTTTCTAAAATTAAGTTCTCCTTGACCAACCCCATCCACACCCCAAGGCGGGTGAGTAGACAATTCCCTCACCCTCCCCTACAGAATTCCAGGTTTTTCGTCAGAAAACCCCACCCGGGTAAGCACCCGTCCCCTCCAGTCACCTGTAACAGGGTTGGAGTTAGAGTGGGGTCTCATCGATTTTGGGGAAGGGATTGAGAATCAAAGGAACCCAAACCCAGTTTCTGCGCCTAATTTCCTCCGGCGCGGCCCAGATTTTACCCAGAACCCCGCTTGTCTTCCGACAGGAACGACCCTCTCGATACTAGGGGGTAGAGGGAGAATCCGTTGTCCCTTCGCTTGTAGGTGTTGCTGAGGGAGATGCAGTGGGGGTCGGGGTTTCTCCAGACTCGGTTGGGATAGTTTCCTCAGTGGTCGGACTGGAGAGAATCGGGGTCTCCTCTGAGGGAGAAGTTGCTTCTGGTGACCCTTCCTCAGTGGATGCTTCGGTGGAGTTCAAGTTGGGGTTGGGAGAGAACAGGGGGAGTGCCAAAGCACCCCAAGCGGTTGAATTCCCAAGGGAACTCGTTGAATTCTCCTCCGGGGAGTTCGTGGGATTAGTGGACTGAGGGCCAACTGCGGGAACTTGTCCGGGATTGACGAAGGGATTCATTGGGGTTTGAGGCGTTTCACCCCCGGACTCAACCCCTTCAGAAGCTGGAGAACGGGTTCCGGTTTCAAACATATTTAAGCCCCTTTCCGTGCTGGGGAAGGATAATATAAAAATTGTCCCTAGGGTTGAAAAGGCCACAAAAATTGCAATGATTTCATCAAAACCCAGAGGGCTTTTTGGTTTAGAGTTCGGTTCAGACATTATGATTTCTCCTCAGTTGCTCGAATTGATTTTAGAAAAGGTTTTAAATTTTTATCGCCGGTCATGTTTCCCGATTAAACTAACCTGAACGATCGCCTTTAAATTAGCATTCTTCGCAAATTTGTCGCAAAGTCGCCGTAAAATCAGGGTAAGAAATAGCGGCAGCTTCGGCATGGTGAATGGTCGTTGTTCCGCTGGCATTCAAGGCGGCGATCGCCAAACTCATGGCAATCCGATGATCGTCATAACTCTCTACATCCGTCCCCTTTAACGGAGTCCCCCCAGTAATTTCCAACCCATCAGGCAACTCGGTGATTTTAGCCCCCATCTGATTGAGCACCGTTGCCGTCACCGCAAGGCGATCGCTCTCTTTCACCCGCAATTCTGCCGCATCGGAAATCACCGTCTGACCCTCAGCAAAAATTGCCGCCACTGCCAGAATCGGGATCTCATCAATCAGTCTGGGAATGATATCCCCGCCAATAGAGCAACCTTTGAGTTGAGAATGACGCACCCGGATATCCGCTACAGGTTCCCCGGCAACTATCCGCTCATTTTTTAATTGAATATCCGCATTCATCATCTCCAGGGCCTCTAAAATCCCTGTCCTGGTGGGATTGATCCCGACATTTTCCAGGGTCAAGTCTGAATCGGGGACGATCGCTGCTGCTACAATCCAGAATGCCGCAGAACTGATATCCCCAGGCACAATCACCGATTGACCCTGAAGTTGAGCCGGTCCCGCGATCATCACGCTTTTCGTGTCGGGATCCGTGGTAATTTCTGCCCCAAATGCCTTAAGCATCCGTTCGCTGTGGTCCCGAGAGACTGCCGGTTCCGTGATAGTTGTGGTCCCCTGAGCCATCAAAGCTGCAAGTAAGATACAAGACTTAACCTGAGCCGAGGCGATCGGTGAGTGATAATGAATGGGCCGCAAGGATTGACCTTGCACGGCTATCGGGGCCAGCGAACCGCCATTGCGACCCCAGATTTGAGCACCCATTTGTTGTAAAGGTTTAACCACCCGAGACATGGGACGCGATCGCAAGGATTTATCGCCGGTTACGGTGAAAAATCGGTCGGGATGACTCGCCAGGATGCCCAGCATCAATCGCATCGTCGTCCCAGAATTTCCCGCATCTAATATATCCGTCGGTTCAATTAATTGTCCGACCCCGACACCACGCACCCGCACCCGTTGTTCGTTCAGGGGAGAAATTTCGGCCCCCAATGCCTGAAAACATCGGGCGGTACTCCGAGGGTCTTCTCCCAATAGCAGCCCCTCAATCGTGGTTTCACCCTTGGCGATCGCCCCCAACATCAAAGCCCGGTGGGAAATTGACTTATCCCCCGGCACTCGGATCCGTCCTTGCACTGATAAACCCTTCGCCGGTCTATCAATGGTGAGTTGTTGCTGAGATTCCGTAATTCTTACATTTACTATCGAACTGGGCATTGGGCTAAACTGTGATGGGATGGCTTAGGGAAATCCTACACCGTTCTTGACTCTGCTGACATACTAAAATTGAGAGCAAGTCACCCCCTAGTCTTGTCGATTGCTGGAAAACTCTTCACACGCTGTTCGTTACAACCCTCATGCTGACCCATCGCCGCAAACCTGTAAGCCTTTGCTTGATCTCGACGGACCTCCCCCTGTGGTCGGTCGTGGAAACCGCCGCTACCCTTTATCAAAAGGACCAAGATCGATTTCATTTACTCCTGACTGAACCGGCACTAAGTGATTTTCAGGAGTCAGATTCGACTCCGCCAGTTAGTACCGGACCCACTGCGATTACTTCGAGACTCTTGTGGTTAGAAATTTCTCCCTACCGCGTGATTATGACCATGCAGGGAAATGGTCAATTTAGCTATCGTCACCAATGGGAACGCGGAATGTATGGTACGAGCCGCTATTGGCTACAAAATGAAACCGACGGCAGCAATGGCCAGTTACGGATGCGAAATTATACTCGCAGCTTAACTCTCTCCGGTCGCCCAATTCCCGAACATTTGCGCCTAGAATATGAGCTTTGGTCCCAAAATGTTCAGTTAGGTCACTATATTTTAAACCTAGAAATTCATCTCTAACTATCAATTAATCAAGCCAAAAATAGGGGAATTGTTAAAGAAAATTACTCAAAATTTGGCTTGATTTTTTCTGCGGCCCTATTCGACTGAATCTATTGTTTTTTACAGGAGCTATGAATTTGGCCCGCTACTCCATCGGCGGTTTTTGCGGCGAGTGCGGCTGCTCGACCGGCTTCTTCGGCTTTTTCGCGGGCAGCTTTCACTTGGTCTAAACCGGCTTTGGATAAGGGGGCCGCATCCACAATGGCGATCGCTTCTCCTATTTGCCGAAACGACAAACTCAATTGTTGATAACTTTTTCCCAACTGCACCGGATAAGGTTGGACCTGAGTATCGGATATTTTCATCCCTAATAATTCTTCCGCAAGGCGATCGAGATGTTGGGCCATTTTGTTAGCGGCAGTGGCATCGGTTCCCTCAATTTGAGTCACTTGTTGTCCCCCTTCGTCAATCACCGCCAACAATCGTTGGCACTGATAGGCGGTACTCGTGCGCGTGACTAAAAACCACGATCCGATTCCTCCAACTAATCCAATGACAGCCCAGATTCCTAATACCCCGGCGAATCTCCACCCTTGGCGATCGCCTTTCAACCGGGTTGCTGCATCCACGGGTTGCTCCCCCGTCCCCGGCAGGAGTTGCGGAAAGCTCGGCAGTTGCAGCGCAGGCAACGCTAAACTCCCTGAAGGAACAGCTTCTCGAACTGGGTCCGGGGCGATCGCCTCCAGGGACTCCGATCCCCATTCCCTCTGCGCCACCTGGGGTTGCAATTCCCTTAATTGCTGTAAAATTTCTTCTGTGGTTTGGATGCGCTGACTCAGGGCAGGAGCCATCAGGCGCTCAATCAAATCCCCCAACCGTTCGGAAATTTGCGGTGCGCGATCGCGCCAATCAAACTCCCCAGTCTCGGCATTGTCAAAGCTCAAGGGGTCCGTAGCGGTGAGCAAATACACCATCGTCCGTCCCAAGGCAAAAAAATCTGATTGCGCCACCGCTTCATGTTTGAGTTGTTCCGGTGGGGTATATCCTCCCGAGTCAATACTCTTCAGACGAGGAGAAAGTTCCACCGTGCGTAAATAACTCGCACTCACCTGTCTGGCGGTGCCAAAATCAATCAACACCAACTGTCCAGAATCCGTCAGAATAATATTACCGGGCTTAATATTCAGGTGTAAATAAGGGATTTGATGAATCGCCTGTAAAATTTCCGCAATCTGTTGGAGCCACTTGAGCGCTAAGTCTTGAGAAATCGGTTGATAGGCGCGATTTTTCATCCACTGCTCTAAATTGATCCCCGCAACTTTTTCCATCAACATCCCATGCACCGCAGTCGCACTATTCGTCGCCGCAAAGCTGAAGTAACCGCCTTGTTGGAGTTGAGGAATCCCGGGATGTTGGATTTTACCTAGCAGTAAGGCTTGTTGTTGAAACAGGGTCACGGCTACGGGATCATTAAGCTGGAGAACTTTCAAAATTTTGGCGGTTCCAGCTTCAGTTACTTCAAAGGTTTTTTCATAGCTGTTGCTACCCAGCAGTTGGAGCGCTCGACAGCGTTCTGCTACTAATAAATCAGAGCCACACTGGGGGCAATAGCGGGTGTTTTCATTCACGGGATCGCTGGGATTGGGGCAGCTTGGATTGAGACAGTAACTCATGATGGGGGAGATGGGGGAGATGGGGGAGAGGTTAGGGTTGGGGTTGTTTGAGGCAGTATTCGTCGATGTCCGCCAGTAGGACGGTGACATCTTGGGTGGATTTTTCGAGGGTGGCGATCGCCTTGGCGACTTGGGTTTGAGCTTGGTTGCGGGTTTGCAAACCTTTTGGGGTGGGTTGGAGATTGCTCACCATTGTGGCAACGCCACTGGTTTCTCGCAAGGTGGTCCCGATTTGTTCGTAGAGGGCGACTGCGCGGGTTTGAAAGCCGATGATGGTTTCATCGGTTAATTGGAGCGTTTTGATGGATTCAACGGAGAGTTGCACCTGATCTGCCGCTTGAGAGCCCGTCATGGGTGTGAGTTCTAAGCGGTTCAGGGTGGTGGTGCCTTGGTCTAAAGCTTGAATTAGGCGGCGGCACTGACTGGTTTTCGTCGGGGTACAACTGGCCAGTAATAGGAGGATCAGAGCGTACAGGGGACGACGGAATCGGTGGGGGAAGGAGTGGTTCATGGGAGGGTGTGCGATCGCGAGAATCGCCATTGATTTTAACTAAGCCGGTCTGATTTGTCAGCCTCAACTGTAGCGATGCTAAACCCAACTAAAAAAAAGCGGATAACTTCTATAGAAGTTACCCGAATTTGAGTATGCCACAGGAGTTCTGAGTAGATTTCCGGAAATTGCTTGGCTAAGATGTGGAGGGATTGAGCGCGATCGCCGCCCCACTCACCCACTCTGGCACTACTGCGCTGATGCTGTAGGCACCGATGCTCTAGGCAATCGCGCCGATAATCCCGATTCGGGAAGATAAGCCAGGGGATTGACGGATCCTTCTTCTGGAAGATGGACTTCAAAGTGCAAGTGGGGTCCAGTGCTAAAGCCGGTACTGCCCATTTCGGCGATTAATTGGCCCCCTTCCACCCGATCCCCTGCGTTGACCAGGATGCGATTATTGTGGGCGTAGAGGGTGATACTGCCGTCGGAATGTTCAATTTCTACGAGATTGCCATAGCCGCCCGTATGCCATTCCGCCGTAATCACCACCCCACTGGCGGCGGCAAGGATGGGAGTGCCGATGGGTCCAGCGATATCAATGCCGTGGTGCATCCTTCCCCAACGCCAACCGTAGCCGGAAGAGAGGACCCCTTGGGCGGGCCACAGATAGCCGGTCATGGTCGGGGCTAATTCGGGTAAGTAAATGCTGGCAGCCGCCAGGGGCGGTAATTCCGGGGAAATGGTGGGGGCATCGAGGGTCTGAAGCTGTGGGATCTCGCTGCTGGGTGTAGGAGAATCTGGGTTATTCAAAAATTGGCTGATGGCAGCGATCGCCTGTTTGTTGATCTCGATGCCAGCCGCCACCCTGGCATTGTGCTGGAGCGTAGAAGGGGTCTGGGTTGAGGGTGTTTTTCTAACCGATTCCCGGTCACGTTTTGAGGTCGCTTGGGTGCGCGTGTCGTAGTTGACACCGGGTTGAGCAGTTACTGAACCTGTAAAGCCAAGTGCAATCACGAGT
The DNA here is from genome assembly GCF_024220515.1 of Oscillatoria sp. HE19RPO. Lineage (GTDB taxonomy): Bacteria > Cyanobacteriota > Cyanobacteriia > Cyanobacteriales > Laspinemataceae > Laspinema. Next base: position 23,490 of record NZ_JAMXOT010000196.1, read on the forward strand.
GCTGTGGTAGACAAAATTCCTGGTTTCATTTTCCTTCACCTGAGAGGGGGTCACCCGCAAGTGAACTGCCCCAGTTAACCTGAAAGCTAGGCGCGATCGCGCGATATTTTCAACCCCTCAACCCTTGAGCAAAAATGAAGGGTGAGCTGGTTTCAATTCACGATTGCCATCCAATTTACGTCTCTTGCTTTTCAGCTAGTGGGTCAGTTCATCCGGTTACTTCCTGCAAATTTTTTGTAATGAACGATAAATCAGTGGGTAGTCTCGGATAGACCGACTTTCCCTCTTTGAGTTGGGGCATCAAGTTCACTGCTGCCCGTTCTAGTCTGGCGCACCCTGAACTTTAAAGCCTGGTTGCTTGTTTCTTCGTTGCAGTAGATTCCCTTGAATTCTGCTTAAGTAAAAACCGCAATATTTATTATCGTTGCCCGATGGTAGTTTGCTCTAGCACCCTCTAAACGGTTCAATGGATTTGGCATTGAATCCCATTTATTTTATTGTCCCTGGAGATTATTATATACGCTAGGGGGAATTGTCAAGTTTTTGCTCCGATCTTGTAAAGTTTCCGTGAAATTTGCTGACGGGATAAGCCTTTACGCCTAGGAAAATTTTTCCTTTAATAAAGCTCCGACTATTATTCCCAATTTCTAGCCGTTAATTACTTTAGATTTCGGGCGATCGCTGCCCAATTTTACCCCTATGAACTGGAATCTCTCTTTCTTTGGCACCCTGCTCTCCTCCTGCCGCGCCCCCAGATCCCCTCTCCAAACCTATCCCGCTCAAAGTGATCCCAGTCAAAGGGGGTTAAATTCATATTTTCTCTACCTGGACTCTTCCCCCCTTTCAATTCAATAAAAATTACCTAAAAAATTGCTGAACTGATGTTCTCATCCGGTTAAGCCGGGTTGAAAAATTCCTCAAGTTGTGGGTCAATCCCTGAAGGCGTCCCATTCCCTCGACGGTTTTAGCTTTGTTGCCTAGATTACCGGAGTGGGAGATGGACGGTCTGACAGCAAGGGTTTCAGGGGCGATCGCCCCTTCCTTCCTTCTCCCTCATCCCTCAGCAATTTCCCTCATTTTCTGATAGGTTTATGGCGAATTTATCCGAATTATCCCTGAGCAAGAAAAATTTTAATATTTTTTAATCTTCTTTCTTAAAAACTAAGCCCCGTTGAGTATAAAGTATTACATCAATAGGGGAAAGATTTGTCTAGAATCAGTCTCAGTCTAACCGAATCTTAAAGGACACGCTTGCTACAGTCACACCCCTAAGACAATGCAGGCAAAACTCGATCTATAAACTTTACCTTATAGCAATGCGTACACTGTCCTTATTCTTTCAATGGTTTATCGGTGTGCCACTCCTCAACAGTGCCTTAATGCTGGGGGGATGCGACAGTCGAGATCCAGGCCTCAACTCCCACAGTTCCTTTAACATTGAACAAGCCACCGCTCAGTACATGGAAAACTCCCACTTTATCAAAGATATTGTCGGAGTAGATGCCTTGGTGAATCGCACCTTTTGCGCGTACCAGGTCTATGGTATGGAAGCCAAGAAACAAGACATTCATCAATATTTGTGGGTAGTCTGTCATGAATATGATGTGGAGGACAATCAACTCTTCCAGAAGCGAGGCGGTAGTTTTCCCGTAGCGCTCATTTTAAATAAAAATTCTCAGGGATATCGAATTGTTAATCATAAAATTCCTCGTCAGGGAAAAGAAGGAACCTCTGATTTAAAATCGATATTTCCTGATTTTATTCTGGAAAATTCCAGTTTTCCATTAAATAATAGCGCCTATAGCGAGTACCTTATTACTCGATTGGGAAATGACACCCAGCAAGCGGCTAAAGCTTATTTGAAAATGGAGTAAATCCCCAGGGGTACAGCCATGCCGTACCCCTTCACCTCAGTCCCAGGAACCTATCTTCTCAACTATCCTCTCAGAGATATCCACACCGGCCAGCTTAAACATTAAACCGGAACAGCATCACATCCCCTTCTTGCACCACATACTCTTTTCCTTCACTGCGAACCAAGCCCTTCTCCTTCGCCGCATTCATCGAACCCGTGGTCACCAAATCCTGATAAGCGACAGTTTCAGCGCGAATGAAACCCCGCTCAAAATCTGTATGAATCACCCCTGCCGCTTGAGGGGCTAACATCCCTTCTCGAATCGTCCAAGCCCGGGTTTCTTTCGGTCCCGTCGTCAGAAATGTGCGTAACCCCAACAATTGATAAGTCGCAGCAATCAAAGACTTTAATCCCCCTTCTTCCACCCCAAGAGAGGCGAGAAAATCTCCCCGTTCCTCTTCCGGCAATTCCACCAGTTCCGACTCAACCTGAGCCGAAATAATCACCACTTTGGCATTTTCTACCGAGGCAACTTCTCGAACCTTTTCCACCCATTCATTGCCTGTAGCTAAGTCATCTTCCGAGACATTAGCGGCATAAATAATCGGCTTACTCGTCAGTAACTCAAGCTGTTGAATGGCTTCAGTTTCCTCCTCCGTTAAAGACACTTGACGGGCTTGTTTGCCTTCATTCAAGGCTGCCGCTAATTTTTCTAAAGCGGCCATTTCCACTTGACCTTCTTTACTGCTGCGAGCTAATTTACGGGTGCGATCCATGCGCCGCTCAATCTGTGCTAAATCCGCTAATCCCAGTTCTAGGTTAATGATTTCGATATCCCGCACCGGATCAACAGAACCGGCAACGTGGATGATATTTTCATCCTCAAAACAACGCACCACCTGGACGATCGCATCGACTTGCCGGATATGAGATAAAAACTGGTTACCCAGACCCTCACCCTTGCTGGCACCTTTGACTAATCCAGCAATATCCACAAACTCGATGCGGGTGGGGACGATTTGCTCGGATTTTGAGAGTTTTGCCAGCATCGTTAACCGCTCATCTGGCACCGCCACGACCCCCACATTGGGTTCGATGGTGCAGAAAGGGAAGTTAGCCGCTTGCGCTTTAGCATTGGCAACTAAGGCATTAAATAAAGTAGATTTTCCCACATTGGGGAGTCCGACAATTCCGGCTCTTAGCATTTTAGAAGTTACAAGTAGAAGTTTCAGTATGGGCATTCATGCGGAGACTGACTCCGAATGAAATACTCTAGCAAACATTGGACCGGGAAGGCTATCTAGGGCATCGGGAGTTGATGGGTTAGAAACCGGGTTTCTGCACAAAATTTATCGCAATTAGCCACAAATCTGGAACAGAAACCCGGTTTCTTGTCCTAGGGCATCGGGAGTTCATGGGTTAGAAACCGGGTTTCTGCACAAAATTTATCGCAATTAG
>NZ_JAMXOT010000197.1 GCF_024220515.1 Oscillatoria sp. HE19RPO
GCCAGGTAGGGAGTCACTGTATCTCTTACAGGGCAAGACTTTCACTTGCATCCAAGAGTCAGTTAGGATTTAACTTTTCCGGTTAGTTCCGGTTAGTTTTCCCCGCTGGTTATGTATTAGCCAGCGAACGAATCGCACCCTCGTTTCCATTAATTCCACTTCCGAAGAAGTGCAAGGCGTCACAGCTATTTTTGCTGGCATCTTAGGTGCCAGTTTCCATTAATTCCACTTCCGAAGAAGTGCAAGGGGTGGGCTGACTTTCGGTGCATCGACTCAACCTGGTACTGTTTCCATTAATTCCACTTCCGAAGAAGTGCAAGGACAGAGCAAAGGGTATAACTGGGAGGCGGTTATTGGTTTCCATTAATTCCACTTCCGAAGAAGTGCAAGGCTCACTTCAGGGCAATGATCTTGTGGTGAATATTGTTTCCATTAATTCCACTTCCGAAGAAGTGCAAGGGTTTAACGACCCTACCTGAGGGAGCAATCCCCACCGCAGTTTCCATTAATTCCACTTCCGAAGAAGTGCAAGGGTGAACAGCCGTGTTCCTAATAATGTGTTAGACGGCTACGGTTTCCATTAATTCCACTTCCGAAGAAGTGCAAGGGGGTCTGATTGTTTCAATAACGGTTTTTTTACTTCCCGTTTCCATTAATTCCACTTCCGAAGAAGTGCAAGGCTTCCAACCATGTTCTGTTTGTCTGTTGGAATTTTTAATCGTTTCCATTAATTCCACTTCCGAAGAAGTGCAAGGGAGTTGCGGTAGTTTCAGATAGTGACAGTACCAACGTTTCCATTAATTCCACTTCCGAAGAAGTGCAAGGAAGATGCTGAAGAAGTTCTCTGGACTATTGAAGCCGAGTTTCCATTAATTCCACTTCCGAAGAAGTGCAAGGGCTTACCTGTTGAAAGGCTTGTCCTGAGCTAATTTTACACCAGTGGATCTGAGGGGGTCAAGTTTTTGTAGCAACATTCTCTGCAATTTCGCCTCAAATCACGGAAAATCGTCGTCTGAAATGCCCTGGTGGAGGGCTATCTGAGGGGGGTAACGGTAGAATCAGGGTTTCAGACTTACCCTACCCCCCTCAGATGCTTATCAGTCAAACTCTATTGATAAGGTAAGGTAATCATTTCCGGTTCAGTGGGGTGATGGAGGTGCGGTGTGTGGGAAGCGACTCTCCCCAAAACGTTTAACCCTCGCCATCAAGTTGAATTGCCTGTAAATATTGTAGCATTCGTTTGCCCTTGTTTGAGGTAATTTGGTAATGAGATTTGCCCCGTTTGTTGCGAGAGGAGATGGCAATAAATCCTTCATCAATTAACCCGGCTAGATGGTGATTGATTCGGGACAAGTTTCCTCCTCTGGCGCAACTGTTGGAGCAGAGTTGGGCGGAGGTAATTCCCGGTTGTTGAGCAATTTGAAGAAACAGCAATTTTCGGGTTCCGGTCAGCAGTTTGTTCTGCACTAGATTTGGTTTTTTGTCATTTGTCATTTGTCATTTGTCATTTGTCATTTGTCATTTGGATGAATGACCACCCACGAATGACCAGTGACCAGTGACCAGTGACCAATGACCAATGACCACCCACGAATGACCAGTGACCAGTGACCAGTGACCAGTGACCAAGGACCAAGGACCAAGGACCAGTGACCATAAAAAACTACAACTTCCACAACATGGGACGATACACCTCAACCTCGCCGACTAGACAGGCGATATATTCGCGCACTTGCAACTCAATACACCGCTTTAAACTAACTTTGTAGTTCGTATGGGGATGAGTGATTTCCGAAAGCAACTTATCCTCCCAGTGCTTGAGGTATTTCTTCAAGGCATGAGGTTGTAAATAGACCCCATTGCGCTCATCGGGCAAGGTAAAATCATCCGGGGTCAAAATCTGGGAATTGACTAGATAGGCCACCAAGGAATCCACAATTTGGGCGCGAAATTCTTCCATCAAATCGGACACCAATGCGGGATGATTGTCCCGAGGGACGTGCAGATTGCCAAAGTGCGGATGCAGTCCCGCTAAGTTGACAAAAGAATGCACATTTTGACTAAGCAAGGTGTAGCCTAAACTCATCATGCTATTCACCGGGTCCGTTGGGGGCCGTTTGGTCCGTTTCTCGAAGGCAAAAGGTCCAGAGAATAACGAACCCAAGGCTTGAAAATAGGCGGATGCTGCTTTACCTTCATAGCCGCGCAAGGCATCCATCGATTCGGCTAAGGGCAATTTATCCCGGCAACTGATGAGCATTTCCAAGGCAATCAAAGCGGCATCAGTTTGACGACGGCGGTTTAGTTTGAGCAACAATGCCCGAGAATTGTGCAGTTTTGCGGCAACGATCGCCTCGGCTTGGCAACGGGTAAACTCTGGGTCCAGGGACCGTTGCACTTGCTGAATCAGATACTCAACTTTGGCATGACTTTCCGAGTACAACCGGCCAAAATACCGCCCTTTCTGGGACAAATACATCACGGGAATCCGACGACGCAAGGCCAAAGAAACGGCTCCGTGGGACATATTGCAGCAGCCAAATAAGACAATATGACTCACCCGGTTGGCGGGAACTTTTACGCGCAGTTCGTGGTTAGAAAACACCTGAAATTGCTGATTTTTGACGCTCAAATACGCACCTTGGTCGGTGATGTATAAAGTAGTCATGGCATCACTCCATAAATGTTCAGGATTGGCAACAGGAAAGTGCACGGGTTTGAGACTACAGGCGAGGGGAGGACGAGACACCCGCGCGCGTTGCCGTTGTCGTACCCGCCGATAAGGCACGCCGGAGGCTGAAAGCAGCCAATCTCCCCGAGGTGCGCGCGGTGGCGGTGCATAGACTTGTCCTTTGACAAACCGATATCCCAGAAAGGTCAACTCTTCATCGGGTCCATAAATCTGAGTTTTGTCGGGCTGTAAAGTGAGATATAATTCCCCGAGCCAGCCTCGCACTTGGTCTAAGTTTCCCTGGGCTTGGGTGGCATGGGCAGTGGCAATGACAAAATCATCCCCGTAGCGCACGAAATTGAGTCCAGCAGCCAAACAGCGGCGGTCGAATTCGGTCAGGTAGAGGTTAGCTAAAGCCCCCGAAAGTATTGCTCCTTGTAAGACGCCTTTGCCAAAGTTTTGATATTGTCCGCGAATCACAATCCCGGCAGCGATTTGTTGTTCCAGCAACTGTCCGATCATCGGGTCGAGTTGCAATTGCTCCAGTTGAGTGAGCAACAGCGCCCAACAGAGATTGTCGAAGAATTGGGCAATATCCGCTTTCAGGACCCAACAAGGCTGAAATTGGTAATAGGCATACAGATGATGCACCGCTTGCTGGATACTGCGCCCGGGTCGATAGGCATAGCTACAATCGAGAAAAGCATCCTCAAGGGGCCAGTAGAGTTCCTCTAGCAATAACCGTTGAATAATTCGGTCAGATACGGTGGGAATCCCCACCAACCGTTTCCCCCCGGATGCCTTGGGTAAATAAAAGCCCAATGCGGGTTTAGCTTGATAGGTTTCCTGGGTAAGATGATGCTGGAGTTGCTCCAACTGCATCTGGAGATTGTCGGCAAACCAATCTACTGTGATGCCATCCACCCCCGCCATTCGCGAACCCCGGCGCACCTGTTGCCAAGCGGCCCTGAGTAAGGTCTCGGTAAATTCCATAAACTCGTTGGAAATGGCTTACAATTCCATCTTGGCAAGGGCTTGTTTGTGTTCCTATATGCCTTTACCGGCACGATATATGACTTTTTGTATGACTTATTCTCAAAGATGGGTTTTCGTAACGAAAGGGGAAGCCCTATCATGAATAACAGGTGGCTGAAGCGTTGACAGTAGGAGCAGGATTTAATCAAGGATAAGGGAGGAATGTCATGTTGGGACGGCGATCGCTGATTGCGTCTGAAGAGGGAATCCAAAAAGCGGAACAGGCTTTAAAACGGCATAATTTGACCAAGACTGCCATCGCCAAGGAGTTAGCAGTCGCCTCTTGGACGACGGTGAGCAAATTCTTCAACAGCAAACCTGTCGATCGCCTACTATTTCAAGAAATCTGTCGGGCATTGGACCTAGATTGGCAGGAAATCGCCGCACTTTCCATCGAGGACCCTTCAGATTCTCCCCAGGAAAACAAGGATGAACCTTCCCCTGGGGCAGTGGAACAGATTATCGAGGAAGCATTTGCTCAGGCGACGCCCTCCACGGTCCAATTGGCAACGGTGATGGGCCACGCCTCCCGAACCCGCAAAGCATTGGACCCTTATATTTTGCCGCCAATTCGCCGGGAAAGTTTTTTAGAGCGATGTCTAACCCAAATCCGTGGAGGAGTCGAAGGTAAGCAGCGGGTGGTCCCAATCTTGGGGGCAGCAGGCTATGGGAAAAGCACCCTCCTTGGGACCCTGTACGATGCTTTAATTGCAGAAGGAATCGGCGGATGGATTGCGTTGGTGCGCTGTGATGATTTGGTGGAAGAGAGCGATCGCTTTCCCGAAGAACTGGGGGCAAAAGTCAGTGATACTCGTTTGTCCATTGTAGAAGTGGCTCACCAACTAACCGCTCACCACGGACGCGGCATTTTGTTACTGGATACCTTAGACATTGTTCTGACCAAACCGCTAGTTCCTGTCTTCCGGGGGATGTTGGCGCAACTGCTAGAGTCTGGCACAACGGTCGCTTTTACCTGTCGAGATAACGATTATGCCGACTTTTTTGAGCCTTACCACCAAAGTTTTGCGGGGTTCCGAGAAGCGGTGTATGATGGCTGCAAAATCACCCCGTTTCAACCGGAAGAAGTTGCCGAAGCTGCTGGCCGTTTTGCCGCCCTCAAACCGGACTATCCGACTATCGAGAGTCAAACGGCATTTGCCGATCGCATTCTAGCCTTATCTACCGATAGCGTCTCACTCACCGAAATTGTTACCCATCCCCTGCTCTTGGCCTTATTGTGCGAGTTATTTGCCGAGGCGCAAGTCGTGCCAGAAGACTTAACGGTGAGCCAACTCTATGACATATACTGGAACTGGAAAATTTCTAAGGTCCGGCATCAGCATCAATCCCCGCGCATTGGCAAAACGCAAGAAAAATTATGCTTATTTTTGGCCGAAACCTTGTACCAAAATTCTGGGGAACGGCTGCGGGATTTTCTCTATGAAACCCAGTTTGACCTGAGTGGTTCCGCAGATTTCGAGGCTTACACGGCATTGCGAAGTGAGGGCGTCCTCAAAGAATTGGGAAACTATCGCATCGGCTTTTTCCATCAAACTTTCCTGGAATATGCGATCGCCCGGTGGTTGAACGCCACCGCCTCTGGGGAACTCACCCAAGCCCAAATCCGCCGCCAGTTGCAGTCTAACACTCAGACGACTCCTCATTACCTATGGCCGATTTTTCGCCAATATCTGACGTTAGTTACCTTAGCTGATTTTGAGCAGATTTGCCACGAACTAGACTGGCAGCAACTCCTTCCCTTTCGGGCGATCGCCTTTGCTGCGGTTTCTCGCATCGAACCGGACGCTTCGGGCATCCTGCGACCGATGCTAGAGATAGCCCTGGCCCGGGACTACGCTTTCATGGAAACTTTGCTTGTGGCTGCCAATTCAGCCCCCATCCGTCATCGGCAAACGGCATGGGAAATCGTCCTGTATTCGCTGAGTAGAGTTCCCAAGGAATTGATTAACAAAACCCTGGAAATTGCCGCCGATTGGATTGTCCAGTCCCATGCCGAATTCCAGCGATTTCAGGATACCATTGCCGCCTTAAATGCCAGTCCTTTAGTTGCCAGCCGATTGGGTCATACCCTCTGGGGAAAGCTACTCGGAGACTATTGCCGCAAAATTAGAACGCAAGGCAAAGCTATCAATTTGCAGGTACTCGCCCTTCTCCAACAACAATATGCCGCATTTGGCAGCAATGTCCGAGCAATGGTGATAGAATTGTACCTCAGTCCCGAAGTTCCCCAGGAAGTGCAAGTAGAATTTTTGGAAGAAATTATCGAGCTTCCCCCGGCCAACAATTCCTTTGTCGAACATCAGAATGCTGTGGCGTTACTTGGCTCCATTTTGCCCGATTTACTTTCCAATGGCAAAAGCCGGTTCGGTCAATCTTGGCTGGAAGTTTTAGCGGTTCCCTTGCAACCGGAATGGATGGCAGTCTGTGCAGCAGCCGTAGGTCGGCAGGCGGCTCAAGATGCAGAATTACTCGGTGCAATCGTTAGTCTCTTGTTTGATGAGTGTTCTTCGGCTGATTCAAAATCGTTGAACCGCAGCAGTGCGATCGCCTTACAAGAAGCCATCCAACATGGAGGGGCCACAGTAGTAGCTTCTGCATTAGTCAACCGAGATATTTCTAATTTGGCCGATAATCGCATTTCTACTTTAGCCATGTTGCTGAGAGCCTTAGCCAAAGCGGGAGAAGAAAGCCCTGAACTAGAAGAATCCTGGACAGTTCAATTAACCGAATGGATTCACCCCCTCATCGAAACTTATCCCGTGGAACTGATTGGAGTGTTGGGGACTTTCGCTGTATGGTCATCTCAAGTTAGAACTCAACTCGCCACGATTTTAGAGCAAGCTGTCCAGTCTCTTGCGCCCAAACAGACAAATCTAATTCTTAAAAAACTCAGCTACATTCCGCCAGAAATTGCCCCCTATCTCCAGCAAAATCGCCAATCTAAAGAAGCCCGGACTGCACTATTAAAACTGCATTGGCAACAAGCAAAATTGGGAACAACAGAAGCCATCCAGGAAATAGTCAAGGCTTGTGCGGATGTCTCTCAAGATATTGCCAAAGAGGCATCGGGGATGGTGCTAGAGTTAGTCCAAAACCAGCAAGCAGTCCCCCTGGAATCATTGTTGCCGTTATTAGCCAATTCTCGGGTGATTCGAGTCCGCCAAAATTGTATGCAAGCGATTTTAGAGCAAGTAAACACCCAGAAGGTTACTCCCGCGCAAATTATCCAAGTTTTTCAAGCAATTGCTCAAGAAACTACCCCGGAAGTCTTGCAATTGGCCTATAAACTAACAACGGCTGCCATCTGGAAACATCCCTCGGGCACTCGACGATTAGAATTGCCCATTGCCGAGGCGATATTTAGTTTGACCCAGACGGTTATTCCTCATGCACCCCAGCCGACCATTGATAGGATTGCCCATATTGCCATGATTGCCTTCAATCAGATGGTGATACTAGAAGACCGTCGCCTGATTCCCCAACTCATCGACTGTACCCGGCTACTATTTCGGTCCGTGGATATTTCGGGTAAAATTGATAAATTGGTCGTAACTTCCTTGTTAAATGACTTAGGTAAATTTGACCCTGACTTGTTTTCTCGAATGATTCGCGAAGATTGGGGCAGAAATGATAAAATATTACCCGTGGCTAATCAACAAGCCCTGGTGGTGGCAATCGCGAACAATCAAGGCAAAATGTCACCGTTACTCGACCAATTGCTAGAGGACCCACAAGTAGCCGAAGAAACCAAAACTCGTATCCTCCGCGATCGGAACCTCTAAGCCCATGAATATTAAGTCAGCTTATCATAAGTCTACGAATGATAAGCATCTGAGGGGGGTAGGCTAGTCCTGAAACCCGCATTCTCTCGTTACCCCCCTCAGATTAGGCTCAGGATAAGGCTTTGAACCGATGATTTTCCCCAAATTCGGACTCAAATCATGCAACTGTCGCTACAAAAACTTGACCCCCTCAGATTCGCAGGTGTACAATCATCTCAGGGTAAGCCTTTCAACGGGTAAGCCCTTGCACTTCTTTGGAAGTGGAACTAATGGAAACAAATGCCTACATAGATCGTATCATTTCCTTGTCCGCCCCTTGCACTTCTTTGGAAGTGGAACTAATGGAAACTTGCCTCGAGCATACCCTCGGCTTCAAATTCCACCGAGATAGTCCTTGCACTTCTTTGGAAGTGGAACTAATGGAAACGGGTTTGAGGCGAGAAAGTCGCCGTACGCAGAGCAAAAAAGCCTTGCACTTCTTTGGAAGTGGAACTAATGGAAACAAAGAACGCCAGCACGAGTACGTACCTGACCCAGATCCTTGCACTTCTTTGGAAGTGGAACTAATGGAAACATTTGGCGAATGCCTCCTGGTGTTTTTTGGATTAAAACAAGCCTTGCACTTCTTTGGAAGTGGAACTAATGGAAACAACGGGACATCTCTTGTGAGACCGATCCAGTGTAGACCTTGCACTTCTTTGGAAGTGGAACTAATGGAAACAAGTCGTTTCCTTGGTTACCGTGGAGTTTTACCTCCACCTTGCACTTCTTTGGAAGTGGAACTAATGGAAACCTACGACCTCTATTATAAAATGGAAGAAGTTGTCCAGGCCTTGCACTTCTTTGGAAGTGGAACTAATGGAAACTAACTGCACCACGACTGGCACTTTCTGCAAGAGCAACCTTGCACTTCTTTGGAAGTGGAACTAATGGAAACATTCTCCCTACTGTTTCTGGTACTGGTACCTATATCCTTGCACTTCTTTGGAAGTGGAACTAATGGAAACCTGAACGTTGAATTGGGTATCAACGATGGATGCACCACTCCCCTTGCACTTCTTTGGAAGTGGAACTAATGGAAACTAATGGATAATTAGTCCATACTCACTTCCGATAAAACCTTGCACTTCTTTGGAAGTGGAACTAATGGAAACCGTAGCCAGAAGAAATATCAACGAGCGGATCGTTGAAATCCTTGCACTTCTTTGGAAGTGGAACTAATGGAAACTACCAACTCCATAAAAATCAAAATCGTTAGGATTTCTGCCTTGCACTTCTTTGGAAGTGGAACTAATGGAAACCGTAGCATCTTCCTCGGAAAGACCGAGGATTTCAGCCCTTGCACTTCTTTGGAAGTGGAACTAATGGAAACCACTTCCAAGAGCCGCTTGCACAGATTGAAATGTTTGTTAGACCTTGCACTTCTTTGGAAGTGGAACTAATGGAAACCTATTGTGACATTACTTGCCTGTGGTCTCAATAGTTCCTTGCACTTCTTTGGAAGTGGAACTAATGGAAACTATAAAAGTTGGCCAGAGGTACAGGTGTCCAAGAGGGCCTTGCACTTCTTTGGAAGTGGAACTAATGGAAACCACTGGAAATCCGATCCTTCAAAACAGAAGGCGAAATACCTTGCACTTCTTTGGAAGTGGAACTAATGGAAACCACCGGGGGCGGTGGATGCGTCAAAAACCAACTCACCATTCCTTGCACTTCTTTGGAAGTGGAACTAATGGAAACAATACTACTGGATTCTTTCAACCCAAGCAGTGTCAATGTCCCTTGCACTTCTTTGGAAGTGGAACTAATGGAAACCTTTGCACAACCAAACTTAAGTCTGCAATACCATTCCTTGCACTTCTTTGGAAGTGGAACTAATGGAAACAATGCTGTCAGGAATTACCACCTCTAAGGCGGCACCCTTGCACTTCTTTGGAAGTGGAACTAATGGAAACAGGATGGTAATTTTAAATCGCTGAACTTCAAGCGAGTTATCTCCTTGCACTTCTTTGGAAGTGGAACTAATGGAAACCCTCCACTGAGAATGTTACTAGTGGGTCAATACCGCCTTGCACTTCTTTGGAAGTGGAACTAATGGAAACTGGGCAAGGTTAGGAGCAACGGTGCCACTAACCAAAATTCCTTGCACTTCTTTGGAAGTGGAACTAATGGAAACAAGACTCCGTGGTGGTACCTGTCGACTGCACAGGGTCCTTGCACTTCTTTGGAAGTGGAACTAATGGAAACATTCTATCAACCGTGTGCAGTCTGGACGCCCCCGGTCTGCCTTGCACTTCTTTGGAAGTGGAACTAATGGAAACATTGATTTTCTGGACGACGTGGCCATGGATGACGCGGCCTTGCACTTCTTTGGAAGTGGAACTAATGGAAACAAGCCTTCATGGACTATTTGGACACCGCTGACTTGAACATTCCTTGCACTTCTTTGGAAGTGGAACTAATGGAAACTCGTCATCTCCTCGGAAGAGCTTGACAGAATAATTAACTCCTTGCACTTCTTTGGAAGTGGAACTAATGGAAACCTTCGAAGCAGGCAACGACAATCCACTCTTTCCCACCGCCTTGCACTTCTTTGGAAGTGGAACTAATGGAAACAATTCCTGCCAATACACCTCCGCCAAGTAAAGTAATACCTTGCACTTCTTTGGAAGTGGAACTAATGGAAACTGATCGAAATTGGGGCTGAAACCGTAAAATTGATCGGTCATTCCTTGCACTTCTTTGGAAGTGGAACTAATGGAAACCTTTCGCTGATGGTACTACAGCCCGTCAAGTCCTCATTGCCTTGCACTTCTTTGGAAGTGGAACTAATGGAAACTGTCCAATTACCCCATTCGGAGTACTCTTGACTCACGCCTTGCACTTCTTTGGAAGTGGAACTAATGGAAACTTCAAAATTCGGATCGAATCAATCTGTTGAGGTGTCCTTGCACTTCTTTGGAAGTGGAACTAATGGAAACCATTTCAATGGGACATGGAACGCCCCGGATTGATACCTTGCACTTCTTTGGAAGTGGAACTAATGGAAACTTCTCGTGCACCAACTTGGGCAGATGCTGGAAGAGCCTTGCACTTCTTTGGAAGTGGAACTAATGGAAACCTTCCAGCAACCCTTTCCACCTTGTATTTTTAAGACAAATACCTTGCACTTCTTTGGAAGTGGAACTAATGGAAACGAGAATAGAAATGAGCGCTTCAAAATCTGGAATTACCAGAAAATTTTCTTATAAATTTCTTGCACAGGAGCAAGTTAATGACCGAGTTAGTTTATCTATATCTGTTAGCCCCATTACATACTGGCGGCACAACTCAAGAAGGAAACCTGTTAGGAATTGCCCGTGAATCTCATACGGATTTGCCTTATATTCCGTCGAGTACCATTCGAGGACGCCAACGAGCTAGTCTGGACAATCGCGTAGTTCGCACTCAACTCTTTGGCCCAGACTTGAAAGATTTGGACAATCAAGAGTTTTTGGCAGAATACCAATCCCAAACAGGTAAGGCAATCACCCAACTCGAACAGGGGGATGTCTGGATTGGAGATGGTTCTTTGTTGTGGGTTCCCGTACCTTCCCTGAGTCATGGCGTGATTTGGATTAGCTGCCCGATGTTACTCCGTCGCTGGAAACGGTTTAATCCGACTCTACCTAAAATTCCTGCGGACTCCTATTTGACGAATGCCAAAAAAAATCAGTCGGGGATTTACCTCAAGGATGCGATTATTCGTTCCAATGAGTTGAACAACTGGGACAACTGGCAAGCGTTTATTCCGCAGCACCCAGCCAGTCAAGGTATCGATCGCGTCTTAGTCTTGCCTGACCACCATTGTGTGACGTTAATCCAAATGAGTCTCTGGCGGCAGGTGAAGGTCAAGTTAGACGAGCATAAATCGGTCGAGGGAGGATTTCGCTACGAGGAAGCCATTCCACCGGATACCGTGATGTATTTTCCCTGGGGCGTTACGTCGCAAGCGAACGGGACCCGCGAAAGTTCTCAGGCTGCATTTGAAAACTTGTTGAATAGTCGCGAAATTATCCAGATTGGGGGTCAAGAAAGTCTAGGACGCGGATTCGTTCAACAATGGTCAATCTCACCTGTTTTGAACTCGTGAGAACAGCCTCTTTATCGGCGCACTCCGTCTAAATAATTTCCAAGGAACAAGGCCCATCCAATCGGGCTATTCCTCAACTTAGTTTATTCATTCACTCCCAGGACTAACCATGATGACTTTCGACCCGCGTACCATTACAACTCCGGTCTATGAGGCTCTGTCTGGGTTGCGAGAGCAAACTCAAGATAACACTCGCCTCAAAGAACAGAAAAATCAAGCTGTTGAACTTTATACCTATCTTTCGACTTGGGGCATGATGCGCCTGAAAGCGGAGGAACAAGCCCTCACCCAAGAAGGGAAAAGGCAGGTAGTTTGTAAGTATTTCGAGTGTTTACAGACCCTTGCCAATTTGCCGGATGATAAGACCCTAGCAGACGTTCAAGGCTTAACTACCCTCAAAGAGTTAGAAACCGATGAATATTTGGGGTTGACCGGCTTAGGGTTAGCCTTGGCACGAGAGTTTAGTTTTTGGGCAACTGCTGTTTATCACGATGTTTCTGGAGGAGACTAAATCATGACACCGGATCCATTACAACGACCGAACAGACCCCAGCCTCCTGCGACCCCCCCAGTTCGCACAACTCCGGCTGGAAATACAGCCCCTCGCCGGGTTATTCCTCCAGTCGGTGGCAATCAAGGTGGCGGCAACCGAGGCGGGGGCAATCAAGGGGGTGGCGGCGGCGGGAATCAAAACTCACGTCCCTCTCCCTGGTTATATCCTGAGCGCGAACCGCCAACCGATGACACAGCTAGTTTTGTCGAGTATCTGCGGTGGATGCGATCGCTTGATTCTCCCGAAAAAGACGCGACCAAGGTTCAGATTCTCCAGAAGGCCGAAGAAAAAGCCCAGTATCAGCGACGACTCCGACAACTGTGCGATCGCACCCGAGCGATTGCTGGTAAGGAAAACACCTTCCAAGTTAAATGTCCCTGGCGGATTCGGGTTGGCGGACATCGGGGACCCGAAAACATCTTGTTACCTGCTTTTGACGCTTTGGGGATGCCCTACATTCCTTCGGCAACTTTACGCGGAGTTGCCCGAACCCAGGCGATTCGCGAACTGATGGCCGCAGAGGGGTTGCGTTGGCAGGAGGCATCCACGCGGATTGCTCCTTGGTTTGGTTCCCTGGATGCCAAAGGGAGCGATCGCTGCGGAAAAGTGGTCTTCCTCAATGCTTATCCCTTGCCCAACAAAGACGGATTAAAGGTGGATATGGCGAACAATATCTGGAAATGGGAGGGGGAGTCTTTGCCCAATTACGGTCCCAATCCTAATCCCTTCCTCTCCCTGAAAGAACCGACGTTTTTAATTGGGCTACGGTTGGTCAGCAATTGCAGTGATGCTTCGATTTTAGACCAAGTTAAAGCATGGCTGGTGGCTGGCTTGCAAGGGGGAATCGGCTCTCAAGTGAATAGTGGCTATGGGGAACTCATCCGGGCCGGTGCTGGTAAACCCCAGGATGGATTTTTCCGTCTGGAATTTACCCTGCAAGGTCAACTGATTCACGGACGCCAAAAGTTTACCCCATTCCATTGGAACGATAGACGTGAAGAATGGCAGATGCGTGGACAATCGGAAGCAGAAGTTCGCCCAATTGCCTTTAAATCCATGTTGCGCTATTGGTTCCGCAGCTTTGCGTTGGGTGTATTGTCTCCTGATGAAGTCAAACCTTGGGAAGCGCAACTCTTTGGCAGTATCGACCCTCAGCAATGGGGGTGGGTACGAGTCGAAATTGCGGACGGGAAAGTGACCCAAAAAGAACCATTACCTAACCGGCAAGGACAAGATGGCGCTTGTGGCGAACAGGTAGGAACCCTCGTCCTGCGCTATTCCCCGGAAGCTCCTGGGAATCTGCAACAGGCGCTCTCCTCCTTGTTCAAGACTCTGACCTGGATGATGTTTCACCTAGGGGGAGTCGGACAAGGTGCGCGGCGTCCTTGTTATGAGCGAAATAATGCCCCCTGGTATCGTGGTTCTACGTTATATCCAGAAAATACAGATTCGTTCTGGAATCTACCCGATACTCCCCAGGAATTTAAGCAGCGGTTTCAACAGCGTTTGCAGGAATTTTACCAGGCTTTCAACAAGGTGACTGAGCTTTCCGTAAATCCAAACTCACCATTAGAAGCTGGGCTTGTTACTGACAATTCTTGGACTGAAGCAGTGGATTCTCACTGTCGAATTGTTGTTGTGTCAGGCCAAAACAAGGATAAACCTTATGCCTTAGATATTCTTCACCAAGAATTCCATAAATTGGAGAAACAACGAAAACTTGATGAAGCTAAAAATTTGTGTGGCGGAACGGGAACGCCTTCTCCAATTTGGATAGCTGATTTAGATGAATATCAAGTGGTTACTGTCTTTGGTGCCACAGCAGACCCACGTAAACATTACCTGAGTTTGTTGAACCAACCGGCTCAAATCTGGCCCCTGACCTAGCTCAATCATTTGATGACGGTTTGCCAAATTCCTCACCCACTTGGGTGAGGAAACCTGATGGGGTGACAAGATAAACTACAGTCAAACGATAACCTTTTTCAGTCCATAAAATTGTCAATCTGCAATAATTCAAAACTCACGAAAACAAGTCATATAAAAAGTCATATACTGCACCGGCTAAGGCATACACGAACACAAATACTCAGTTGCGATGCTGGAAATGTAGCGTTCAACTGAAACAATGACCGCAATCTACCTCACCCAACCCGGTTCGATTCTGCAAGCCAAGCGTCAAGTTT
Organism: Oscillatoria sp. HE19RPO; assembly: GCF_024220515.1. Classification (GTDB taxonomy): domain Bacteria; phylum Cyanobacteriota; class Cyanobacteriia; order Cyanobacteriales; family Laspinemataceae; genus Laspinema. The sequence continues at coordinate 14,381 of NZ_JAMXOT010000197.1, forward strand.
TTGAACTGTGGCATCATCAGCAATTACAGCGGCGAGTGTTGGCAAAAATGACAAGCCACATCGTCCTATTCCACGGGTGCGAAATCACTGGAGAAGCCACTGCCTTAGCATTTTCCCACGCTCTGCCTGTCTTATTCCTGGATGCTGAGGGTCGGTATCTAGGACGGCTTCACCTGGACTCGGATGCCCCCTATTTGACCCAACAACTCCAACGCGCCGGTGACCCCGAGTTCATGCAAAACACCGCCGAACGAATCGTCAGTGCTACGTTGCACAATCGTCGCGCATTGTTGTTGTCGCTCAACTCGTGCGTTTGTCCCACCGTAGAAATTGCGTTAGAGGCCATTGAACTTTTCCTGGATGAAATTCCCGCAGCCAGTCTTCCGCAACTGCGTAGTCACCTAGCCACAGTCAACCAAATTTACTATCCGGCTTTGCGCGAGTGGCTCTGGCTGAACACTTTAGAATCCGCCATGTCCGTAGACAACCTCTGGCATTTGGGTCAAGCCTTGTTAGAACAAGTCGGACAAGGGTTTTTGCTAGAAATTGGACTGGATGCCAACCTTGGTGGATTGCACCTGAGCGATGGCGAAAACCTGCCTCTTGTGCGGGACCTCACCCTAGATTGGACTGTAATTCTAGTAGACCGCCTTGCGCTGGAGTTCGTTCTGTCTCACACTAATTTCACTCACAACGGCAATGGCAACGGGAACGGCAATGGTCACCATCAACCACTGCATCAGTTTATTGCCGCTTGGGAGCAACAACTAACCCTCTTCTATCACTCTGGGTAGAGTATAATAAAAAAAACGGCTGAAAGCCAGAGCAGGACCATGATTGCCCTAAAACAAGCCAAGCCCACCCTCCCTCTAAGGGGATTGCAAAATATAAATCCTCCAAACGTTGCACTGGAAGGGAGGTAGGTGTAGGGGCGCAATGCTTGCGCCCCAGGGCGCAAGCATTGC